>NZ_AFRW01000050.1 GCF_000220985.1 Nesterenkonia sp. F
GTGGCCGGTGTGCACTCGGGTGGTCTCGGGCAGGTCGTTGAAGATCCGGCCCTCGATGGAGTCGAGGATCAGCTCGTAGCTGGAGTAGGAGCGCCCCGTCGCTCCGGGCCCGCCCTGGAAGAGGGTGTCGCCGGAGAAGAGCACCGGCCCGCCGGGGTGGTGCTCATCGGTGAGGTCGTCGGTGAAGAAGCAGGTCGAGCCCGGCGAGTGGCCCGGTGTGTGGATCGCGGTCAGTCGTACATCGGAGACGGTGAAGGTGTCTCCGTCGGCGAGATCGACGTCGGGCTTGGTGTGGCCGTGGACCTGTTCCCAGAGGACCAGATCCTCGGGGTTGAGGTGGATGCGTCCGCCGACGGCGCGCTGGACGGCCAGGGCTTCGCTGATGTGGTCGTCGTGGCCGTGGGTGAGCAGGATCGCGACCACCTGCCGGCCGCCGACGGCCTCGGCGACGGCTTCGGCGTCGTGGGCGGGGTCGATGATGATGACTTCCTCGTCGTCGCCGACGAGCCAGACGTTGTTCTCGACCTCCCAGGTGCCGCCGTCCAGGGAGAAGGTCCCCGCGGTGGTCAGATGCTCGATGCGGGCTCGGGTCATGTCTGTTCCTCTCGTTCGCTCGGGGCGGTCGGGGCGGTCGGGGCGGTCGGGGCGGAGCCTCGGCAGAGGCGCCGGGTCGGCGGATCTCGTCTCAGGTGATCTCGACGACGCTGCGCAGCACTTCGCCCTGGTTCATGGTCTCGAAGGCCTGCTGGACCTGATCCAGGCGCACGCGTTCGGTGACGAAGGCATCCAGATCCAGGCGTCCCTGCTGGTACAGATCGACCAGCATCGGGAAGTCGCGGGAGGGCAGGCAGTCGCCGTACCAGGAGGACTTCAGCGCTCCGCCGCGGGCGAAGACATCCTGCAGCGGCAGCTCCAGGGTCAGCGAGGCGTCGGGGACCCCGACGAGCACCACCCGGCCGGCGAGATCCCGGGCGTAGAAGGCCTGGGTGTAGGTCGCCGGGATCCCGACGGCATCGATGACCACATCGGCGCCGAAGCCTGCGGTGTGTTCACGGATGGCCTCGACCACCTCGGTGGTGGCGGCGGAGACGGTGTGGGTCGCGCCCAGCTGCCGGGCGGTGTCGAGTTTGCGCTCGTCGAGGTCGACGGCGATGATCGTCGTCGCTCCGGCCAGCCGTGCGCCGGTGATCGCCGCAGTGCCGACCCCGCCGCAGCCGATGACCGCGACGGATTCGCCGCGTTGGATGCCGGCGGTGTTGATCGCGGCACCGATGCCGGCCATCACGCCGCAGCCCAGCAGCCCGACCGCGGCGTCGTGGGAGTCGTCGACGTCGTCGATGACGGTGCACTGGCCGGCGGCGACCAGGGTCTTCTCGGCGAAGGCGCCGATGCCCAGGGCGGGTTCGAGCTCGGTGCCGTCGGTCAGGGTCATCTTCTGGGTGGCGTTGGCGGTGTCGAAGCAGTACTGCGGCTGGCCTTTGGCGCAGGCGCGGCAGTCGCCGCAGACGGCGCGCCAGTTGAGGATGACTTTGTCGCCGACGGCGAGGGAAGTGACGTTCTCGCCGACGGCGGCGATGCGGCCGGTGGCCTCGTGGCCGAGCAGGTAGGGGAAGTCGTCGCCGACTCCGCCGCGCTGGAAGTGCTGGTCGGTCTGACAGACTCCGCAGGTATGGACATCGACCAGGGCTTCGCCGGGGCCGGGGTCGGGGACGATGATCGATTCCACGGTCGCGGGGGCGTTCTTCTCGGTGACGACGACGGCATCGACGGTATACGGCATGGTGCTCCTGTTCGTGAGGGATGGACGAGGGGTGCGGGCGCCGGTTCGCGCCCGGGGGCTCCGGACGCGGAGAAGCCCCGAGGTCAGGCCCGCATGCGCGAGGCTGTCGGGTCGAAGAGCGGATCCTGCGCCACCGTGGCGCGGTGCCGTTCGCCGAAGTAGGAGGCCTCGACGACGGTGCCGACGGCGACGTGCTCGATCGGCAGCCAGGCGTAGGCGATCGACAGGCCCGTGGTGTAGCCCTGGTCTGCGCTGGTGATGTAGCCGATCGCCGGCCCCTCCGGGTCTGTCGGGTCATGGACCGGTTCGTGGCCCATGAGCACCCGAGAGGGATCCTCCAGGGTCAGGCAGACCAGGCGGCGCGTCGGCTGATCGGCCCCGAGCGCGGCGAGCTTCTCGAGCGTCGCTCCGCGGCAGGCGAACTCCAGGCCCGCCTCAGCCGGCGTGTGCTCGCGGGTCATGTCGGCGCCCCAGAGGCGCATGCCCTTCTCCAGTCGCATACTCTCGAAGGCGCGGCGCCCCACCGGCAGGATGTCGTGCGGTCGGCCGGCGGCGATCAGCGTGTCCCAGAGGTAGCGGCCGAACTCGGCCGGAGTGTAGAGCTCCCAGCCGAGCTCGCCGACGTAGCTGAGCCGCATCGCCAGCACCGGCACGCCGGCCACGGAGAGCTCCCGGCAGCGGTAGAAGCGGAAGGACTCGTGGGAGATGTCCTCGTCCACCAGCTCGGAGAGGATCTCGCGGGCCTTGGGTCCCCAGAGGCCGAGCCCGCAGGAACCGGAGGCGGCGTCGGTCAGGTGCAGCTGCACCCCGTGCTCGCGCATGCGGGCCCACAGCCAGGCGGCGTCCTGGTTGCCGTTGGTCCCGAAGTGGTAGGTCTCCTCGCCGGTGCGGGCGATCGTGATGTCGGAGAGGATCCCTCCGCCATCGTCGAGGATGAGCGCGTAGACGATGCTGCCCACGGAGCGTCCCACGCGTCGGCTGAGGAGCGCCTCGTCCGCCAGAGCGTCCAAGAACTCCGTCGCCCCGGGGCCGGAGAGCTCCAGCCGCGGCAGCGAGGACATGTCCACCAGCCCGACGGACTCGCGCAGGCGCTGCGCCTCCACCGCCACCAGCGGGCTCCAGTACTGCGCGGACCACTGATCCCGAGTGGGCAGCGGCGAGTCGCCGAGCATGGGCACCGCCGGCTTCCGGTCCGGCAGAGTGGCGTTCGACTCGTACCACAGCGGACGCTCCCAGCCGGTGGCGGAGCTGAACGCCGCACCGCGGCCGCGCTGACGCTCGTAGAACGGCGACGTGCGCAGGCATCGCAGGCGCAGCGTCGTCGAGCGGGGGTGGACGATGTCGTAGACCTCGTCGTAGGACTCCTCGCCCTGTTCGCGCGCCCAGCGCTTCGAGGTCATCAGCGGATCGAAGCGGGAGAGGTCGAGGCCATGGGTGTCGATCCCCGGCTTGCCGGTGGTGATCCATTCGGCGACGACTTCGCCGACGCCGGCCGACTGGGTGACCCACACCGCCTGGGCCATCCACAGACCCTCCAGCCCCGGCACCGGCCCGAGCAGCGGGCCGCCGTCGGGAGTGAAGGAGAAGATCCCGTTGAAGCTCAGACTCTCGTCGAGCGTGGACTCGCGCAGCTCGGGCAGCAGCTTCTGCGCCTCGACCCAGGAGGACTCGAAGTCCTGACGGGTGAAGGCGTGGATGGAGGGCTGGACGCCGTTGCGCTCGGCCTGCTCGGGGTCGGCGATCTCGTCGTCGTCCACCGGCAGCGGCCGGTGCTCGTAGGCGCCGATCGCGATCCGCGAGCCCCATTCGCGGAGGTACATGGCGTGATCCTGATGGCGGATCATCGGCCGGGCGACCTCGGTCTGATCGTCGAGACTGGCCAGGGACTCCAGCGGCCGGCTGAAGCCGAAGCCATGCTCGACCGGGACCATCGGGATGTCGACGCCGAGCAGCTCACGGGCCATCTTCGGTCCCCAGAGGCCGGCGCAGGAGACGACGATGTCGGCCTCGAGCGGCTCCGGCTCGGCGTCGCTGCCGACTGCTCGGACATCGACGCCGGTGACCCGGTCGCCCGACCGGCGGATGCCGGTCACCTGGGTCCGGCTGAGGATCCGGGCGCCGCCGGCCTCCGCGCGACGCGCCTGGAACTCCACGGCCCGGGTCCCTTTGACCACGGCGTCGGTGGGGGTGTGGAGCGCGCTGAGCACATGGTCGGTGTCCAGGCCCGGCCACAGTTCGGCCACCTCCTCGGGGGCGACGAGCCGCGCCGGCACGCCCCACGCGGCGGCGGCGTCGCGGCGGCGCCGCAGCTCCGCCTCGCGCGCCGGGGTCGTGGCGAGCTCCAGGCCGCCGACGCGCTTCATCACCCATTCGCCGGAGACCTCGGCTCCGTCGAGCTTGTCCAGCGTGCGCTGGGCGAGCTCGCACGAGGCCTTGTTCGTGGACGTCTGGAAGACGAACCCGGGGGCGTGCGAGCTGGACCCGCCGGTCTCGTAGGCCGGGCCCTGCTCGACGACGGTGACATCCTGCCAGCCTCGCTGGACCAGCTCGTCGGCCACCGCCGCGCCGACGACTCCGAGACCGATGATGACCACGCGGGATCCGTGCGCCGCGGCATGCTGGGACATATGCCCTCCATTGGTTGCACTATAAAAAACAGTGTTCTATCTGCGCAACCAACTCTAGAAAGGCTGTGATCTGCCGCACAAGGGGGTCGACCTCCAGATTTCCTGGACGCGGCCGCGATCCCCTCCGCCTGGGGCCGGTTCGGCGAGTTCTGCTGATTCAGCGCGCTCCGCGGGCTCAGTGGTCGCCGAGGTAGCCCATCCGTGCCTCCAGCGTCCGCGCCTGCTCCTTGAGCCGCTCGGCGAGCTCGGCGAACTGGGACTCCGGCAGGCGGAACGACGGAGCTGTGATGGACAGGGCGGCCTCCACGCGGCCGCCCTGTCCGCGCACCGGCACTGCCAGGGCGTTGATCCCCTGCTCCCACTCCGCCACGGCCGAGGCCCAGCTGCGTCGCCGGATGGTCTCGAGCTCGCTGCGGAGCACCTCGGGGTCGGTCATCGTCATGCCGGTGAAGCTGTCCAGGCCGCGCTCGATCAGCCGCTCGAACTCCTCCTCGTCGGCATGGGCCAGCAGCATCTTGCCCGTCGACGTCGCGTGCAGCGGGCCCCGCTGGCCCACGTACTGCTGGCTGACGCTGAGCATCTGGTCGTCGGTGGCCTGGGTGATCGTCACTGCGTGGCCGTCGTCCAGGATCGCGATGTTCACCGTCTCGTTAAGGTGCTGGGCCAGGGCGTCGCAGCAGGCCTGGGCATCCTTGGTGAAGTCCATCCGGCTGGCCACCGAATTGGCCATGTGCAGCAGGGCCATCCCCAGTCGATAGGCGCCGCGCTCGGTCTCCTGCTCCACGAGGCTGTGCAGCTCGAGCGTGCCGAGCAGGCGGAAGGCCGTGGAGCGGTGCACGTCGAGCGCGCGGGCGACCTCGGTGATCGTCATCGTCGACTCCTCGCTCAACAGGCGCAGGATCTGTGCCGCTCGATCCACGGACTGGATCGGGTTCAGGTTCTCGGGCTTCAAGCGGGCCCTCCTCAATTCGATCGGTCAAGGTCCTTGACCGTTCTGTGATGCGAGCTGTAATTTCTATCACACGACATGTTGCACACAGCAAACCATGTTGCTCTATAGGCAACAATAGTTCCAGCCTGGTGGTGATGGCAAGTGAGTTTCCGCGTCTGTTCCCTGCAGGACCTGACTCCCGGGGAGGGACTCCGCATCGATTCGATCAGTCCGCCCATCGCGGTCTTCATGACGGAGGAGGGCGAGGTCCATGCCCTCGACGACACGTGCACGCATCAGGACGCCTCGCTGGCGGCCGGATGGGTCGAGGACTGTCGGGTCGAGTGCCCGCTGCACGAGAGCACCTTCTCGCTCCGCACCGGGGCGGTCGACCAGCCGCCCGCCAAACGCGGCGTCCGGGTCCACGAGGTCGAGGTCGACGGCGACGACGTCCTCGTCGAGCTGTCCCAGGACGCTCCCAATCTGCCCCCCGGCGTGACCGTCTGATGGAAGAGAGCACCATGAGCCCGATCAACCCGCTGAACCCAGGACTCCCGGTCGACGGGCACCTGCTCATCGTCGGCTCCGGCCTCGCCGGCTACCATGTGGCCCGCGGCGCCCGTCTGAACGGCCACGTCGGCGCGATCACCGTGCTCGGCGACGAGCTGCACCCCGCCTACGACCGCCCCGCACTGAGCAAGGCCTTCCTCAGCGGGGCCGCGGCCTTCGAGCATCTGGTCCTCGACGACCCCGAGAACCCCCTCGACGTGACCTGGGCCGGCGGCTCCGCGGCCGTGCACCTCTCCTCCGAGCCGCTGGGCGTGGAGACCGCCGACGGCACGTTCCACGGCGCCGACAGCATCGTCCTCGCCACCGGAGCCCAGGCCTGCCGGCTGCCCATCTCCGGCCAGGGGACCTTCGTGCTGCGCAACGTCGACGACGCGATCGCCCTGCGCGGTCGCGCCGTCGAGAGCCAGCGCGTCGCCATCGTCGGCGGCGGCTTCCTCGCCCTGGAGGCCGCGGCGACCTGCGTCGAGCGCGGAGCGGCGGAGGTGACCGTCGCCGCCGGTGAGCACAATCCCGGCGCCGCGCGGCTCGGTGCCCCCGTGGGCGAGGCGGTGCGCGCGCTGCATGAGCGCCGCGACGTCGCCTTCACCGCACCGGCCCGCGCCGCTGAGGTGAACGACGTGCCGGGAGGCCAGGAGCTCGTCCTCGCCGACGGCCAGACGGTCGAGGCCGACATCGTCATCTGCGCCATCGGCGCGACGCCGTCCACCGCCTGGCTGCGCGACGGGATCCTGAGCCTCGACCCGGTGACCGGCGCGATCCTCTGCGACGACACCGGATTCACCGGCATGCCGGGCATCTGGGCCGCCGGCGACTGTGCCCAGTGGGCCTCCCAGGCCTCCGGGCTGCGTCCGGTCGGGCACTGGCAGGAGGCGGTGGAGCAGGCCGGCATCCTGGCCGCCTCGCTGACCGGCATCCCGCCGGCTCCCTTCCAGGAGCCCTACTTC
The DNA here is from genome assembly GCF_000220985.1 of Nesterenkonia sp. F. GTDB lineage: Bacteria > Actinomycetota > Actinomycetes > Actinomycetales > Micrococcaceae > Nesterenkonia. The sequence goes on from NZ_AFRW01000050.1 coordinate 6,853, forward strand.
TGGTCGGAGCAGTACGAGGTCCGGATCCAGGGCGCCGGGCGCATCGGCCTGGCGGACGAGGTCCGCGTGGTCGACGGCTCGATCGAGACGAACGACCTGCTGGTCAGCTACCTCCGCGAGGGTGCCGAGGTCGGCATCCTCGGCTTCAACCGGCTGCGCGAGGTCAAGCGCTGGCGCAAGCAGCGCCAGGTGCGCACCGAGCCGGCCCTGGTCGCCTGACCATCTGCGACGAGTCCCCGGCGCGCCCCCGAGGCGTCGGCGTCGCGGGTGGCCCGCCGCCCAGCCACGGAACCGCCCCTGCAGAAAGAGGACATCCATGATCATCGACCACCTGGAGGAGCCCCTGCCCGGCTCATCCCTGAAGCCGACGCCGCCGGGGGAGGCCTACACCGACCCGGAGATCTTCGCCCGCGAGCAGGAGCACATCTTCGAGCGTCAGTGGAACTGCGTGCTCCGCGCCGACTCGCTGCCGAGCGCCGGCCAGTGGAAGACCGCCACGATCGGCCGCGAGGAGATCATCCTGGTGCGCACCCGCAGGTCCGGGATCGCGGCCTACTTCAACGTCTGCCGCCACCGCGGCATGCGCGTGTGCACCTCCGACGAGGGCCGGAACAAGACGCTGCAGTGCGGGTATCACGCCTGGACCTATGGGCTCGACGGCGAGCTCGTGGCGGCGCCGAACCTGACCTCGATGCCCGACGTCGACCGGCAGGAGTACGGCCTCAAGCCCGTCCACGTCCGGGAGTGGCTGGGCTACGTCTGGGTCTGCCTCGCCGAGGACCCGCCCTCCTTCGAGGACACCGTCCTGGGCGAGGTCCGCACCAGCTTCGGCGAGGTCGAGTCCATCGACAACTACGGCATCGAGGACCTCGCCTGCGGCGAGACCAAGACCTACGACGTGCAGGCGAACTGGAAGCTCATCATCGAGAACTTCATGGAGTGCTACCACTGCGCGACGATCCACCCGGAGCTGACCGAGGTCATCCCGGAGTTCGCGGACGGTCTGGCCTCGCAGCGCGCCGGCGGCCAGGTCCACGGGGCCTCCTTCGGCGGCGAGGTCGAGGGCTTCACCGTCGACGGCTCCTCGGGCGTCTCGGAGCTGCCGGCCGTCGCGCCGGACCAGGAGCGGAAGTACTACGCGATCACCGTCCGGCCTCAGGTGTTCATCAACACCGTCCCGGACCACGTGATCATCCACCGGATGTTCCCGATCTCGGAGAGCCGGACGACTGTGGTCTGCGACTGGCTCTTCCTGCCCGAGGTCGTCGAGCAGATCGACGCCGGCACGCTGGACGTGAGCAAGTCGGTCGAGCTCTTCCACCGCGTCAACCAGCAGGACTTCAACGCCTGCGAGCTGACCCAGCCCTCGATGTCGTCGACCGCCTACCGCGGCGGCGGGGCGCTGGTCCCCAGCGAGCATCACATCGCAGAGTTCCATGCCTGGTGGTACGAGGCGATCGGGATGCCGACCGGCTCCGCGGCGGAGGGCCTCTCCGCAGTTCGGTCGTCACCATGACCATCAGCGTCTTCGACCTGTTCAGCATCGGCATCGGGCCGTCCTCCTCGCACACCGTCGGGCCGCTGCGTGCGGCGCGCCGCTTCGTCGACGAGCACCTGGTGCGGCCTGACGTGCTGCCGCGCGTCGCGGAGATCCGAGTGGACCTCTTCGGCTCGCTCTCCGCCACCGGCGCCGGCCACGGCACCTTCGGCGCGGTGCTGCTGGGCCTCGAGGGCTGGGCGGCGGAGACGGTCCGTCCCGACCAGGTCGACGAGCGGCTGGCGGAGATGCGCGCCGACGGGCTGGTCCAGGTGGGCGCGCAGCTCGGGGCGCGGCATGACATCGCCCTTCGTGAGGAGGACTTCGTCCAGCGTCCGCTGACCATGCTGGAGCGACACAGCAACGCGATGCAGCTGACCGCCCGCGATGCCGGGGGCGCCGAGATCGCCGTGGAGATCTACTACTCCGTCGGCGGCGGATTCGTCGTCGCCGAGGGCGACGAGGTCTCCGACCACGTCGGAGTCGACGAGGACGCCGCGGGGCAGGAGCCGGAACAGGACGCGGGGGAGGCCACGAGCGAGGTGCCCTTCCCCTTCCGCACCGCCGCCGAGCTGCTCGAGATCTCCCGGCGCGAGCAGCTGCCCCTGTCCCGGATCATGCTGGCCAACGAGTGCGCCTCCCGTTCCGAATCCGAGGTGCGCTCCGGGCTGCTGGAGATCTGGCAGGTGATGGAGGAGAGCAAGGAGTCGGCACGGCGTCGCATCGGGCCGCTGCCCGGCCGGCTGAAGGTCCGACGGCGCACCGGCGACTGGCATGCCCGGCTGATGGAGCGGGACCCCGACCGCAGCCATGCCTACTGGCAGGAGTGGGTGAATCTGGTGGCGCTGGCGGTCAACGAGGAGAACGCCTCCGGCGGCCGGGTCGTCACCGCCCCGACCAACGGAGCCGCGGGCATCATCCCCGCCGTCGGGTTCTACGCCACGCACTACGGGCCCGGCGCCACGTTCGCCGACGAGGCGGACCGCGAGGACATCGTGACGACCTATCTGCTGACCGCCGGGGCGATCGGAGTGCTCTACAAGGAGCAGGCCTCGATCTCCGGAGCCGAGGTCGGCTGCCAGGGCGAGGTCGGCTCGGCGTCGTCGATGGCCGCCGCCGGTCTCTGCGAGGTCCTCGGCGGCACTGTCGAGCAGGTGGAGAACGCCGCGGAGATCGCCATGGAGCACAACCTGGGGCTGACCTGCGACCCGGTCAGCGGTCTGGTGCAGGTGCCCTGCATCGAGCGCAACGCGATCGCGGCGACCAAGGCGGTCAACGCGGCGCGGATGGCGCTGATGGGCGACGGCGAGCACCGGGTGAGCCTCGACCAGGTCATCGACACCATGCGCGAGACCGGCAAGGACATGTCCCACAAATACAAGGAGACCGCGCTCGGCGGACTGGCCGTGTCCGTCGTCGAGTGCTGAGACCGCGCCGCGGGCAGAGCCGCCCGCCGCGCGCATCGCCCTGGATTTCCGAGACCCCACTAGGAGAGACCATGACCGACGCCGTCGCCTCGCTGCGCGAGGAGGACCCGGAGATCGCCGCGGCGATCGACGCGGAGCTCCACCGACAGAGCACCACCCTGGAGATGATCGCCTCCGAGAACTTCACCTCGCCGGCGGTGATGGAGGCCCAGGGGTCGGTGCTGACCAACAAGTACGCCGAAGGCTATCCCGGCTCCCGCTACTACGGCGGCTGCGAGCACGTCGACCGCGTCGAGCAGCTCGCCGTCGACCGGATCCGCGACCTCTTCGGCGCCGAGGCGGCCAACGTCCAGCCCCACTCCGGGGCACAGGCCAACGCCGCAGCGCTGATGGCCCTGCTCGAGCCGGGGGAGGCGATCCTCGGACTGAACCTGGCCCACGGCGGGCACCTGACCCACGGGATGCGGCTGAACTTCTCCGGTCGGCTGTACCACGTCGTCTCCTACGGCGTGGACGAGGACGACCACCGCATCGACATGGAGGAGGTCGCCCGGCTGGCGCGCGAGCATCGCCCGCGGGTGATCATCGCCGGCTGGTCGGCCTATCCGCGGCAGCTGGACTTCGCCGCCTTCCGCGAGATCGCCGACGAGGTCGGAGCCTGGCTGATGGTGGACATGGCGCACTTCGCCGGCCTGGTCGCCGCCGGGCTTCACCCGTCGCCGGTCCCGTACGCCGACGTCGTCACCACCACCACGCATAAGACCCTCGGCGGGCCGCGCGGCGGGGTGATCCTCTCGCGGGAATCGTTGGCGAAGAAGATCGACTCCGCCGTCTTCCCCGGGCAGCAGGGCGGTCCGCTCGAGCACGTGATCGCCGGCAAGGCGGTGGCCTTCCGGGCCGCAGGCTCGGCCGCCTTCCGGGACCGCCAGGAGCGCACGCTCTCCGGCGCCCGGATCCTCGCCCGCCGGCTGAGCGAGCCCGACGTCTCGGCCGCCGGGATCCGGCTGGTCAGCGGCGGCACCGACGTGCACCTGGTGCTGGTCGACCTCCGCGACGCCGAGCTGGACGGGCAGCAGGCCGAGGACCGACTGCATGAGATCGGCATCACCGTCAACCGCAACGCCGTGCCCTTCGACCCGCGTCCGCCGAAGATCTCCTCGGGGCTGCGGATCGGCACGCCGGCGCTGGCGTCCCGCGGCTTCGGCGACGAGGAGTTCGCCGAGATCGCCGACCTCATCGCCTTCGCGCTGGCTCCTCGGCTGACCGACGGCGACCTCGCCGAGCTGCGCGACCGGGTCGCCGCGCTGGCCGCACGCTTCCCGCTGTACCCCCACCTGGAGCCCGCGATCGAGGAGGTCGCCTGATGGCCGTGCCGCCGCCCGAACACCCGGACTTCCTCTGGAGGAACCCCGAGCCGAAGTCTTCCTACGACGTGGTCATCGTCGGCGGAGGAGGTCATGGGCTGACCACCGCCTACTACCTGGCCGCGCACCACGGGATCACGAACGTCGCCGTCGTCGAACGTGGCTGGCTGGCCGGCGGGAACATGGCCCGCAACACCGCCATCATCCGTTCCAACTACCTGTGGGACGAGAGCGCGGCGATCTACGAGCAGTCGTTGAAGCTCTGGGAGCAGCTGCCCGAGGAGCTGGACTACGACTTCCTCTTCTCCCAGCGGGGCGTGCTGAACCTGGCCCATACATTGGGAGACGTCCGGGAGTCCCGGCGCCGCGTGGAGGCCAACCGGCTCAACGGCGTCGACGCCGAGTGGCTGAGCCCCGAGGAGGTTCAGGACGTCTGCCCGATCATCAACACCGGCGACGATATCCGGTATCCGATCATGGGCGCGACCTACCAACCGCGGGCGGGCATCGCCAAGCACGACCACGTCGCCTGGGCGCTGGCCCGGCGCTGCGACGAGCTGGGCGTGGACCTCATCCAGAACTGCGAGGTCACCGGCTTCCTCAAGGACGGGAACCGTGTCGTGGGCGTCGAGACGACTCAGGGTCGCATCCACGCCGGCAAGGTCGGACTCGCCGCGGCCGGGCATTCCTCCCAGGTCGCGGAGATGGCCGGGGTCCGGCTGCCGATCCAGTCGCATCCCCTGCAGGCGCTGGTCTCGGAGCTCTTCGAACCGGTGCATCCGACCGTGGTGATGTCCAACCACGTCCACGTCTACGTCTCCCAGGCGCACAAGGGCGAGCTGGTCCTCGGTGCGGGCATCGACCAGTACGTCGGCTACGGGCAGCGTGGAGGATTCCACGTGATCGAGGACCAGATGGCCGCCGCCGTCGAGCTCTTCCCGATGTTCGGCCGCGCCCACGTGCTGCGGACGTGGGGCGGAGTCGTCGACACGACCCTCGACGCCTCGCCGATCATCTCGAAGACGCCGGTCGACCAGCTCTACGTGAACTGCGGCTGGGGCACCGGCGGGTTCAAGGGCACCCCCGCCTCGGGGATGACCTTCGCCCACACGATCGCCCACGACGAGCCGCATCCGCTCAACGTGCCGTTCTCCCTGGAGCGCTTCGAGACCGGCTTCCTCATCGACGAGCACGGCGCCGCCGGCGTCGCCCACTGACCGCGGTCCTCGACCACCGACTCCGTCCCCAAGAGGTCCCACCATGATGCTGATCCCCTGCCCGCACTGCGGGCCGCGCAATGAGACCGAGTTTGCCTACGGCGGCCAGGCCCACGTCTCCCACCCGGAGGATCCCCACGCACTCGACGACGCCGCATGGGCGCGCTACCTCTTCTACCGGGAGAACCCCAAGGGGCTGTTCGCCGAGCGCTGGGTCCACTCCGCCGGCTGCCGGAGATGGTTCAACGCGGTGCGGAACACCGTCACCTACGAGGTCCAGTCGGTGGAGCCGATCGGCCCCCGGCCCCCGGGCGGACGCCCGGCCGAGTCCACCACGTCCGAAGGAGGACACGCATGACGGCGACACCCCGACGAGTCCCCACGGCGGCCGCCCCCCACGCTCGCATCGAACCCGCCCGGCCGCGTCGACTGCACTTCGACGGGGAGGAGCTCGTCGGCGCCGAGGGCGACACCGTGGCCAGTGCGCTGCTGGCCTCCGGCCGGATCCGCGTCGGCGACTCCATCTACCGCGGCCGGCCCCGCGGCCTCATGGCCGCCGGCGTCGAGGAGCCCAACGGGCTGCTCTCGGTGCGTTCCCCGCACCCCGGCCAGGCCCGCGAGTCGATGCTCTCGGCGCCGACCGTCGAGCTGGTCGACGGCATGGAGGTCGAGCTGCTCTCCGGGCTCGGCACCCTGGACCCCGGCCCCGACGAGGCCTATTACGACCATAAGCACGTCCACACCGACGTGCTCGTCGTCGGCGCCGGACCCGCCGGACTGGCCGCCGCCCGCGAGGCGGCCCGCTCCGGCGCCCGGGTGATGCTGCTGGACGAGCAGCCCGAGGCTGGCGGCGGCCTCGACGCCCGTCCCGGCGCACTGATCGACGGCCAGCCGGCCCGCTCCTGGATCCGCGGCGTCGAGGGCGAGCTGGCCGACCACCCGGAGGCGGTGCACCTGCAGCGGACCACGGTGGTCGGCAGCTACGACGCGAACTACATGGTGGCCGTGGAGCGGCGCACCGCCCACTGGACGCGGCCGCCGGGCGACGGCGTCTCCCGCGAACGGGTCTGGCACATCCGTGCCGGCCAGGTCGTGCTGGCCACCGGCGCCCACGAGCGCCACATGGTCTTCGCGCACAACGACCGGCCGGGCATCATGCTCGCCGGGGCGGTGCAGCGGTACCTGAACCGCCACGGCGTGCTCGTCGGGGACCGGACCGTCGTCGCCACCACGGGCGACCAGGCCTACGACCTCGTCGACGACCTCCGCCGGGTCGGCGGAGAGGTCGTCGCCGTCGTCGACTCCCGCCCCGAGCTCTCGCCGCGGGCGGCCCGGACCCAGGAGGCCGGGGTGCCGGTGCACACCGGCTCGGTGGTCGCCCACACCGAGGGCGACGAGGACGGAGTGCTCAGTTCGGCGATCATCAGCCCCATCGCCGAGGACGGGACGCTCACCGGCTTCGTGAAGGCCGTCGAGACCGATGTGCTCGCGCTCTCCGGCGGCTTCTCCCCGGCGATCCACCTGCACACCCAGCGTCAGGGCCGGATCCGCTGGGAGGAGTCGCTGGCGGCCTTCGTGCCCGAGACTCCGGTGACCGGCCAGCGCACCGCCGGCAGCGTGGACGGCACATTCGACCTCTCCGGGGCGCTCGCCGAGGGCGCACGGGCCGGGGCGGCGGCCGCCGTCGACGTCGGCTTCTCCCGCGAACCCTCGATCCCGCGGGCTCCCGTCGAGGAGATCACCCCGGCGGCGCCGGTGTGGCTGGTGCCGCCGCTGGACGGCGAGGACCGGGAGGCCTACCGGAACCACTTCGTCGACTTCCAGCGGGATCAGACGATCGCCGATGTGATGCGCTCCACCGGAGCGGGCATGCGCTCGGTGGAGCATGTGAAGCGCTACACCTCGATCTCCACCGCCCACGACCAGGGCAAGACCAGCAGCGCGGCCCTGGTGGCCGCCCTCGCGCGGCTGCTCGGCCGGGAGAACCCGGAGGGGATCGGACTGACCGCGTTCCGGCCGCCGTACACGCCGGTGGCCTTCGCCGCCCTGGCCGGCACCCGCCGCGGCGACCTCTTCGACCCCGCCCGGGTGTCTCCGATGCACTCCTGGCACGTCGAGCAGGGGGCCGAGTTCGAGGACGTGGGTCAGTGGAAGCGTCCCTGGTACTTCCCCCGCGGGGGCGAGACGATGGACGAGGCCGTGCTGCGCGAGTGCGCCGCGGCGCGCGAGTCGGCGGCCTTCATGGACGCCACCACGCTGGGCAAGATCGAGATCCGCGGCGCCGACGCGGGCGAGTTCCTCAACCGCATCTACACCAACGGCTTCAAGAAGCTCGCCGTGGGCAAGGGGCGCTACGGCGTCATGTGCGGCGAGGACGGGATGATCTTCGACGACGGCGTCACGCTGCGGCTGGCCGAGGACCGGTACCTGATGACCACCACCACCGGCGGTGCCGCCGGAGTGCTGGACTGGCTCGAGGAGTGGCTGCAGACCGAGTGGCCCGAGCTGGACGTGACCTGCACCTCGGTGACCGAGCAGTATGCGACGGTCGCCGTCGTCGGGCCGCGCTCCCGGGACATCATCGCCGAGCTGGCCCCGGACCTGGACGTCTCCGTCGAGGGCTTCGAGTTCATGGGCTTCCGCGAGACGGTGCTGGCCTCCGGGATTCCCGCGCGGATCTGCCGGATCTCCTTCTCCGGCGAACTGGCCTTCGAGATCAACGTGGCCTCCTGGTACGGGCTGCAGGTCTGGGAGGACGTCGCCGCGGCGGGGGAGCCCCACGGCATCACGCCCTACGGGACCGAGACGATGCACGTGCTCCGGGCGGAGAAGGGCTTCATCATCGTCGGCCAGGACACCGACGGTACCGTCACCCCTCAGGACGCCGGGATGGACTGGGTGGTCTCGAAGCACAAGGACTTCATCGGCAAGCGGTCCTTCGAGCGTCCCGACACCCGGAGGGAGGACCGCAAGCATCTGGTCTCGGTGCTGCCGGTGGACGCGCGGCTGCGTCTGCCCGAGGGCGTGCAGCTCGTCGACCCCGCGGCGGACCTGACGCAGCACCCGGTGCCCATGGAGGGCTGGGTGACCTCCTCCTACGACTCGGCGGCGCTGGAGCGGACCTTCGGCCTGGCGCTGATCGCCGAGGGACGGAACCGCCTCGGCGAGACGCTGCACGCCGTCGTCGACGATCAGCCCGTCGAGGTCGTCGTCTCGCCCACCGTCCTCTACGACCCCGAAGGGAGCCGCCGCGATGGCTGACATCCTGTTCACCCAGGGCCCCGATGAGCTGAAGCGCGCGCCGCTGGCGCCTCTGCACCGCCGACTCGAGGAGGTGTCGCAGCCCGCTCCGTCGACGATCCGACTGGCCGAGCGGCCGTTCACCACCCAGATCGGCCTGCGGGCGGTGCCCGACACCGCCGCCCACCGATCCCTGGCCGAGACGCTCGGCGTCGGGCTGCCGGACCGAGTCGGCGAGGTCACCGGCGACGCCGCCGACGTCGCCGTCCTCTGGCTGGGACCCGACGAGTTCCTCGTCGTCGCCCCGCCGAACCGCTCCGAGCTCGTCCCCCTGCTCCAGGAGGCCCTCGGGGCCGAGCCCGGCCAGGTGGTCGATCTCTCGGCGAACCGGACGATCATCGAGCTCGGCGGATCGTCCGCCCGGGACGTGCTGGACAAGGGCGTGCCGGCTGATCTGCATCCGCGGGTCTTCCCGACGGGGACGGCGGTGACCACCACGCTCGGACCGGCGGCCGTGCTGCTGTGGCGGGCGGCGGAGGAGAACTGGTGGATCCTGCCGCGCGTGTCCTTCGCCGAGTACACCGCTCAGTGGCTGCTCGACGCGGTGCGCGAGCATCGTCTCGCGGCGCCCGACGGCGTGTCCGACGCCGTGCCCGACGCGGTGGCCGACCCGGCGCCCGCATCCGCTCCCGACTCGCGCGAGGAGGCCCCATGGCCGGCGACGACGGCATGATCCTGACCCTGGACTGTCCCTCCACGCTGGGGATCGTCCACGCCGTGAGCGGCGTGCTGCTCGAGCACGGCTACAACATCATGGAGCTCGCACAGTTCAACGACCCCCGTGAAGAGCACTTCTTCCTGCGGGCTCGGGCGGAACGCGGCTCCGACGAGGCCTCGGCGCCCGAGCAGGTCGAGCGGGACCTCGCTCCGGTGGCCGAGCGCTTCGGCATGAACTGGGGACTGCGTCGTCCGGGAGAGCGCCCGCGCGTGCTGGTGATGGTCTCGAAGTTCGAGCACTGCCTGAACGACCTGCTCTTCCGCGCGCGGAAGGGTGATCTGCCGATCGACATCGTCGCAGTGGCCTCGAACCATGATGATCACCGGGGACTGGTCGAATGGCACGACATCCCGTTCTTCCATATCCCGGTCACGCCGGAGACCAAGCCGCAGGCCGAGCAGCAGCTGCTGGATCTGGTCGACCGGATGGCGATCGACCTGGTGGTGCTGGCCCGCTACATGCAGATCCTCAGCGACTCGCTGGCCACGCGGATGGAGGGACGGGTGATCAACATCCACCATTCCTTCCTGCCGAGCTTCAAGGGTGCGAAGCCCTACCACCAGGCGTACGAGCGCGGGGTGAAGACGGTCGGGGCCACGGCGCACTACGTCAACAGCGAGCTGGACGAGGGTCCGATCATCGCCCAGAGCGTCGTCGGCGTCGATCACACCTACGGCCCCGACGATCTGGTCGCCGCCGGACGAGACACCGAGTGCAAGGCGCTCTCCGACGCCGTGCGCTGGCACGCCGAGGGGCGGGTGATCCTGCACGGCACCAAGACGGTGGTGCTGCGCTGATCCGTCGACGCGCCGGCGGCGACGGCGCCCGGCAGGCGGCGGGGCCGGGGGAGCGGCGTCCTAGACTGGCGCGATGACCCCCTCAGCGCTGACCCGCCTGCTGGGGCGCGGCCGGCCGCGCGCCGTGCGCGCCGGCCTGGTGCTCTCCCTGGTCGTCGCCGTCGTCGCAGACCGCATCGCCCGAGCGCTGGCCGGCGACGATCTGCTCGGCGGGGTGCTCAGCCTCTCGCAGGTCTCCGCCCGCACCGAGGCCGCCGGACCGCTCCTGGCGGCCGGGGTCGGCGCGCTGCTGCGTCTGCTGGGGTGGTGGCCGGCCTGGGCCGAGGGAGGCGGGCGAGCGGCCGCCGGGCCCGTGCTGGCCGGCGGGGCGGCGATGCTCGGACTGACGACGCCGGTCGGAGAGCTCCTCGGCGCCGAGCTGCCGCTGCTGCTCTGCCTCGGCGTCGGCGCCGTCGGCGCCTGGCTGCTCCGTGAGCCGGACTGGGGCGCGGTGCGCTCGCCGGAGGTTCGAGGAGGCCTGCTGCTGACCGTTCTCTGCGGTCTGCTGGGGCTGACGCTCGCCGTCGGGATCGCTCAGCAGTCAGGGTCCTCCGCCGGCGTCGATCTGCTCGACGCCGGCAACCGGGTGCTGCTGACGGTCGCGGCGGTGGGACTCGGCGTGGGCGTGCCGCTGCGCGCTCCGGTCCGGGCGCTCCGGCGTCGTCGGAGGGCGACCGCCGACGACGGCGAGTCCGCCGCGACGGCGACGGCGCGGGCGACCGGCTCGCTGCTGCTGGCCGCCGCGGCGGCGGGGGCCGCGACGGCGCTCCTCGGCTGAGGTCGGCGGAGCGTTCGGCGCACTCGACACGTATTCGAAACTATGTTCGAATGTGGTCATGCGGTGGGAATCCCAGAAGGTCCAGGAAGGGGAGTCCGCGGCGCTCATCCCGCTGAAGGGCATGATCCGCAGCGTGCGCACCCCCGAGTTCGACGGCGTCACATTCCACGAGGTCGCCGCGAAGACGGCGCTGAATCGAGTGCCGGGGCAGTCGGCCATGCCCTTCGAATGGACGATCAATCCGACGCGAGGGTGCCTGCATCAGTGCGTCTACTGTTTCGCGCGCAAGACCCATGAGTATCTGGACCTGGACTCCGGGCGGGACTTCGACAGTCAGATCATCGTCAAGACCAATATCGCCGAGGTTCTCCGCGCTGAGCTCTCTCGTTCGTCGTGGAGACGTGAGCACGTCGCGCTGGGCACAAACTCGGATCCCTATATGCGGGCTGAGGGGCGCTACCGCCTGATGCCGGGGATCATCCGGACGCTCGCCGAGTCGGGGACGCCGTTCTCGATCCTGACCAAGGGGCCGCTGCTGAAGCGGGATCTGCCCCTGCTTCGGGAGGCCGCCCAGCTGGTGCAGGTCTCCGTGGCGGTCTCGCTGGCGATGGTCGACCCGCAGCTGCAGCAGCGCATCGAGCCGGGCACTCCGGATCCGCGTGCTCGGCTGAACCTGATCCGGTCGATCACCGACGCCGGTCTGGAGTGCTCGGTTCTGGCCATGCCGATCCTGCCGTGGCTCAGCGACGCCCCCGAGCAGATCGATGCCCTCCACGCCGCGCTGTCCGACGCCGGGGCCTCCGAGGTGACCGCCGGCGCCCTGCATCTGCGCCCCGGGGCGCGCGAATGGTTCCTGCAGTGGCTCGCCCGCGAGCATCCCGAGCTGGTCGGCCGGTACCGCCGGCTCTATCGCGGGGGATCCTACGCCGCGTCGGGATATCGGTCCTGGCTGGAGCGGCAGGCCGCCGCGGCACGACGACGTCACGGCTTCGACCGTCCCGATGCTCCTCGGGATGACGACGAGGTCTGGCGCCGTCGCCGGGACCCGGCAGGCGGTCCGGAGTCGGCGATGAACGAGATCGCCGCCTCGCCGGCGCAGCCGGCGCTGTTCTGAGCATCGGGAGCTCGGCCTCGGGGCGGGTCCCGATGGCACAATGGAGCCATGAGCGTCATCAAGATCAATGCGATCACCGTCCCCGCCGATGCCGGCGACGAGCTGGGCCGCCGCTTCGCCGCCCGGCACGGTTCCATGGAGGGCACTCCGGGTTTCGAGGGTTTCGAGCTGCTCGAGCCCACTGATGGCCGCACCACCTGGCTGGTCATCACCCGCTGGACCTCCGAGGAGGACTACGAGAGCTGGCGGAGCTCCGAGCAGTTCCAGCGGTCCCACGGCCGTTCCGGCGAGGACGAGGAGAGCGGCTCCGGAGAGGGCTCGAGCGAGAAGAAGGCCCCGGTGGGCATGTCCTCGGAGCTGTGGAGCTACCGAGTTTCAGTCACGGGCTAGCTCCTGGTAATCTGATCTGGTCGTCGAACGGTTTCGCCGTTCAAGGCCCCGCCTCCGTAGCTCAGGGGATAGAGCGTCGGTTTCCGGTACCGAAGGCCGCAGGTTCGATTCCTGCCGGGGGCACTCACTCGGGTGAGCCCCGCATCCGCGAGAACACGCGGATGCGGGGTTTTTTTCATGCCCTCGCGCAGGTGTGGCGTGCATCACTTCTGGGGGTCTACTAGTGACTTTATTGGGAACTTTCTGTGTGACTGCCCATGCGACTCCATGGTCGTCCATGGCGACTCTGAGGGCACCTGGACGTCACCATGCGGACACCACTCTTCCGCATGTCAGCGGTACCCCATCCATCCGGCACGGCCCTCGAGGCCAACGCTGAGGTCGGCACCTCCGTCGTCGGCGTCCGTGCTCTGGACACGTCTGGCGCCGCAGAAGGCTCAGATACGTCCAGAACTGGGACGCCGTTCCAACAGGGGCGGGTCGCAGGGGCCCGGACGGAGGCTCGGGCGCTGCTGCGGTTCCGCGAGTCCCCGCATCTGCTGACGGGGTCGTGCCGGCCGCTCGTGACCAGCATGTCGGTCACTTCCTCTCTGCGCGGTCGCCCTCCAGGAGGGCCATGCCGCCAGGCTCCAGAGCATCATGGACTCCGCTGGATCGATGCCATGGCGCTGATCCGATCCGAATCGTCACGCGCAGCAGTTCCTCCGACCGTCATCCCCGGCGCGAGGCTCCCGTCGGCGTCGTGGACCCCGTAGAGTGGGGCGCGATCCGTGACGGGCGTCACGTCGTTCGGCGATGCGTCGTCGTCACGGAGGGCGCCGGCCGGCGACGGACCGGCGTCTCCGCGATCGTCGAGACCATCACCGGGAGACCCTCGCATGTCAGAACACGCGACCTATGATCCTGCCGGTGATGGTTTCACCGGCACTCTGCCGGCCTTCCTCACGTGGTTGGAGGAGCACCTGATCTACAGCAGAGTGCACATCGGCGATCCCCGGCCGGATTCGCTGTACCCCGAGCAGGAGGCCCCGCCGGTGCGACGGATCGAGCTGCACTCCGGAGGCGGGCCCGACGACGAGCTGCTGCTCTCCCGGGTGAATCTGCATTCCCTGCTCTCGGTCATGTACTGGTACTCCTCGCACCGCGGAGGAGTGACGGTCTATGAAGTGCCCGTCCAGGAGTTCGACGCCGAGCAGGAGCGCCGCTGGCTCGATGCATCCACCGATGTGGTCAGCACCCTCCAGCGCGCACGGAGTCTGCTGGTCAGCTCCGCCCACGACGACGAGTTCAAAGTCGCCCTCCCGAACGGCGCACGGGTGCGCTTCTCCGAACTGGAGCGTGAGGGCGACAGCGAGCCCGCCGGCGTTCTCACCGCGGAGGCGATCAGCGACGAGGAGGCTGTGGGCGAGAAGGTCTGACCGTCTCAGTCGGCTGTCGAGGCGGCCCTCGGAACCGGCCAGCAGCATGAAGAAGGTCCTCGGCACTTCCTGGAGCACGAAGGCGAAGTCCTCCGAACCCATCGCCGGTCGGTCCACGGACACCACACGCTCGGGGCGGTCGTCGACAGAGCGTGCGGCCGCTCTCCCGCCCGGCCGGGCATCAGTTCGGTGGACGGGAGGGCGAGATCACACCGAGGTCGGGATCAGTCCGCGGCCGTCTGCACGCCCCAGACAGCCTCGCCGCTGTCGGAGAGCACGCTGAGGGTGACCACCGGATCGCCGCCGGCGGGATCCACCTGCTCGGCGAAGATGCCGTCGTGCTCGACGCCGTCCAGGGTGATCGTCGCACGGTTCTGCGCCTCGAGTCTCCAGGTTCCGGCCGGCTCGCCCTCGGCGTCGACGATCCGGCCGTCGCCGAGGAGGGTCACCGTCCTCGTCTCCGCCGGCTCGGCCGAGATCTCGCGACTGTGGTCGACCAGCTCGTACTCGCCGGGCACGCCGGGCCGGAGCACCTTCTCCATCGGTTCGCCGGACTCCTGCAGCGGGGCGGCCACGGGCCACCCGTCCTCGGTCATCTGCATCCGATGGGTGCGGACCTGGTGCCGTTCGCCCTCGCCCGGGAAGCGGGTGTGGAAGATCAGCTCCATCCGTCCGGTCTCCGGGTCGCGGTAGGTGGTGTTGTGACCGGGGGAGACGTATCCGAGGTCCTGCACGGTCTGCGGATCGGCGCCCGCGGCGTCCTCGGAGAGCTGGAAGCCGTCCATCACCAGCGTGCCGAAGGGCTCGATCGACTCGTCGTCGAAGATCGACTCCTCCGGGTCGGCGGCGACCTGGTCCATGCGATTCCCCGCGGCGTCGTAGAAGGGGCCGTCCGGCTCCGTCGAGCGTGCCACGCGCATGGTGTACCCGCCGTCGGCGGTCAGCCCGCCGAAGGAGGTGAAGAGGTAGTAGTAGCCGGTCTCCGGGTCGTGCATCATCGACGGCGCCTCGATGCGGCTGTGATTGCCGCCCATCAGGTGCTTCCCGTAGCCCTGTCCGGGCAGCGGCTCGCCGGTCTCCTCGTCGAGCTCCAGGATGAAGATGCCGCCGGAGTAGGAGCCGTAGACCATCCACAGCGTGCCCTCGGCGTCGCGGAAGATGTCCGGGTCGACGACGTTGGGATGCACCGTGGCGTCGTAGGGCGTGCCGTCCTCCGAGGGGCCTTCGCCCTCGCGGTGGCCCGAGCGCAGGATGATGCCCTGGTCCTCATAGGGGCCGTCGACGTCGTCGGCGATCGCGATGCCCATCGCCGAGCGCGGGGAGGATCCCTCGCAGGCGTTGTAGTACATCGCGTAGCGGCCGTCGGCCAGCTGGAAGACGTCCGGCGCCCAGAGGGTGTCGGTCTCGGCCCACTCGAAGGTCTCGGCGAGCTCGACGGTGACGTCCTCGAAGAGCGGATTCTCCGGGGTGGGCAGGTTGGCCTCCTGCTCCCAGGCGATGAAGTCCTCGGTGGAGGCGGCGGCCAGATGGGAGCCGAAGACCCAGGTCTCGTCGCCGGCGGCGACCGCCGACGGGTCGTGGACCTCCACATCAGTGTGCTCGGGGTCCTCGGGCATCGCGCCGCCGCCGGGATGGCTGCCCGGCGGGGCGGTGGAGCTCAACGTCAGTGCGGTCGCCGCGGTCAGCGCGGCGGAGGCTCGGTGCAGCACGGTGATCCTCCTGCGGTCGGGGTCGTGGATCCTCCTCGGCGCCACCGGTTCTACATCGATGTAACGCACAAGTTGTGAGCCAGGTTACACGACCGGGCGGGAGGTGACGACGGTGCGGTCGTCGCCTCCCGCCCGGTGCGGCGGCCGGACCCCGATCGGCTCAGCCGGCCAGGACCTCCCGCTCCAGGCGTGCGTAGCTGTCCTCCAGGCCGTCGGCCATGCCGGTCTCCAGCACCTGGTCACGGGCCTCGACGTCGGGATAGGTGATGTGCAGCGTGACCAGCGTGGTGCCGTCGAGCGGAGTCAGCGTGAGCACGTTCGTCGTCGTCGGCCCGTCCGTGCCGGCCAGCCGCTCGGTGGTCACCTCACGCACCGGCGGACGCGCCTCGGTGATCTCTCCGGTGAAGCCGAAGCGCTCGTCGGCGTCGGAGGTCCACTCGTAATGGTACGAGCCGAGCTCCTCGGGCAGTTCGCAGCGCGTCAGCGACCACCCGTCGGGGCCCAGCATCCAGCGCCGGAGCTGGTCGGGGTCATGGTGGGCGCGCCAGACCTGCTCGGGCGTGCCGGCCACGATCCGCGCCAGGCGCACCGTGGTCTCGGTGAGCGGCTGGACCGTGGTGCCGCGCTCGGCGGCGAAGCGCTCCGTGTCGGCGACGACGGCGTCGATCTGCCCCATGGCGGCCCGCGTGCCCTCCTCCATGCCCATCTCCAGCAGCTGCTCCAGCTCCTCGGCCGAGTTGAAGAAGGTCCGCGCGACCAGGCGCGACCCCTCGGCCGTCTCCTCGAAGCGGTAGATCATGCGCATCGTCGGCAGGTCGGCGCTGCGCTCGCCGTCGGCGTCGCAGAAGCCGTCGACCACGTCGAAGGACGCCGGCTCCTCCACGGAGACGTACTCCCAGAAGCCGTAGTGGGTGTCGCCCTCCGGGCCGGTCATCGAATAGAGGGTGAGGCCGCCGGACGCCATGTCGTGGCGATGGAAGGTGGCCGGATACTCCGGCGGGCCCCAGAACCGCTCGATCTGCCGCGGGTCGCTGTAGGCGTCCCAGAGGCGTCGGCGGCTGACGGCGAAATCCGCGGTGATCGTCAGGGTCAGCTCGTCGGTGTTCTTCTCGACTGCGGTGATGGGCATGATGCGACCTCTCCTGTGGTGATCAGCGCCCGGGCGTTCCCCGGGCGGTCGCTCCGGGTCCCTCAGCCCCGCTCGTCCTCCGCCAGCATCGCGTCCAGCCGGGCGACGCGACCGGCCTCGATCTCCGCGAAGCGGTCCAGCAGGCGCCGGATCTGGCGGATCCGCGCCGGCTCGGCGCGGACGAGGCGCTCACGACCGCTGGCGTGTTTGCTCACCAGCCCGGCCGCGGTCAGGACGCCGACATGCTTGCCGACGGCGGCGAAGGACATCGCGTAGGTGTCGGCCAGTCGCGAGATCGACTGCTCGGCGACGAGCGTGCGCCGGACGATGTCGCGCCGCGTGGCGTCGGCGAGGGCGTGGAAGAGCCGGTCGGTCTCGGCGTCGTCGAGCGCGGGCCCGGCCTCCGGACAAAGAGAAACCATGTGGTTGAATGTAGAGCGTGGCGGAGGTCACGTCAACAGTCGGGGAGCCGGTCGACGACGAGGGTCGGCAGGAGATGCACCACGGCCCGGGCTCGTCCGCGACCGAGGAGGTCGACGGCGAGCCCCGGCCGTGCGGCGTGCCCGCGGAGCGGCGTCGTCGTCAGTTCGCCACGCCGAAGCGCGCCCGGCGGTGCCGCGGCGTCTCGATCTCGTCGACGAAGGCCAGCGCGTAGTCGTCGCCGGAGATGTCGGAGCCGCCTTCCTCGTCGGTGAGCAGCACCTCGCCGCCGATCCGATAGCTGCCGGTGCGCTCGCCGGGGTTGAAGTCGCCGAAGCCGGCGGCCGGGGAGACGTAGAACCAGTCCAGCGCCTCGTCGGAGTCTTCGAGGAGACCCAGGACTTCGATCATCTCGGACGCCTCGGGCCTGGCCTGCTCCGGGAAGCCGTCGGTGTCGATCAGTCGTGGGCCGTCCTCGGACACCTTCAGCACGCCGGCGCCGCCGACGACGCCGAGACGCACGCCCTTCTCGGCCGCCAGACGCACCAGCGTGCGGGAGACCTCGACGACGCGGCCCACCATGGAGCCCCGGGCGGCGAGCGCATTGACCACGACGTCGGCGTCGTCGAGCAGCTCGGCCAGCAGGGTCTCGTCGGTCACGTCGCCGGTGCGGTCGGCGGCGCCCTCGATCGGCTCGCTCGGCGTCCCGCGCGAGACGGTGGTCACCTGGTGGCCGCGGGAGACGGCCTCGCGGGCGATGCGGCCGCCGGCGTATCCGGTGCCGCCCAGGACGGTGATGCGTGCCATGATGCGTGATCCTCCTGAGGTGGGGGTCCGCGGCGCCGGGGCGGCGCCGTCCGTCGACGGCAACGCCGACGACGACCGGTTGCTTCCCGTGCGCCGTCGCCTCGTCCTGCGGCGGGCGGCGGGACGTCGCGCCGCCGGGCGCGGAGCCCGCCGCCGACTGATTACACTGTGCGGGTGACCCCTGAAGAACTCTCCGCCGCAGTGACCGCAGTGCTCGCCGAGGCCGTCGAGGCCGGCGAGCTGTCCGTCGAGATCCCCGAGACCGTCGTGGTCGAGCGACCCAAGAGCCGCGAGCACGGCGACTGGGCGACCACCGTCGCGCTGCAGCTGGCGAAGCCGGCCGGCATGCCCCCGCGCGACCTCGCCGAGATCCTCGCCGTCCGGCTGCGCGAGCGCGACGGCATCGCCGCCGTCGACGTCGCCGGCCCCGGCTTCGTCAACATCACCCTCGACGCCGCGACCGCCGGTGAGCTGGCCCGCACCATCGTCGAGGCGGGAGAGTCCTTCGGGCAGTCCGCGGCCCTGACCGGCCGCACGGTGAACCTGGAGTACGTCTCGGCCAACCCGACCGGTCCGCTGCACATCGGCCACACCCGCTGGGCGGCTCTCGGCGACGCCGTCGCGCGGCTGCTGCGTGCTGCCGGGGCCGAGCTGACCACCGAGTACTACATCAACGACGCCGGCAATCAGATGAGCGTCTTCGCCGACTCGGTGATCTCGCGGATGCACCGCGAGGACGTCCCGGAGGGCGGCTACCCCGGCGAGTACGTCGTCGAGCTCGCCGAGGAGGTCGCCGCCGCTCGTCCCGACGTGGTGGAGATGGACCGTGAGCAGGCTCGTCCGATCATCCGCGAGCTGGCCTACGAGGCGCAGCTGGGCCGGATCAAGGAGACTCTGCGGCGCTTCGGCGTCCACTTCGACGTCTTCTTCTCCGAGCAGACCCTGCACAGCGAGGGGAAGGTCGCCGCGGCGGTGGAGACGCTGCGCGCCCAGGGTCACATCGAGGACCGCGACGGCGCGGTGTGGCTGCGCACCACCGACTTCGGCGACGACAAGGACCGCGTGCTGTTCAAGGCCGACGGCGACGCCACCTACTTCGCCGCCGACGCCGCCTACTACCTGTCCAAGCGGGAGCGCGGCTTCGACGAGAAGATCTACCTGCTGGGCGCCGACCACCACGGCTACGTCGCCCGGCTGAAGGCCATCGCCGCCTGCGCCGGCGACGACCCCGAGCACAACATCGAGGTGCTCATCGGTCAGCTGATGAGCATCAAGGGCGCGAAGCTCTCCAAGCGCGCCGGCAACATCATCGAGCTCGACGATCTCATCGAGTGGCTCGGCGCCGACGCGCTGCGCTACACCCTGGCGCGCTACCCGGCCGATTCTCCGATCGACGTCGACCCGGACCTGCTGCGCTCGAAGACCAACGACAACCCGGTCTTCTACGTCCAGTACGCCCATGCGCGCGCCTGCAACGCCGCGGCCAACGCCGCCGCGGCCGGAGTGGACCGCTCCGGCTTCGACGCCGCGCTGCTGACCCACCAGACCGAGGAGGAGCTGCTCTCCCAGCTGGGTCGCTTCCCCTCGATCGTCGCCTCGGCCGCCGAGCTCCGCGAGCCCCACCGGGTGGCCCGCCACCTGGAGTCGCTGGCCGCGGCCTACCACGGCTGGTACGCCGCCTGCCGGATGGCTCCCAGTGTCGGTCACGACGGCGTCGCCGAGCCGGTGACCGACCTGAACCGCACGCGGCTGTGGCTCAACGACGCCACGGCTCAGGTGCTGCGCAACGGCCTGCACCTGCTCGGCGTCTCGGCCCCGGAGAAGATGTGATGAGCGAGCACTCCAGCGAGCAGACCGCGCCGCACCCGCTGGCGCCCGGATGGCTGAGCCCGATCACCGACAGCGCCGGACTCGAGGAGGCCCTGCTTCCCGCCGATGCGCACCGCGACGACGCCGGCCGGCTGACCATCGGCGGCGTCGACGTCGAGACGCTGGCCGCCGAGCACGGCACCCCGCTGTACGTCCTCAGCGAGGCCGACTTCCGACGCCGTGCCCGCCAGTACCGCGAGTCCTTCGCCGCGGCCTTCGCCCCGCACGCCGAGGTCGACGTCTTCTACGCCGGCAAGGCCTTCCTGAGCACCCACGCCGCGCGCTGGGCCGCCGAGGAGGGGCTCTGCGTGGACACCGCCTCCGGCGGCGAGCTCGCCGTCGCGCTGGCCGCCGGGGTCGATCCGGCGCGCATCGGCCTGCACGGCAACAACAAGTCCGACGCCGAGATCCTCCGGGCGCTGCGCGTCGGGGTCGGCCGGATCATCGCCGACTCGCTGGAGGAGCTCGAGCGCATCGAGCAGCTCGCCGCCGCCGAGTCCACGGCCGCGCCGGTGATGCTCCGGCTGACACCGGGCGTGCACGCCTCGACGCACGAGTACATCGCCACCGCCCATGAGGACCAGAAGTTCGGGCTCTCGCTGACCCCGCCGGCCGGCGCGCCGGAGGAGGGCGGCTCCCCCGACGGCGCCTCCGACGGCGTCGCCGCGCATCGCGGCTCGCCGGCCTGGGCTGCCGTGGAGCGGGCGCTGGCCTGCGAGCATGTCGAGCTGCGCGGGCTGCACTGCCACATCGGCTCGCAGATCTTCGAGCCGGAGGGCTTCGAGCTCGCCGCCACCCGGCTGATCGGCCTGCTGGGCGCGGTGCGCGCGGCCCACGGCGTCGAGCTGGCCGAGCTCGACCTCGGCGGCGGCCACGGCATCGCCTACACCGAGGCCGACGCCCCGCGCCACCCCGCCCAGATCGCCGAGGCGCTGGCGGCCACCGTGGTCTCGGCCTGCGCGGAGCATGAGCTGTCGGTCCCGCGGATCTCGATCGAGCCCGGCCGCTCCATCGTCGGCCCCGCGGGAGTGACCCTCTATCGGGTCGGAGTGCAGAAGGACGTCCAGGTCGACCTCGACGACGACTCGACGGCGGTGCGCCGCTACGTCGCCGTCGACGGCGGGATGAGCGACAACGCCCGCGGCGTGCTCTACGACGCCGACTACTCGGCGATGCTCGCCGGCCGGAAGGTCGTCGGCGAGCATGCGCTGTCTCGCATAGTGGGCAAACACTGTGAATCCGGTGACATCGTCGTGCGCGACGTATACTTGCCGACGACGACGGCGCGGGACGACCTGCTCGCCGTGCCGGCCACCGGTGCCTACTGCCACTCGCTGTCGAGCAACTACAACCTGTTGACCCGCCCCGCCGTGGTCTCCGTCGCCGACGGCCGTTCGCAGGTGCTGATCCGCCGCGAGACGGAGGAGCAGATGCTCGGCCGGGACACCGGGTACTCGTCGTGATCCGTCGTCGGATCCGAACCAGCGTCCGACTCTGACCTGACCGTCCTCGGGCCGCACCGTCGATGCGGTCCGACGCACCGAAGATTGAGGTGACCATGGCCAGCACAGCTGCCCCGCTCACGATCGGCCTGCTGGGGGCGGGCTCCGTCGGCTCCCAGGTGGCGCGGACCCTGGTGGAGGAGCGTGAGCTGATCAGCTCGCGCGTCGGCGCTCCGGTGAGGTTGGCCGGCGTCGCCGTCCGCGACGTCGAGGCCCCGCGCGACTGGCGCATCCCCGGCGAGCTGCTGACCACCGATGCTGAGGCGCTGGTCGACCAGGTCGACGTCGTCGTCGAGCTGCTCGGCGGGCTGGAGCCTGCCGGTTCGCTGATCGAGCGCGCGCTGCGCCGCGGCGCCGGCGTGGTCACCGGCAACAAGGCGCTGCTGGCCACCCGCGGCGCCGAGCTGGCCGCGATCGCCGCCGAGGCCGACGTGCCGCTGCACTACGAGGCCGCCGTCGGCGGGGCGATCCCGATCCTGCGGCCGATCCAGGAATCGCTCTCCGGCGACCGCATCACCAAGGTGATGGGCATCGTCAACGGCACGACCAACTACATCCTCGACCAGATGGACACCACCGGTGCGGCCTTCGACGACGCGCTGAACGAGGCCCAGCGGCTGGGCTACGCCGAGGCTGATCCGACCGCCGACGTCGAGGGCCACGACGCCGCGGCGAAGGCCGCCATCCTGGGCACGCTGGGCTTCCACGCGCCGTTCACCATCGACGACGTGCACTGCGAGGGCATCACCCAGGTGACCTCCTCAGACATCGAGGCCGCGGCGGCGTCGGGATACGTGATCAAGCTGCTGGCCATCGCCGAGCGTTTCGACGGCGAGGGAGCGGTGCTGCGCGTGCACCCGACCCTGCTGCCGCGCACCCACCCGCTGGCCAGTGTCCGCGGCGCGTTCAACGCGGTCTTCGTCGTCGCCGAGAACGCGGGCGAGCTGATGTTCTACGGGCAGGGCGCCGGCGGACTGCCGACGTCCTCGGCGGTGCTGGGCGACCTGGTCTCGGCGGCGCGCAGCGTGCGCACCACCGGCGCTCCGGCCGAACTGTCGGCCACCGACACCACGATGACCGCCCTGCCGATCACCAAGGCGACCACGCGCTACTACGTCGACCTGGAGGTCGCCGACCGCGAAGGCGTGATCGCCGAGATCGCCCGCGTCTTCGCCGACCATCACGTCTCCATCGAGGCGATGCGTCAGCCCGGCAGCGTCTCCGCCGACGGCGAGGTGGACACCGAGCAGGACAGCGGAGCGATCGTGCAGATCGTCACCCATCAGGCCCGCGAGCAGTCGCTGGCCGACACGGTGGAGACGCTGAAGCAGAAGGAAGTCGTCCGCGCGGTCAGCTCGGTGCTGCGCGTGGAGATCGACCAGCAGTCCTGAGCCCGCGGGTCCGGCCCCGACCGCCCCCGACCGGCGCTGACCGGCCCGACTCGCATCGGACAGACCCCGACCGCCCCCGACCGGAGGAGAGCACCAGCCGTGGCGCACCAGTGGCGCGGAGTGATCCGCGAATACGCCGACCGACTGCCCGTCGGTCCCGACGACCGGATCATCACGCTGGGGGAGGGCGGCACCCCGCTGGTGCCCGCCCCGGCGCTGTCCGAGCTGATCGACGGCGACGTCCGGCTCAAGGTCGAGGGGATGAATCCCACCGGGTCCTTCAAGGACCGAGGGATGACGATGGCGATGACTGCCGCAGTGGCCGACGGCGCACGCGCGGTGGTCTGCGCCTCGACGGGCAACACCTCGGCCTCGGCGGCGGCCTACGCCGCCCGCGCCGGTCTGACCTGCGCCGTGCTGGTGCCCCGCGGCAACATCGCGATGGGCAAGCTCAGCCAGGCCATCGCCCACGGCGCGGAGATCATCCAGGTCGACGGCAACTTCGACGGCTGCCTCGACGTCGCCCGCAAGCTCGCCGAGGCCTACCCGGTCTTCCTGGTCAACTCGGTCAACCCCTCCCGCATCGAGGGGCAGAAGACCGGGGCCTTCGAAGTCGTCGACGCCCTCGGCGACGCGCCGGACTATCATCTGCTGCCGGTCGGCAACGCCGGCAACATCACCGCCTGCTGGCGCGGCTACCAGGAGTACGCCCGACCCTGGCGTCCCGAGGGCGCCGGCGACGATGTCGAGCCCCTGGCCCCGCCGGCCGGCCGGACCCCGATCCTGTGGGGGTTCCAGGCGGCCGGCTCGGCGCCTATCGTGGCCGGCCACCCGATCGACGAGCCGGACACCGTCGCCACGGCGATCCGCATCGGCAACCCAGCCTCCTGGGAGCAGGCCGAAGCCGCCCGCGACGACTCCGGCGGGCTCATCGAGGCCGTGACCGACGAGGAGATCCTGGCCGCCCACCGCTGGCTCTCAGCGCGGGAGAGCGTCTTCGTCGAGCCCGCCTCGGCCGCCGGCGTGGCCGGTCTGCTGAAGAAGCACGCCGCCGGGGAGATCCCGGCCGGCAGCACGGTGGTCATCACGGTGACCGGGCACGGTCTGAAGGATCCGGACTGGGCGGTGAAGAACGCCGCGGAGGCGGGGGCCGAGCCCACCGAGCTGCCGCAGGACGTCGAGACCATCGCCCGGCACCTGGGGCTGTGACGGGGACGCCGGTGAGCACCGCATCCAGCCGCGCCGCCTCCTCGCCCGAGCCGGTCTCCGTCGTCGACTCCGCGCCCGACCTGGTCGAGACGCTGGACGCCCCGCGCTCCGTCCGACTGCGCGTGCCGGCGACCTCGGCGAATCTGGGGCCCGGCTATGACTGCATGGGGCTGGCGCTTGGGCTGCACGACGAGATCGACGTCGAGGCCGCACCCCGCGCCGCAGAGGCCGCCGCCGCAGTCCGCGTCGACGTCGACGGCGAGGGCGCCGGGGCGCTGCCCGCCGACGCCTCGCATCTGGTGGTCTCGCTGATCGAACGCATCCTCGTCGCCCGCGGCCGGCGACTGCCGGACCTGACGGTGCGGGCCAGGAACCGGATCCCGCACAGCCGGGGGCTGGGCTCCTCGGCCGCGGCGATCGCCTCGGCGGTGGTCGTCGCCGACCAGCTGCTGCCCGACGGCCTGGACGCGGACGAGCAGCTGCAGATCGGCGCGCGCATCGAAGGGCATCCCGACAACTACGCTCCGGCGCTGCGCGGCGGGCTGGCCGTCTCCTGGCGCGAGGGGGAGACTTTCCGCACGGCGCGCCTGAGGCCGCATCCGCGGCTGCGCACCGTGCTCGCCGTGCCGACGGCGGAACAGTCCACGACCGCCGCGCGCGGGGTGCTGCCCGAGCAGATCCCGCATGCCGAGGCCGCCGACAACTCGGCCCGCTCGGCGCTGCTGGTCCATGCGTTGACCGCCGAGCCGGAGCTGCTGCTCCCGGCGACCGAGGATCGACTGCACCAGCAGCAGCGGCGCGGCGCCTTCCCGGCCTCGATGGATCTGGTGGACCGGCTCCGCGAGGCGGGCCACGCCGCGGTGATCTCCGGGGCGGGGCCGTCGGTGCTGATCCTCGCCGACGGTGACGAGGCCGCCGAGGCCGCCCGTCGCCGCATCGGTGAGGCGGTCGACGTCGTCGACCCTGCCGCGGCCGGCGTCGAGGAAGGCCGACGGCACGAGGCCGGCCCCGACACGTGGCGCTCGCTGATCCCGCCGATCAGTGACGTGGGTGCTACAGTGGAGGCACACCGGCGATGATCACGCCGAGTCCGGAATCGTCGCCCCTCGCGGGTGCGGCGCCCCGGTCCCGGCGGCATCCACACGGCACAGTACGACGCCGTGCGAACGATCACCGATGTTCCCGCGCGAGTCGCGCACCCTCTGCCGCACAGCGGCGTCGCACGCCCTGCCTCATCGGTAGGACCTGCCTCTCTGCGTCCGGCGTGCCCCTCACAGGACGTGCCCTGTGCACCGGCGAGACGTGCCCGACCCGATCGACGTGCGAAGACCATCGGAGCGCTGGAATCACTGATAAGCCGACGGCCATCTGACGAGCCGTTGAAGACACGCTGCAGGGAGTCGACGTCGCGCCGCGTGCGATGAGCGGAGGCACCGCGATCACCCTGCCCGACGAGGGGGAAGGAATCCTTCGTGACAGACACCACCGCTGAGACCACCGAGGCTCAGGGCACCGGAGCGCCCGCCGCGGGCGCCGAGAATTCCGCCGATGCGAAGAACGCGGGCCTGGCCGGGCTGAAGATGGCCCAGCTGCAGGCTCTGGCCTCGCAGCTCGGCATCACCGGCGGCTCGCGGATGCGCAAGCAGCAGCTGGTCGACGCCATCTCCTCGCACCAGCGCGGCGGCGCCGTCGCCGAGCGCCAGGAGAAGGCCAAGGAGGCCGAGAAACAGCAGGCCCAGAAGCAGGAGGCCCAGAAGCAGGCCGACACCTCGGGCGACGCGCCCCAGGACGGCCAGAACTCCGAGGGCTCCGACCGGCAGAAGTCCCGTCGCGGCGGCAAGGGCCGAGGCCAGGACAAGAACCAGGACCAGGGCGGCCAGGAGCAGCCCGCGGATCAGGGCGGCCAGCAGGACGGCGGCGGGGGCGGCCAGCAGGGTTCCCGCGGCGGCCGTGAGGCCAAGGGCCAGCAGCAGAAGGGCCAGAA
>NZ_AFRW01000049.1 GCF_000220985.1 Nesterenkonia sp. F
GGCGCCCGCGCGCACCCGGCACACCGCCCGCCGCACGGCGCTGCGCCGCGCCGTCGCCGCCCACCGCGGGACCCCCGGCGCCCCGGAGGCTCGCCGGGGCCGCGCTGGACGATGGTGCCGCGCACGACGTCGGACCCCACCGAGGCCGCCTACGCCGAGGCCGAGGTGCTGCTGGACCGCTACGGCGTGGTCACCCGCGGCTCGGTGGCCGCCGAGCAGCAGGCAGGCGGCGGCCGCCGCGACGAGGGCCCGCTGGCCGGCGGCTTCGCCGCGATGTACAAGGTCCTTGCCGCCGCCGAGGAGGCCGGACGGCTGCGCCGCGGCTACTTCGTCGAGCGGCTGGGCGCCGCCCAGTTCACCACCTCGGCGACGATCGACCAGCTGCGCGCCGTCGCCGAGGATCAGGAGGACTCGCGCGCCCGGCAGGACGACGACGGCGCCGATCCGGAACGCACGATGGTGCTGGCGGCCACGGACCCGGCCAGCGCCTATGGCGCGGCGCTGGACTGGCCCGAGCCGCCGCGGCACGGGGACCGGGCCAGTGGGCAGAGCGGCACGGCGAAGGCCCCGCACCGACCCGGGCGCAAGGCCGGCGCCCTGGTGGGGATGCACCGCGGCGACCTGGTGCTCTACATGGAGCGCGGCGGACGGACGATGCTCCTGTTCACCGAGGACGAGGACCTCATGGAGGTCGTCGCCGGCGCGCTGGTCGAGCGGCTGCGGGCGGCGAAGACCGCCCGGCTCGCCGTCGAGCAGGTCAACGGCGCCCCGGTGCTGCACAGCGCCTTCGGTGCCGCCCTGCAGCGCGCCGGGTTCCGCTCCTCGCCGTCGGGACTGCGCTTCTCCTCCTGAGAGGACCTGCCCGCCCCTCGCTCGCTCGCGATGACTCCGTGGAACGGGCGGGAATACGGCGACTTTCCCACACTTTCCACAGAGTCATCGGTCCGGCGGCCCCCGCATCACGCCACCGCCGATCGGCCGGCCGCACCGTCGGCGCCCCGCACCCGATAGGCTGGGGCCATGACGCTCTGCCTGCCGTTTCTGATGTTCCAGGGTCGGGCCGCCGAGGCGGTGGAACTCTACCTCGAGGCCTTCCCCGACGCCGAGCTGCTCGAGATGCAGCACCATCCCGAGGGGACCGAGATCCTCGACCTCAGCGCCGAGGTCGACGAGGACCTGGGAGAGAAGGACGCCGCCGACGACGGCGAGGGCCCCGAGGAGGACGAGGCATCGGACGCCGAGGGCGAGACCGCCGCGGAGGACTCCGGCGAGGAGGCGCATCCGCGCACCGGCTCCGACCTGGCCCCGGTTCCCGCCGACGCGCCCGAACCGCACCGCCTGGTGGCCAGCGCGCAGATCACCATCGGCGGCCAGGTGCTGATGATCCAGGACAGCCTGGTCACCCACGAGTTCGGCTTCACGCCGTCGACCTCCATCGCGGTGGTCGTCGAGTCCTCCGGCGAATTCGACGGCATCGTCTCGGTGCTCGCACAGGAGGGCACCTTCCTGATGGAGCCCGGCGACTACGACTTCGCGAAGAACTTCGCCTGGATCCAGGACCGTTTCGGCGTCTGCTGGCAGGTCAACCACCCGCTGTCCGCTCCGGAGGAGGAGACCGCGCAGACGAAGGCCCCCGACTGGGGATGAGCCGCGGCGGCCGGTAGGCTGGCGCAGTGTCCCGGACGTCTCCCCTCCCCGTGCGCGACGGGGTCAATGCCACCCGTCTGCGCCTGCCGCAGTCCGGTCCGTGGGCGACCGTCCACGAGTACGTGCTGGAGACTTTCGGGCACATCGACCACGGCGGCATCACCGGCCGCTTCGAGGCCGGCGAGGTCGTCGACGGCGACGGCGTCCCGCTGAGCACCTCCACGCCGCTGGGCGCCTGCGAGGCGCTCTGGTACTACCGCTCGGTCTCCGGCGAGCGCCCGCTGCCGGTCACCGAGGAGGTCCTCCACGAGGACGAGCATCTGCTGGTGGTCGACAAGCCGCATTTCCTGCCCACCACGCCGGCCGGCCGCTATGTGCAGGAGTCGCTGCTGGTGCGGCTGCGCCGACGGCTGAAGATGCCGGACCTGATCCCGGTGCACCGGCTGGATCGCGGCACCGCCGGGCTGGTGCTGCTCTCCAAGCAGCCGGAGACCCGCGGCGCCTATCAGACGCTCTTCGAGGACCGCGCCGTGGCCAAGACCTACGAATGCGTCAGCGCGCTGCCCTCCGGCCCGGCCGCGCCCGACGACGAGGCCCTCCTCGCACGCTTCCCGGTGCAGGTGCGCAGCCGCATCACCAAGATCAAGGGCCAGGTGACCTCCGAGCGGGAGAGCTATGCGGTGGCCGACTCGGGCCGGCGACCGCAGGATCGTCG
Organism: Nesterenkonia sp. F; assembly: GCF_000220985.1. GTDB lineage: Bacteria > Actinomycetota > Actinomycetes > Actinomycetales > Micrococcaceae > Nesterenkonia. Next base: position 2,363 of record NZ_AFRW01000049.1, read on the forward strand.
TCGGCCCCGCCGCGGGAAGCGCCGCACGGCCGCGGTCCCCGGCGCCAACGCGTCGTCACGGGTGGAGCTGCTGCAGATCGGCACCAGCGCCGCGGGACGGCGCACCGGCCGGTTCCGGCTCACCCCGCACACCGGCAAGACCCATCAGCTGCGGGTGCACATGGCCATGCTGGGCCTGGGGATCATGCATGACCGGTTCTATCCCGAGCTGCTCGACGACGCCGAGGACGACTTCGACGCCCCGCTGCAGCTGCTGGCGCAGTCGCTGCAGTTCGACGATCCGCTCACCGGCGAGCCGCGTCGCTTCACCTCGTCCCGGAGCCTGGCCGAGGCTCCGACCGCGCCGTCGACGGCCGTGCTGACCGCCGCGTCGACCGAGGAGACCCCGACATGAGCCTCGTCGCCGCCTCCGCCCTGCATCTGGGCGACCCCGCGCTCTTCGAGCAGTGGGGCATCTGGTACTTCGCGGTGCTGGTCGTCGCCGTGGCCGTCACTGCGCTCGTCCCTCCCTTCCCCTCGGAGCTGATGGTCATCGCCTCCGGCACGATGGCCTCCGAGGGGCTGATGGGCCTGCCGCTGGTGCTGACGACGACGATGCTCGGCTGCCTGCTCGGCGACGTCGGCGTCCACCTGCTCTTCCGGCGCCAGGGGCTGCGCGTGCTGCACCGCTGGCGCTGGGGCCGACGTCTGCACCGGATGCTGCTGCGCGTCACGCTGCGGGCCGGAGGGGCTACCACCTGGATCGGGCTGCTGCTCATCCGCGCGATCCCCGGCGGACGCACCACCTCGATGATCACGGCAGGGATGCTGCGGCTCAGCGGACCGCGCACCGTCGCACTGGCGCTGGTCGGCGCGGCGACCTGGTCCGCGTGGCTCGTCGGACTGGGTTACATTACGGGAACGACCACCGGCCTGCCCCCGTGGGCCAGCACGGTCACGGCCGCGGCGGCGGGTACTCTGGTGGGAGCCCTCGCCGCCGGAGTCGCCGCCCGACGCCGGCGCGCGAGATCCCGCCGCGCGGCCGGCCGGAACGCGACGTCCGCCGTGGGGACCTCCCCCACGGACGTCGGGTCCTGACCGACCCGCGGCCGTTGACGCATGGTGACACCAGCGGCGTCCGCCGACGCCCGAGCCCGCAGAGGGGAGCCCGCCCGTGACTGACCGGTCCTCGGAACCCACGCCGTCGGTCACGTCCAACAGGTCCGACGACGCTGCCCGACACTCGGAGAAGGAGTCGCGGGCGCCTGAGGCGACGGGGCCGACCGAGCGCCCGGAGGCGCCCGAGCATCCCCCGACGACTGATCATCCCGAGCCGGGCGACCACCCCGAGCCGGACGACCGGAGCGCGGCGAGCGCGCCGACGGACGCGGGGCAGGATGAGGACCCGGAGGGCTCCGCCCCGGCCGAGGCGGAAGCGGCCCCCGCCGAGGAGACCGACGAGGACTCCGACGAGGACTCCGACGAGAGCTCCGACGAGGGCTCCGACGAGACGGCGGACGAGGGTGCCCCGGAGGGGGCAGAAGACGGCTCTGAGGAGGAGGCCCCCGGGGACGCCGTCTCGTCGTCGGCCTCCCCTGCTCCACGGATCCGCCGCAGCGAGCCGACCCCGGAGCTGCCTCCGGAGGCCCGCGAGACCGACGAGTCGGCGCTCAGCGAGTTCTTCGACACGCTCGACGCCCGCTTCGAGCGGGCCACCGCCCGGGTCGCGGAGTCGCTGCAGGAGATCATCGACGGCGACCGGCGCGTCGCCGAGCACGACGAGGACGCCGAGCCCGACGTCCCGGCCGTCGGCAGCGCCGCCCCGCGTCCGCCCGAGGAGCAGGAGGCTCCCGAGCAGCAGACGCCCGCGCCGGGGCGCCCGGCCGACGCCGACGACGCCGGACCCCTCGGCGATGCGGCCGGTGCGGCCGGAGCCGACTCCGCGGACGCGGATGCCTCCGAGAACCCCGGGCACCCCGAGAACCCCGTGCACTCCGAGCACCCCGAGGACACGCGGCATCTGCCGCCGACGGAGGGCTCCGGCCGACTGTCGCTGCCGGGCCCGCCGGCGGCGACGGACGATCGACCGCTGCCCTGGGACCATGCCGCCGGCAGCCGCAGCGCCAGCGCCGAGCGCCGCCGCGCGGTCATCCTGGAGAAGGCCTCGGCCATCGAGGCGGCGACCTCGCACGGGGAGGAGTCGCTGGCCGACGACGAGCGGGCCGACGACGAAGAGGACCTCTACACCTACATCCCGCCGTACAACCTGCCCTCGCGCGATCCCGACCCCGCGCCGCGGCCGCACGACCTGCTCCGCCGGTTCGTGGTGACCCTCGGCGCCGGCGCCGCGGTGCTCTCGGTGCTGTGGATGGCCGGCTGGCAGGCCGACACCCGGATCCTGGCCGTCGGAGGGCTCGACGGCCTCGTCGACGGCTGGTACACGGGCCGCCGGTCCCTGCTGACCCCCAACGCCGTGCACTACTGGCTCTGGCCGCTGATCGTCGTCGGCCTGGTGCTGCACGCGCTGCACCAGTGGGCGCCGTCGCAGCGCTCCACCCGACGGCAGCGCCGCTCCGGCTGGCTCGTCGCCGCCGCCTCCTGGCTCATGCTGGGCTGGACCGCCGCGGTGCACGCCGACATGCTCTGGCTGGCGGTGCTGGCCTCGCTGGCCGCCGCGCTGGCCCTGCTCGATGCGGTCCGCCAGTTCACCTTCCACACCGCCCGGTCGATCTCCGAGCGTCGGCTGACCGACAGGCCGGTGGGCCTGTTCGCCGGCTGGGCGCTGGTGGGAGCGATGTCCTCGGTCTCGATCGCCCTGACCGCCGCCGGCGTGCGCATCCCCGGGGTGCCCGCGGATCTGTGGGGCATGCTCGGCCTGATGGCCACTGTGTGGACGGGCGCGTACTACGCGATGACCGAGCGCGGCCGGATGGCGGTGGCGCTCGGCATGGGCTTCGGCCTGATCTGCCTGGTCTTCCCGCGGCTGTTCTCCGACGCCCCCTCGGCGTGGGTGGCCGTCGGCGCGGCCTTCGGCGCCTTCATCGTGGTGCTCGCCACCGAATCGCGGCGGCACCGGATCAATCATGCCGAGCGGCGGGCGGCGATGGGCCGCCCGGTCGACGACATCATCTGACACGAGTCTCTGACACGAGCTGAGGAGTGGTGGACCCATGAGCGTGCGCACCCCCGACCCGAACCCAGGATGGCTCAGCGAGGAGGACCTCCACGAGGCCCGCCGCCGGCTGCCCATGGTCTATGTGGAGGCCGTGCCGGTCCGACTGGACGCGCTGGGGTATCTCACCGAGGTCGGGATGCTCTACACCGCCGACGACGACGGCCGCTTCTACCGCACCTTCGTCTCCGGCCGGGTGCTCTACCGCGAGACCATCCGCGGGGCGCTGATCCGGCACATCGAGAAGGATCTGGGCTCTCTGGCGCTGCCGCAGCTGCCGCCGGCGCCGGCGCCGTTCACCGTCGCCGAGTACTTCCCCAGCCCCAGCGAGACCGGCCTGGTCGACGACCGACAGCATGCAGTGTCGCTGGCCTACGTCATCCCGGTCTCCGGCGAGTGCGAGCCGCGTCAGGACGCGCTGGAGGTCGCCTGGCTGACGCCGGAGCAGGCGCTGGGCGCCGACGTCGGCGCGGAGCTGCTCGGCGGCCGCTCCCGCCTGCTGCGTCAGGCGCTGGCGCACATGGGATGGACGGACTGATGACCGCCGGGCTCTCGTCCGCAGCGTCGGCAGACGCCGCGGCCCGACCGAGCGCCCCCTGGCATCTGTGGCTGATGGGCGCCGTCGGCCTGCTGCTGCACGCGATCGCCGCGCGGGATCTGGTGGAGACGGTGCGGATGTCGCAGACCTACTTCGCGGAGAGGGGCTACGGCCCGGCGCAGGTCGAGTACTTCACCGACTACCCCGTCGCGCTGCACGTCGTCGCAGGCTGCACCGTGGTGGCCGGCGGCGCCGCGGCCGTGCTGCTGATGCTCCGCCGCCGCTGGGCCGCGCCCGCCGCCCTGGTCGCCGTCGTCGGCCAGCTGGCGATGCTGGCGGCGACCGTCGGTCTGCTGGATCGCTGGCAGGTGCTGGGACCGCGATCGGTGCTGTCCGAGCTGGTCGTCGCCGCCTGGATGGTCGCCTTCTGGCTCGCTGCACGGCATCATCGCCGCCGCGGCGTGCTGCGCTGAACACCGTCCTTCCACCGCGACCTCCTGCAGCCCCGCTCTCCCGCCCCGACCGCCCGCTCCCCGAGGACTGCCCGTGCCGATCACACGACCCGCCGAGGCCGACTCCCGCCGCGCCCGCGGCGGCACCGCCCTGCTCGTGCTCTTCGGAGCCCTGGGAGGTCTGAACTGGGGCTACGACACCGGGGTGATGTCCACCGCGGTGCTGTTCCTCCGCGAGGAGTTCGCCCTGGACAGCTGGGCCGAGGGCTGGGTCGTCACCGGTCTGATCCTCGGCGCGATCCTCGGGGCCGCCTCCGGGGGACGACTCTCCGACCGTCACGGCCGCCGGTCGGTGCTGATCGCCGCGGCGGCGGCCTTCGTCGTCGCACCGATCGGCATGGCGCTGGCCCCCACGGCGGCGGTGCTGCTGGGATTCCGCGTGCTCGTCGGCCTCGGCGCCGGACTGGCCGCGGTCACTCTGCCGGTCTACCTCTCCGAGATCGCCCCGGCCCGCATCCGCGGCAGGGTCACCGCCACCTATGTATTGGCGATCGTCGCCGGCCAGTTCCTCGGGTTCATCGTCGGCCTGCTCTTCACCCCGGCCGAGTCGTGGCGCTGGATGCTCGGCCTGTCGGTGGTGCCCTC
>NZ_AFRW01000048.1 GCF_000220985.1 Nesterenkonia sp. F
CACGTCGATCGGTCTGCACGCTCACGACGTCGACGAGCTGTTGCCCTGCGGTCGGCTCTGGAACACATGGCCCTGGACTCCGGATCGCGCAAGCACCGGAGTCGTCTGGTGGCCGAGCTGCGGGCCGCCGTCGCCGAGATGGAAAGCGCCGTCGACGACGGCGACCCTGCGGCGTTCACCCGTGCTGACATGCAGTTCCACAGTGCCTTCCTCCGGTCCTCCGAGCTGCGCCGGATCCACGACGTCTGGAGCCAGTACCAGCGCACGATCGAGAACCTGCTGCTCGTGGCGAACCTCGACCACACCGACCTGAAGCCGGCGAAGATCCGCCATGAGCAGCTGGCCACCATGATCGAGGCCGGCAACGACGCCGCCGCCCTCGCCGAACTCGAAGACCACCTCGATGCCTCCCGACGCAGAGTCCGTCGCGACTATGCCGGTGAACCCGATGACGGGAACGCCGACGACTCGTCGACGACCTGCTGACGTCACCGTTCCCAGAAAGGACACACCATGCACCGCATCTCGAACACACCGATCCGCGCCCTCGCCGTCAGCGCGGCAGGGCTCCTCGCCCTCACCGGCTGCGCCGACCGGCAGGGCGACGACGAGACGGCCGACTTCCCGTCCGAGGACATCACCGTCGTCGTGCCCTACGACGCCGGCGGCGCCTCGGACCTCGCCGCCCGGACCCTCGTCGGCGAGCTCGAGGACGAGCTCGACGCATCGATCGTCGTGGAGAACCGCAGCGGCGGCGCCGGCTCCGTCGGGCTCGACCATCTCGCCGGGCAGGACGCCGACGGATACACGCTGGGCTACCTGCCCGTGGAGACGGTGATGCTCGGCCACCAGGGCTATGACATCGATCCGTCCGACTACGAGCCGCTCGGCCAGATCGTCTCGGTGCCGGCGACGATCGCCGTCCCCGCCGACAGCGAGTACGAGACTCTGGAGGATCTGCTCGCCGCCGCCGAGGACGAGGAGCTCTCCGTGGCGAACTCCGGCACCGGCTCGATCTGGCACGCCGCGACCAGCGCGCTGAACGAGGAGGCCGGCACCCAGCTGGACCCCGTGCCCTTCGACGGCGGCGCCCCCGCGGTCACCGCGGCGGTCGGCGGCCAGGTCGACGCCGTCGTCGCCGGGGTCTCGGAGACCGCCACCGCGGCCGAGGACGATCAGCTGCGCGTGCTGGCGGTGCTCGACGACGAGCGCGCCGACGCCATGTCGGACGTGCCGACCGCCGAGGAGCAGGGCTACGACGTCAGCATCGGCGGCTGGGGAGCCATCGGGGCTCCCGAGGGGCTGCCCGACGACGTGCGGGAGGCTCTCGTCGACGCGATCAGCTCCGCCGCCGACAGCGAGGAGTTCGTCGAGACCATCGAGAGCTCCGGCAACATCGCGGTGAACGTCGGACCCGAGGAGTTCCAGTCCTTCTACGAGGAGGAGAACGCCCGCTTCGAGTCCCTGTTCTCGGAGTGAGCAGCGATCAGCGATGAGGACTGACATGACAGCGACCTCCGAATCGGCCGACGGGACCGACGACGCCGGCTCCCGACGTGCGGCAGCCGCCGGCACGCCGTCGCCGGGACGCGGCCTGCTCGCTCCGGCGGCGGGGCTGCTGGCCGGGGCCGGCGTCGTCGCCCTGGCCGGAACCATCGAGATCCCGGACATCGACGGACAGTTCAGTCCTCGATGGTGGCCCCAGCTCTCCGGAGCAGCAGTGATGCTCTTCTCCCTCGCGGCCGGCGCCCGAGCGCTGATCGTCGGCGCCGACGAGGCGCCCGCCGCACCCGAGCGCGGCGGGGTCCGTCGGATCCTGCTGGCGCTGGGTGCGGTGCTGATCTACGGCGCCCTCTGGCAGTTCTTCGACTTCCGCCTGGTCACCGTCCTCCTCGTCGCCGCCCTCGTGGCGATCGGGGGCGGTCGCGGCTGGTCCGGACTCGTCGTCTTCCCGGTGATCACCACGACGGTGCTGTGGCTGCTGTTCAGCGTCCTGCTGAGGGTGCCGGTATGAGCGCGGTGGCAGAGGGACTGGGCGCCCTGGCCGACCCCACGGTCCTGCTGTGCATCCTGGTCGGCGCTCTGGCGGGCATGCTGGTGGGCGCGTTCCCCGGGATCACGGCGACGATGTCGGTGGCTCTGGCCAGCGCCTTCACGCTGACCATGGACCCGATCCCGGGACTCGCCGTGCTGCTGACGATCTACGTCGCGGCCAACTTCGGCGATCGCGTGCCCGCCATCCTGGTCAACACCCCGGGCACGCCGGCCTCGATCTCCACGACGTTCGACGGCTATCCGATGGCGAAGCAGGGCAAGGCCGGCATCGCGTTGACGACGTCGGCGTTCAGCGCGGCCTTCGGGACCTTCGGCGGCCTGCTGGTGCTGATCTTCGCCGCCATCCCGCTGTCACGGATGGCGCTGAACTTCGGTCCGGCCGAGATGTTCGCCCTGGTCGTCTTCGGCCTGACCATGGTCGTGGGCGTCTCGGGCAGCAACCTGCTGAAGGGGCTGGCGGCCGCGGCGTTCGGGCTGGTGCTCTCCACCGTGGGCCGGGATCCCATCACCGGGGCCGAGCGCATGACCTTCGGGGTGCTGGAGCTCTCCGACGGGCTGCCGTTCATCGCCGTGATCATCGGACTCTTCGGCATCGCCGACGTGTTCGACCAGATGCTGACCCACCACGCGGGGACGGCGACGGCGATCAAGAACCTCGGTCGCTGGATGCCGAACCGATCCGAGCGGCGACGGATGCGGAAGCCGGCGCTGATCGGCACCGGCATCGGAGCCGTGGTCGGCGCCCTGCCGGCCGCCGGCGGCGACATCGCCGGGATCACGTCGTGGTCGGCCTCCCGACGCCTGTCGAAGACCCCCGAGGAGTACGGCCGCGGCTCTGTGGAGGGGCTGACCGCCGGCGACAGCGCCTCCAACGCCACACTGGGTCCGTCGGTGAGCACCACGCTCGCCCTCGGCGTGCCGGGAGATTCGGTGATGGCGGTGGTGATCGGATCGCTGGTCATCTGGGGCTTCAACCCCGGCCCGGGACTCTTCGCCTCCCAGCCGGACCTCGTCTACACCATCGCCGGCATCATGGCGCTCGCGACGGTGCTGACGCTGGTCCTGAGCCTGCTGCGCATGCGAGGCGTCTCCAAGCTCCTCGAGCTGCCGCCGCACTACCTCTGGACCGTGGTCATCGTCTTCTGCCTGGTGGGCACCTTCGCGGTGAACAACAGCGTGGTCGACGTGGCCGTGATGCTCGTCGCCGGCGTCGTCGGACTCTTCATGCGACGCCTCGGGTTCCCCGCCGCCCCGGTGGTGCTGGGCCTGATCCTCGGCGAGCTCGCCGAGGCCAACCTGCGGCGCGCCCTGGAGATCGGCGGCGTCTCCGAGATCCTGACCAGCCCGATCGCGCTGGCCTTCCTCGTCGTCGCCGTGGCGTCGGTGACCCTTCCGCCGGCGCTGCGTCGCCTGCGGCGGAGCCGACGCCGGGATCGCCGGCCCGTCTCCTGACCCTCGACGCGAGCTGCGCCGTCCGGGGGATGCCCCGCGCCGACGCTGCACTCACCTTCGTACTGCACCTCACCCCTGAGAAAGGACATACCCCCTCATGACCCGTCCGATCGTCATCTCCGCGACGCCGACTCTGTTCTCCGAGGACCTCTCGGTCGATCCGGCCGCGATCCGCGACCACCTGAGCTGGCTGCGAGACTCCGGCGTCGACGCCATCTTCTCCGCCGGGACGACGGGGGAGTTCACCACGCTCTCGGACGAGGAGCGGTTCGAGGTGCTCGACGTCTCCCTGGAGGTCTTCGGACCGTCCCGGACCTATTTCCACGTGGGCGCCCCCTCGGCGCACCAGGCGGCCGCACTGGCCCGCTCCGCCCGGTCGCGCGGTGCCGAGCTGCTGGCCGCCGTCACTCCCTACTACCACCCGGCGCCGGAGGAGGCGGTCCTGGACTACTACGAGCAGGTGGTCGCCGCGGCCGACGGCGCGGACGTCTTCGCCTACCTGTTCGAGGCCCGGACGACGACGCCCTCGGAGCCTGCGGTGCTGGCGAGGCTCGCCGCGCGTGGTGTCGCCGGAGTGAAGATCAGCGGAGAGTCCGACGAGCGCGTCGACGCGTTCCTGCGCGAGCGTCCGGAGGGCTTCACCGTCTACTCCGGCAACGACGTCTCCTTCGAGTGGTTCAGCACCGCCGGCGGCGACGGGATCGTCTCCGGCGTCTCCTCGGTCTACCCCGAGCCGTTCATCCGCGTGCGGGATGCCCTCCGTGCCGGGGACGCGGAGGCTCTCCGGTCGGCTCAGCGTGACGTCGAGCGGGCCGTGGCCGCGGTCAATGCGGGGAGCCTGACCCACCTGAAGGCGGGCGTCTCCGCCCGCGGCTTCGCCGCCGGCCCGGTGCGTTCGGCGGTCGCGGCGGCGCCGGAGGACGACCGCCGACGGATCGCCGACCTCGTCGCCGAGGTCGTGCCCGCCTGACCCTGTCGACGTCCACCGGCGACGGTCGTCCTACGGCCGTCGCCCCTGAGGGAAGGACCATGCTGTGCGCAAGATCATCAATGACCCCGACGACTTCGTCGACGAGGTGCTCGACGGCATCTACCACGCCCACGCCGAGCGGCTGCGGCCCGCCGACGCCGAGGGGCGGGCCATGGTGCGCGCCGACGCGCCGCAGGAGGGCCGGGTCAGCATCATCACCGGCGGCGGTTCCGGCCATCTGCCGCTGTTCCTCGGCTACGTGGGCCGGGGGCTGTGTTCGGGAGCGGCCATCGGCAACGTCTTCTCCTCACCCTCGGCGAGCCAGGTCCACCGGGCCGCCCGGGAGTCGGAGGGCGGGGCCGGATGCCTCTTCCTCTACGGGAACTACGGCGGCGACGTCTACAACTTCGACCTCGCCGCCGACCTGCTCGCCGCCGAGGGCATCCCCACGCGGACCGTGATCGGCGTCGACGACATCCTCTCGGCGGCGCCCGAGCATCGCGAGACCCGCCGGGGGATCGCCGGACTCGTGCTGGCCTATAAGATCGCAGGGGCCGCCGCCGAGCAGGGGTGGACGCTGGACGAGGTCGCCCGTGCGGCCCAGAAGGCCGTCGACGGGATGCGCACCCTGGGCGTCGGCCTCGCGCCGACGATCCTGCCGGCCGCCGGCGAGCCCACGTTCGAGCTGGGCGCCGGGGAGATGGAGATCGGCGTGGGCATCCACGGGGAGCAGGGCACCCACCGCGGTCCGCTGGAGTCGGCGGACCGGATCGCCGACCGATTCCTGGCCGAGCTTCAGGCCGAGGTCGATCTGAGCCGGGGGAGTCGGGTGGCGATGCTGGTCAACGGACTCGGCGCCACGCCGGCCGAGGAGCTCTACGTGCTCTATCGCCGGCTCGCCCGCCTCCTGGAGGAGCGCGGCGTGAGCATCGTGCACCGGCATGTGGGCGAATACGTGACGAGCCTGGAGATGGCCGGAGCCTCGGTCACCGTGCTGCCGCTGGACGAGGAGCTGGAGGCCCTGATGGCCGCACCCGCCGACTCCCCGTTCTACCGCGCGGGCTCGACGGGCGAGACGGCCTGGCAGCGCACGCCCGACCGCGGCGAGGGCGTCGGCACCGACGTGGTGCGCACCGGGTCTCCGAGCCGGATGCGGCAGCTGCTGGCGTCCGTCATGCCGGCGATGCTCGCCCACGAGGAGGAGCTGCGGGAGCTGGACGCCGCCGTCGGCGACGGCGACCTGGGGCTGACCGTCACCGCCGGAGCCCGGGCGGTGGTCCAGGCGGTGGAGGAGCTGCCGGCCGACGCCCAGGACCGCGACGTCCTGCGCGTCGCCGCCCGGGTCTTCGCCGAGGCCAACCCCTCGACCTTCGCCGCGCTGACCGGGGCCGGGGCGCTCGCCGCGGCCGAGGCCCTGGGCGACCGACGGATCGAGGAGGCCGGACGCGAGGCCCTCGCGGCGTTCGTCGACCGTGTGGCCGCCCGGGGAGGCGCCGTCGTCGGCGACAAGACCGTCCTGGACGTGCTCGCGCCGCTGGTGGACGAACCGCAGGGCGCGTCGACGGCGCGACTGGCCGAGCGGGCGCGGCAGCTGCTCGAGGAGTCCGACGCCTGGGAGAACCGGCGAGGACGGGCCGCCTGGCAGGGTGCCCGGACGCAGGGTCATCGTGATCCGGGCAGCGCGGCCGCCGTGCACTTCCTCGAGGAGCTGGCCGCCGTTCAGGAGGGTCCGGCATGACGCTGCTGGTCATGGGGTCGGTCAATCAGGATCTGACGATCCGTGTTCCGGAGTTCCCCCGCCCGGGCGAGACGCTCACCGCGTCGACGCTGGAGACCTCAGTGGGCGGCAAGAGCGCGAACCAGGCGGTGGCGGCGTCCCTGGTCGGGGCGACCTCCTGCCTGGTGGCCCGGTCCGGACCCGACGCCGCCGGCGAGCAGGCGGTCCGTGTGCTGGAGGAGGCCGGAGTGCGTTCCGACGGGGTCTCCTGCGGCTCGGAGCCGACGGGGACCGCGTTCATCAGCGTGCGCGACGACGGCGAGAACACCATCGTGGTGCTCCCGGGGGCGAACGCGCAGCTGCGGGCGGAGGACTGCTCCGCGGAGCTGCTGGCCGATGCGAGCTGGCTGCTGCTGAGCATGGAGGTCCCACAGGAGACCGTCCGCGAGGCGGCCGCTCGGGCGCGCGCCGCCGGAGTGCCCGTCGCGCTGAACGCCTCGCCGCTGTCCGGGGAGCCGGTGGACCTGCGCGACGTCGACATGGTGGTGGTCAACGACGGCGAGGCCGCCCGGCTGCTCGGCCGCGCGCCGTCGGAGGTCGCCGACGTCGCGGCCGCCCTGGGCGTGGGGACGGCGGTGATCACCCACGGCGGCGACGGTGCCACCGTCCACCGGGCCGACGCGTCTCCGATCCGCATCCCCGGAGTGCCGGTCGATGCGGTGGACACCACCGGCTGCGGCGACGCCTTCGCCGGGGCCCTGCTGGGGCGCCTGACGTGCGGGGATGCGCCGGCCGAAGCGGGGGAGATCGCCGCCCGCT
>NZ_AFRW01000047.1 GCF_000220985.1 Nesterenkonia sp. F
GGACCGACCACCCGGATCAACGACGAAAAGCCGCAGCTGCAGGGCTGGAAGGACCGCGGCCACTGAGCCGGAACGCCTGACCGCTGATCACGAGGGCTCCGGGGCCGTCACCACGACGGCCCCGGAGCCCTCGTCTGCGTCCGCACCCGGTGTGGTCGACAGCCGCGTGCGGGCCCCCTTCGCTACTTCAGGTTGACATGACCTTATGAAGTGCACCATAGTGTCAGGAATACCAGAAGCCCAGGAGGTCCGATGCCCGAGGTCCCGTCCGCTGCGGCGACGTCCCCGCGTCCGGCGAGCGCGGCACACCCCGAGGCGGCGACCTGCGCCGCCTCGTCGCTCGAGCTCGCCGTCTCCACAGTGGTGTTCTCGCTGCGCCCCCACCCCGACACCGGCGAGCTCACCCTGTGGCTGCCGCTGGTGCGACGCATCCGCGAGCCCTTCCACGGGCTCTGGGCGCTGCCGGGCGGCCCGCTGGAGCCCGAGCAGGACCTGGTGAGCTCGGCCCGCGCCACCCTGCACCAGACCACCGGCCTGGCCCCGCGCCACCTCGAGCAGCTCTACGCCTTCGGCGACGTCGACCGCTCCCCCGCACGCGCGGAATCCGACACGACGACCACGCCGCGGGTGGTCTCGATCGTCTACTGGGCGCTGGTCCGGCAGGACGAGGACGCCGCCGCCGTCGTCGGCGAGAACGTCGAGTGGTTCCCCGCAGACGACATCGCCGAGGAGGCCGGCCCGCTGGCCTTCGACCACGACGTCATCCTCGACTACGCGCTGCGTCGGCTGCGGGCGAAGGTCACCTACTCCCCCATCGCCCACGCCTTCCTTCCGGAACGGTTCCCGCTGGCCGATCTGCGGCGGGTCTACGAGGCCATCCTGGGCCGCGCCCTGGATCCGTCGAACTTCCGCCGGCAGATCCTCGCGCAGGGCACCGTCGAGGACACCGGCGAACGGATGACCGGCACCGCGCACCGTCCGCCCAAGCTCTACCGTTCCACCCCGCGCCGTTCCCGCTACACGCTCACCATCGAGGAGACTTCATGAGCCTGTCCGTCCACGACCGCCTCGAGCTGGCCCCGCAGGAATCCTGCAACGACTCGCTGCCGGCCGGCCCCTGGGAGTTCGACGCCGACCCCGGCTACGGCCCCGGCGCCTCGGAGGCCGACCCCATCCCCGATCCCGTCACCCGGCCGGGCCAGCTGCCCGAGGAATACCGCAGCCTGGACGACGCCGAGCTGCAGCGTCGCATCGTCCGCGCCCGCGAGACCCTCGGCTCGAAGCTGGTCATCCTGGGGCACTTCTACCAGCGCGACGAGGTCGTCCAGCACGCCGACTTCGTCGGCGACTCCTTCCAGCTGGCCAACGCGGCGCTGACCAAGCCCGACGCCGAGCACATCGTCTTCTGCGGAGTGCACTTCATGGCCGAGACCGCCGACATCCTCTCCTCGGCGGACCAGCAGGTCATCCTGCCCAACCTGGCCGCCGGCTGCTCGATGGCCGACATGGCCGACGAGGAGTCCGTCGAGGAGGCCTGGGAGGACATCGCCGAGGTCTACGGCTTCGACCCGGAGGCCGCCGAGCCCGACGCCGAGGGGAAGCTGCCGGTCATCCCGGTGACCTACATGAACTCCTCGGCGGCGCTGAAGGCCTTCTGCGGTCGGCACGGCGGGATCGTCTGCACCTCCTCGAACGCGGCCGCCGTGCTCGAGTGGGCCTTCGAGCGGGCCCACCGGGTGCTCTTCTTCCCCGACCAGCACCTGGGCCGCAACACGGCCAGGGCGATGGGCATCGGCCTGGAGCAGATGCCGATGTGGAACCCGCGTCAGGAGCTCGGCGGCCACACCGTCGAGCAGCTGCAGAATGCGAAGGTGCTGCTCTGGCACGGGTTCTGCTCGGTGCATCGGCGCTTCACCGTCGACCAGATCGAGAAGGCCCGCGCCGCGGACCCGGAGGTGAAGGTCATCGTGCATCCGGAGTGCCCGATGCCGGTGGTCGAGGCCGCCGACGCCTCCGGCTCCACCGATGCGATCAAGAAGTTCATCGCCGCTTCCTCCCCCGGCGACACCATCGCCGTGGGCACGGAGATCAACATGGTCAACCGGCTCGCCGCCGAATACCCGGACCGGACGATCTTCTGTCTGGATCCGGTGATCTGCCCCTGCTCGACGATGTACCGCATCCACCCCGGCTATCTGGCCTGGGTGCTGGAGGAGCTGGTCGCCGGACGTGTCGAGAATCGGATCAGCGTGCCGGCCGAGATCGCCGACGGCGCGAAGGTCGCCCTGGACCGCATGCTCGCGGCGAAGCCGCGGTGAGCACGCCGATGCTGCTCACCGCCGAGACCATCGACCGCGTCGTGCGCACCGCGCTGGCCGAGGATGCGCCGTCGGGCGATCTGACCACGGCCGCCTTCCTCCCCGAGGAGGCGGCGGCCGACGCCGCGCTGGTCGCCCGCGAGCCCGGCGTGTTCAGCGGCGCGGCCGTCTTCGCCGCCGCGATGACTGCGCTCGACGAGGCCGTGGAGGTCGCCATCCACCTCGAGGAGGGGGCCCGCTTCGAGGCCGGCACCACGCTGGCGGAGGTGACCGGGCCGGCTCGACCGATCCTGACCTGCGAACGCACTGCGCTGAACCTGGTGCAGCGGATGTGCGGGATCGCCGCCGCAACTGCCGCGCACGTCGAGGCCGTCGCCGGCACCGGTGCGCGGATCGTCGACACCCGCAAGACGACCCCGGGACTGCGGGCGCTGGAGCGCCATGCCGTGCGCTGCGGCGGCGGACACAACCACCGGGCGGGGCTCTCCGACGCCGTGATGGCCAAGGACAACCATCTGGCCCTGGTGGAGGACCTCGCCGCGGCAGTCGCGGCGGCGAAGGAACGTCTGCCGCACACCACCCACCTGGAGGTCGAGGTCGACAGGGTCGATCAGATCGAGCCGGCGCTGGCCGGGGGAGCCGACACGATCATGCTGGACAACTTCACGCCGGCGGATCTGCGCCGCGGCGTCGAGCGGATCGCCGGACGCGCCGTCGTCGAGGCCTCCGGCGGGGTGACTCTGGATTCGGTGCGGGCCATCGCCGAGACCGGGGTCGACGTCATCAGCGTCGGTGCTCTGACCCATGGGGCACGAGCCCTCGACCTGGGGTTGGACATCACCACGACTTCGCGGGGCGGGACTTCATGAGCGGAGCCGTCTATCTCGACTCCGCGGCCTCGGCGCCGGTGCGTCGTCAGGTGCTGGAGGCCATGTGGCCCTTCCTCTCGGCCCAGCATGCCAATCCGTCCAGTCGCCATGAGCCGGGACTGGCGGCCGGCCGGGCGCTGGAGGACGCCCGACGCCGGGTCGCACGCCGACTGGGCGCCCGACCGGCCGAAGTGATCTTCACCTCAGGCGGCACCGAGGCGGACAACGCCGCGGTGAAGGGCATCGCTCTGGCGGATCCGCGCGGACGCCACGTGCTGGTCTCCGCGCTGGAGCACCCGGCGGTCGCCGAGTCGGCGGCCTGGCTGTCGCGGATCGGGTACACCGTGGAGACGGTGCCGGTCGATGCCGACGGCACAGTCTCCCCCGAATCTCTGAGCGCCCGGCTGCGCGAGGACACCACGCTGGTGAGCATCCAGCACGCCAGCAATGAGGTCGGCACCGTCCAGGACATCACGACACTGGCATGCCTGACCCATGAGACCGACGCCCGCTTCCACACCGATGCGGTCCAGGCCGCCGGCTCCGAGCGGCTCGACGTCGGCGCGCTCGGCGTCGATGCGCTCAGCCTCGCCGGGCACAAGCTCGGCACGCCCAAAGGCGTCGGCGTGCTGGTGCTGCGCCGTCGCACGCCCTTCGAACCGCTGCTCCACGGCGGCGGCCAGCAGCGCGAGCGCCGCTCGGGCACCGAGGACGTCGCCGGCGCCGTCGGCATGGCCGCCGCCCTGGAGCTGGCCGCCGAGGACGACGTCGCCGGTCTGCGCGCTCGGCGCGACGCCTTCATCGCCGCCGTCGAGGATCGCGTGCCCGGCGCGCGGCTGACCGGCAGCCGCACCGCCCGTCTGGCCGGACACGCCTCGTTCGTCGTGGCCGGGCGCAGCGGCGAGTCGCTGCTGCTCGATCTGGAGCGCGACGGCGTGCTCTGCTCGGCCGGGTCGGCCTGCGCGGCCGGCAGCACCGAGGCCAGCCCGGCACTGACGGCGATGGGCGTCGACGAGGAACTCGCGCAGACTGCGATCCGCTTCAGCTTCGGGGCCGGGACCACCGCCGCCGAGCTGGAGCTGGCCGCCGAATCACTGGCATCCGCCGCCCGGCAGCAGGTCACGCAGAAAAGTTGAGCGAATCTGACTCAACTTCGGAATAGAGGCGGCCCCGACGTCGTTGGACCGGATGCAAGAATCGACAGCAGTCGCAGAAAGGGGATGATTCAGCATGGCCACGCCCATGACTCGCCTGGACCCGATGTCCCTGATGGACGACGTCTTCCGTTCGTTGCGCAGTCCGCTGCTCGGCTCCTCGGCTCTCGCCGGGGCCGGCGTCGGCGGCGACCGCGAATCCGGATTCGTGCCGGCGGTCGACGCCCGGCGCGACGGCGAGGACCTGGTGCTGCGCGCCGACCTGCCCGGCATCGATCCGGAGAAGGACGTGAACGTCGAACTCTCCGGCCGCACGCTCACCGTCTCCGGCGAGCGCCGCGCCGAGCAGGAGGCCGAGGGGCTCCGCGAGGTGCGCTACGGCTCGTTCCACCGCACGGTCACCCTGCCGCAGGAGGTCTCTTCTGAGGCGATCCGCGCGGACTACGACGCCGGCGTGCTGACGGTGACCGTCCAGGGCGTCTACGCCCAGGAGGCCCCGCAGCGCATCCAGGTCACCCGCGGCGAGTCCGGACAGGACTCCGCGCAGCAGATCGAGAGCTGATCGGCCGCTGAGCGGGCACCGACCCGCCGCTCGAGCGACGATGACTCCGTGGAAACGGTGGGAATGCTTCGTCATTCCCGCCCGTCCCGCGGAGTCATCGTGTGTGCGGGCGGCTCACAGCTCGGTGAGCAGCGCCTTCCAGAACTGCTTCCAGCGCTCAACGTCGGCCGGCGAGGCCAGCCGCTCGTGCTGCACCACGATCCGCGTCCGCTCGCCGTCGCCGACGGCCTCGGCACTGACCGCGGCACGCGTACCGTCGTCGAGGCGAACCCGCCAGTGCCGCCGCTTCGCCGTCGCCGAGGTCGACGGCGGACCGTCCGCCGCCGCGCCGTCGAAGGTTCCGCGGGCGTCGACCAGCCGGCGCCAGGACCGCATCGCCTCGTCGGCGGAGACGGGCAGCGTGCGGGAGGCCGAGGTGTGGAAGGTTCCGTCGGAGCGCTGTCCGGGCACGCGCAGCCCGCGATGCTGCTCATATCCGACCGCCACGCCCTGGGCCCACCACCCTGGATTCTCCAGCTGCTCGGGCATCAGCGCGGCGGCCAGCTCGGCGATGGCCCCGTGGGGACGATCGGCGGCGCCGGCGGCGTCGAGGGCCGCCACCCAGTCCGCCCACGGCCGAGCGGTGGCGGCGGCGATCGCCTCGGTGTTCTGCGTCCGGACCATGGAGGGAGCCTACTGCGTCGGGCGCCTCGGGCAGTAGTGTGGACGACGAGCGCCGCCGGCCTCCGCCGTCCGGGCCGGCTCGACTTCCCCTCCCCGTCCCCGTGAGAAGGAGCCGCCATGTACCGCGCCGCCGAGACCCGTTATGAGAACGCTGAGTTCCGCCGCGTCGGCCGCTCCGGCCTGATGCTCCCGCCGCTGTCTCTGGGACTGTGGCACAACTTCGGCGACGACGTGCCGGTGCAGACCCAGCGCGACATCCTGCACACCGCCTTCGATCACGGCATCACGCACTTCGACCTGGCGAACAACTACGGTCCGCCGCCCGGCACCGCGGAACTCAACTTCGGCCGGATCATGCGCGAGGACTTCGCGCCGTACCGCGATGAGATGATCATCTCCACCAAAGCGGGCTGGACCATGCACCCCGGTCCCTACGGCGGGCCCGGCGGCAGCCGCAAGTACCTGCTCTCCAGCCTGGACGCCTCGCTCGAGCGTCTCGGCCTGGACTACGTCGACATCTTCTACTCCCACCGGCCCGACGCCAACACTCCGCTGGAGGAGACCATGGGCGCGCTGGACGCCGCAGTGCGCTCCGGCAAGGCGCTCTACGCCGGCATCTCCTCCTACTCCGCCGAGGACACCCGGCGGGCGGCGGCGATCCTGCGCGAACTGGGCACTCCGCTGCTGATCCATCAGCCCTCCTACTCGATGCTCAACCGCTGGATCGAGGACGACGGGCTGCTCGACGTCGTCGAGGACGAGGGCGTGGGCGTCATCGCCTTCAGCGCTCTGGCGCAGGGCATGCTCACCGGCAAGTATCTCGACGGAGTGCCCTCCGGCTCGCGGGCGACGACGAAGTCCTCCTTCCGCGACGGCTTCCTCAGCGAGGAGAACCTCGCCCACATCCGCGCGCTGCGCGACATCGCCGCCTCCCGGGACCAGTCGCTGGCGCAGATGGCCCTGGCCTGGGCGCTGCGCGACGAGCGGGTGACCTCGCTGGTCATCGGCGCCAGCCGCCCCGAGCAGCTGACGGACAACCTGCAGGCGCTTCAGCATCGCCGCTTCACCGTCGAGGAGCTCGACGCGATCGAGCAGCACGCGGTCGACGGCGGCATCGACATCTGGGGCGCCGCCCGCCGCGGCTCCGCCGGCTGATCCGGGCTCGGCGCCCGAGGCGTCACCGCGTCCGGATCCCGAGGACGTCGACCTGGTCGTCGTCGGTGATCAGCGGATAATGGGTCCGCAGAACACGACGCAGGGAGTCCAGATCGGGGAGGTTCTCCCGCCGCACGTCCTCGGCGGTGAGTTCCCCGACCCGACGCTGCTCGACGGTCTCGATCGCACCGTGGAGCATCCGGACGCCTTCGACCTCGGGATCCTCGAAGACCATCGTCACCGGCCCCGGTCGGTGCGGGTCGGCGTGGCGCACCGTGACCGTCTTCCGTCCGGCGACCACGTCCTCGTAGTATCGCGCGGCGAAGTGCAGGATCCTCGTGGCTCCCACGTCAGGCTGACGACAACCGTGCGGGAGGAGATCCGCGACGGCCAACGGCACCGGCTCGGTCTCCGGACCGTCCGGTCCCGGGACCAGCACGGTCGCATCGGGGTGCATGTCCAGGAGCACCTGGCGGCACCTTCCGCAGGGGGCCAGCACCCCACGGTCGCCGTCGCCCACAGCGGTGATGGCCAGCAGCGCCTCGCCCGAGACGGCGGCGGACTGCCCCATGACGACCAGCTCGGCGCACGGTCCGCCGGTGAAGTGGTGGACGTCGACTCCAGTGTGGATTCGGCCGGCGGCGTCCATCGCCGCCGACGCCACCGTGTGAGCCTCCGACCAGCCCAAGCCGGCGACCGTCTCCCGTGCCGCGGCCAGCACGCGTCGCTCGTTGGCGGTCAGCATGCCCCGGACGATACCAGCCGATCGTCCCCCGGCCGCCGACGGGTCAGCCCCAGCAGAGGCAGAAGGGGTGGCCGGCCGGGTCCGCGTAGACGATGAACCCGCGCTCGCCGTCGCGGTCCGGGGCATCCTGGAGCAGCCGCGCGCCGCAGTCCATCGCGTGGGAATGGGCCCCGGCGACGTCGGCGACGTAGAAGTCGAGATGCATCTGCTGCGGCACGCCGTCCGGCCAGCCCGGCGGCTCATGATCCGGGGCGTGTTGGACGGCGAGCTGTTCGACACCCTCGATCAGAACGCTGTGCCAGCCGTCGTCGGCGGCGACCTCGCCGCCGAGCAGATCGGCCCAGAAGCGGCTGACCTCGTCGAGGTTCGCGGCGTCGAGGACGATGACCTGTCGTGTGATCTCCATGGATCCCAGCCTCACACCTCCGACTCGGCGGAGGCGATCTCCGCCGGCCGGGAGGACTGACGGACCTGGGCGGTGGCCAGCAGCAGGACCAGCAGCACCAGGGCGACGACGGCCGCGGCGCCGGTCGTGGTGAGCTGCAGCCCCAGCGGCACGGAGGCCGCCAGGACGAGCAGGGCGATCAGCCGCGAGCGCGAGAGCCGCCCGGTGCGCGCCCGGACGAAGATCAGGTTGCCCAGCAGATACAGCCCCGGCCCCGCGGTGAGCACGGTGACCACCGTCCAGTCGGCGGGATCGTGCGGATGGGCGACGACGAGCTCGATCGCCACCGCGCAGACGATGGCCCCGCCGACCATCAGCGCATGGGCGTAGGCGTAGGCGGCTCGAGCCATGGCCGCGGCCTCCTCCGTCTGCGGAGTCTCATGCTCGGAGTTGCCGTGCCGGGTGGAGAAGTACAGCCACCAGAGCATCACCAGCGCGGCGAAGCCGATGAGTGCGGCCAGCACGACCTCTCCGGTCAGTTCCACCTCGATGAGCGTGTTGCCCAGGATGAGGATGGACTCGCCCAGCGCGATGATGAAGACCAGCCGGCACCGCTCGGCCAGATGCGCCTCGTCCACCGGCCAGGTGCTCATCCGGCTGCCGCCCAGCCCCGGCACCCAGAACCGCGCCGCCGGGCCGAAGTAGTCGACGAGCACCGCCAGCACCCACACGGCCAGGCGGTGCTCCTCCGGCACGAAGACGCCGACGGTCCAGACGACGCCGGCCAGCGCGCTCCAGATCAGCAGCTGGGTGTAGTTCCGGCCCATCTGCGTGCGCCCGAAGGCCACGGCCATGAAGGCCGCGCGCAGCAGCTGGAAGAGCAGATAGGCACCGACGAAGAGCCCGGCCCCGGAGCCGAAGGCCGTCGGGATCGCCACGGCCATGCCGAGGGCGCAGAGCATGAAGACCGCCATCAGCACCCGCACGACGACGTGCTGGGGATCCATCCAGTTCAGCGCCCAGGCGGTGTAGTTCCATCCCCACCACACCGCGGCGAAGAGGATCGCGGCCTCGGCGGCCCCGGTCCAGCTGAGATGGTGCAGCAGATAGTGCGAGAGCTGGATGATGGTGAAGACGTAGACCAGATCGAAGAACAGCTCCATGCCCCCGACGCCGCGGGTTCCGGGCCGTGCGCCGCGCAGCACCCCGAGGGGGCCTCGTGTATCAGTCATGGGAGCATGGTATACGCCGGAGAAGTCTCAGCCGAGCCTGATGCTCAGCCGGCCCGCGGCGTCGGCGGCGACCGAGACTCCGGTGAGATCCTCGACCGCGTGCGTCGGCCCGTGGGCGGCGGCTCCGGCGCCGACGCCGATCACCGTCGCCCCGGCGGCCAGGCCGGCCTGCACGCCCACCGGCGAGTCCTCGAAGACCACCGTGTCGGCCGGGTCGACGCCGAGCCGCCGAGCCGCCCGGACGAAGCCCTCGGGATCCGGTTTGCTCGCCGAGACGTCCTCGGCGGTCACGCGCTGCTCGGGCACCGCGAGCCGGGCCGCCCCCATCCGGGCACGCGCCAGGCCCAGGCTGGCCGACGTGACCAGCGCATGCGGCAGCCGCTGCAGAGCTGTGAGCAGCTCCGCGGCCCCGGGGATCTCGACGATCCCGTCTGTCTCGACCTCCTCGGAGGCCAGCAGTCGTCGGTTGTCCTCGATGTTCTGCTCCATGGGACGATCCGGCAGCAGGATCGCCATGGTCTCGTGCCCCTGCCGACCGTGGGCGACCTGCAGCACGCGCTCGGGGTCCAGGCCGAAGGGTTCGGCCCAGCGCAGCCAGACCCGCTCGACGGCGGCGGAGGAGTCCACCAGCGTGCCGTCCATGTCCAGCAGCGCGGCGGCGACGGTGAATGACCGGGACGAGGCGGACGAGCCCTGCGGAGCGGTCTCTGCGGCGGTCATGGGGATCTCCTCGGACAGAGTGGACGATGAGGGCGACGCTCGCGACGAGCACGGACGGCCCCAGACTACTGCAGCACCCGACGCCGTCGGGGTCGGGCTCGGATCCGCCGGCGCCCGCGGCGCGATCCCGCGGACGTCGTCATGCCTCGCCGGCCGCCCGGACGAGCTCCTGCAGCCGCGTCGTGGTGCGCCAGTTGCGCACCGTCATGCGCTGATAGAGCGGCGTGCCGACGATCCGCGTCAGCCGGGACTTCGACGCCTGGGCGGCCACGCGCGAGAAGTAGACGACCCCGGGGCCCGGCGCGGCGCCGTCGACGCCCTCCCGCAGGGGTGGGAACTCGGCCAGCGCCTGGTCCGGAGTCAGCGGGCGCTTGAGGAAGAGCACGTCGCTGCGGAGATGCTCGGCCCCGTGATCCTCCGGGGCGGCCTCCACTACGGCGTCGAGCTCCTCCGCGGAGAGGACGACGACGGTGATCGGCACGCCCAGCCAGGATTCGAGCATCTGCTCCACGGCGTCCTCGAGCTCGGCCGACGTGCCGCCGCTGGTGGTGAAGACGACGTTGCCGCTCTGGATGTAGGTCCTTACTGATCCGTACCCGACGTCGCGGAACTGCTGGGCGAGCTCCGCCATGGAGACGATGTTCTTCCCGCCGACGTTGATGCCCCGCAGCAGGGCGACGGCAGGTCGCGGCGAGGAATCCATGCGGCACAGTCT
>NZ_AFRW01000046.1 GCF_000220985.1 Nesterenkonia sp. F
CCCCGCCGCGCCGTCGAGCAGGCGCTCGAGGCCGCCGAACAGCTCCCCGCCCCCGAGGCCGGGGCCACCCGTCCGCGGCTGGACCTGCGCATCGGCATCATCTGCGACCGGTTCCTCCTGGACACCTTCACCGGCGCCGCCGAGCTGCTGCCCATCACCCCGAAGAACTGGCGGGAGCACCTCGGCGCCGTCGACGTGCTGCTGGTCGCGGCGACCTGGCGCGGCCACGACGGCGCCAGCTGGGACGTCACCGGCGACGGGGCCCGCGCCCGCCGGTCACTGCTGGTCGAGACCCTGATCCCCGCGTTCCGCGCGGCCGGCGTGCCGACGGTCTACTACGGCAAGGAGGACCCGCCCGACTACCGGCGGTTCCTGGACGTCGCCCGCGCCTGCGAGCACATCCTCACCACCGCCGCGGAGGTCATCCCGCAGTACCGCGCCGACTGCCCGCGGGCGCGCAGCATCGACGTGCTGCCCTTCGGGGTGAACCCGCTGCTGCACTCGCCGCTGGGCGGCCGCCCTGCCGGCTCGGACCTGATCCCCTTCGCCGGCTCCTGGATGGGACGGAAGTATCCGAGCCGCGCCGAGCAGGGCCGGTGGATCCTCGACGGCGTGCTGGCCGCGGACCGGCCGCTGGCGCTGATCGACCGGCACTACGACGCCGCGGATCCCTCGCCGAACCAGCTGGTGCCGTTCGAGTACTGGCCGCACCGCGCCCCGTCGATGGACCACGGGCGGCTGATGGGGCTGCAGCGGACGGTGGACATCGCGATCAACTTCAACTCGGTGCAGGACTCGCAGACGATGTTCGCCAATCGGGCTCTGGAGCTGCAGGCCTCCGGGACGATGGTGCTCTCCACCTACAGCCAGGGGCTGAACTCGCACCACCCGCAGGTACACATCGCGAACTCCGCCGCGGACGTGGCCGCGACGCTGCGACACCTGACGTCCTCGGCCGCCGGACACGAGGACCTCCGACGGATCCAGGGCGACGGCATCCGCCGCGTCTTCCTCGACCATCACGTCGTCGATCTCCTCGCCCGTGTGGCCGCGATCGCCGGAGTCAGCGTCGAGATGCCCGGAGAGCGTGTGCTGGCCGTCAGCGAGACGCCGACCGAGACACTGCGGGCGGACCTGCACACCCAGTCGGCGGGATCCGTCGACCTCGTGCGCTGGGAGGATCTGCCGGCCCGCGCGGACGACTATGACATCCTGCTGCCGGTCAGCCCCGACCGGCGCTACGAGCCCGACTACGTCGCCGACCATCTGGCCGGCCTGCGGTTCCAGTCCGCCCCGATGACGGTGAAGCTGGAGACCGGGCCCGACGGACGTCTCGACGCCGCGGCCGACGGCGACTCGTTGAACCACCGACGGTCAGGGGTCGACTCCTCGTGGGGGCTGACTGCTCTGCACCGCCCCCAGGAGACGCTGGGCGATCCCGCTCTGCTGGGATCACCCGCGCGGACCGAACAGGCCGCCCGCGGCCTGCGGAGCCTCGCCCTCGACACGTTCCAGCACCGTCGTACAGAGTCGACAGTGACAGTCTCCGCCGCGGGGGCGGATGCCGGCGAGACGCCGGAGCGCGTCGACGCGGAGGAGCCGCTCCAGGACGCCGCCGCCCGGACCCGCGCCGTCGCCGCCGCCGAGGGGCTGGACCTGTCGGTGATCGTGCCGATCTTCGACAACGGGCACCACCTGCGGCACAAGGCCTTCGCCTCGCTGCGCCGCGCCCCCGGATTCTCCCGGATGCACGTGCTGCTGGTCGACGACGGCTCCACCGACGGCGTCACGCCGGCGATCGTCGCGGAGCTCGCCCGCGCCCACACCAACGTCACCGCCTACCGCCATGCGACCGGCGGCTCCGGCTCGGCGTCGCGGCCGAGGAACACCGGACTGGCCCTGGCGGCGACCGAGTACACCACGTACCTGGATCCCGACGACGAGCAGCTCGGCGACTCCTACTCCCGGATGGCCGACCGGCTCGCCGCCGCCGAGGAGGCGAACTTCGCACTGGCCACCCAGATCACCTGGACCGATCGGTGGATGCACCTGGATGTGCACTCCTGGCTGCGCGACGGCGCGGCTCTGCGCGACGGCCTGCGCCGGCCGTCGCGCCGCAGCCTCCCGGAGACCGGATTCCGCCCCGCCAGCATCGAGTCCATGGTCTTCCGCACGGCCTGGCTGCAGTCGCTGGGACTCGAGCAGCCGGTGGGCGCCACGGGCCAGGACACCTTCTTCTTCCAGCAGCTGCTCTTCCACGCCGCGGCGTACCTGGAGGTGGAGGAGCCCGCCTACGTCTACTACGGCGCGGTGGAGACCTCCATCGTCAATGCGATCTCGCCGGGCTACTTCCGCAAGTACCTGCTGCTGGAATCGGCTCGGGCCGCCTGGCTGCGCGAGGTCGGGCTGATGCAGGACTATCTGGACACGCGCTTCGAGTCCTTCTTCGTCGGCTGGTACCTGGACAAGCTCGAGCGGGTGCCGGCCGTCCAGCGGGCCGAGGCCGCCGCAGTGCTGCAGGAGCTGGCCCGCTGCTACGTCGAGGACCCGCGGGCGCACCCGTGGACGACCCCGGCGGCCCGGCGATTCTTCGGCCTGCCCGTCCTCCCCCGCGTCGCGATGCTGCGACCGGCCGCGCTGCGGCCGTTCCTCGGACGTCTCGCCCGCCGTGGCCGCGGCGAGGCGACGCTGGCGCTCGAGCGGTTCCGCGGCACTCCGACCGGCCGGCGCCTCGGGACGGCCTATCGGCGCACGCTGAAGCCGGCGCCGTCGGCCGAGCGTCGTGAGCGGCTCGCCGCGCTGCACGAGGAGACCGACGCGGCCGAGGCCCCGGGCTCTGCGGTGCGCGCGGCGGCGGAGGCGGAGGAGGCCCTCGAGACGCTGCGCGCCCGGCTGCGCGCCGAGGAGTGACGCGGCCGGTCGGCAGGCTCTCCGGCACGTGCGACAGCTCGGAAGCGGACCCGGCTCAGTCTCGGGCGTACTCGCCGCGGGCGCGGCCGGCGAGCCACTGCAGCATGCCCAGGCCCTCGCGCGTCCAGAGCCGGTCCTGATAGCCCGCCCGCCGTCCGCGCAGCCGCACCGCGCTGCGCCGCAGCACGCCGGCGCCGAGGCGCACGGCCCCCTCGGCGGCGATGCTCGCGCTGTGTCGACGTGCCTTGCGCGCCTTCAGCGCCCGCACATGGCCGGCGCGCAGTCCGCGACGACGCAGCCACTGCCGCGTGGTGCGCTCGATCGGCACCTCCTCGGAGACCCGTGCCTCGGCGCACCACCACGACCTCGCCCCGGCGGCCTGCAGCCGGCCGAAGAGCTCGGAGTCCTCGCCGCCGGTGACGTTGAAGGCCTCGTCGAAGCGGAATGTCGGCGAACGGGTGAACCACTCCGCTCGCACCAGCACGTTGTTCGTCGCCGGCCGCAGGCTCCATGGTCCGGTGGCGAAGTCGGTGCGTCGGATGGCGCCGTCCTCGACGGCCTGTGCGGAAGCCTCCGCCGGGAACACCGACTCCACCGGCCCCGAGACGGTGGCCGCCCCCGAGCTGCGGGCGGTGCTGATCAGCGCATCCAGCCATCCGGGAGCCACGCGCTCATCGTCGTCGACGAAGACCACCGCATCGGCGTCGTCGGGCACGGCGTCCAGCGCGGCGTTGCGGGCGGCGGCGAGCCCCGGGCGCGGCTGATGGACCGAGAGCGCCTCGGGCGCCAGCTCGGCGACGGTGGCGGCCGCGCCCGCCTCGGGGTCGTTGTCGACGACGACGAGCGGAGGCATCACGTCGTCGCCGAGCTCGCGCGGGGCCGCGGCGCGCAGCGAGGTCAGCAGCTCGGCGAGCAGCTCGTTGCGCCGGTAGGTGCACACGCAGACCCAGACGCGTTCGGCGCGCACCGGGCCGGGATCAGGGGTCGCCCGCGGGTCGAGGGCCTGCTCCCGGTCGCGACGCGCGGCCCGTCCCCGCCGTCCGGCGCGGCGCCCGGAGGCCACCGGACCGCGGCCGTCGACGACGTCGGCCAGCAGCCGGGCGTAGTCGTCGGCCAGGCGCGGCAGGTCCGCATGCTCGCGCACCCATCGGCGTCCGGAGTCGCTGACCGGGGTGGACTCCGAG
Organism: Nesterenkonia sp. F; assembly: GCF_000220985.1. GTDB lineage: Bacteria > Actinomycetota > Actinomycetes > Actinomycetales > Micrococcaceae > Nesterenkonia. The sequence continues at coordinate 4,095 of NZ_AFRW01000046.1, forward strand.
TCCCGGGCCAGGGCGGTCAGCGCCTCGGCGAGCCCGTCGGGGCCCTGGTCGACGAGGGTGACGTTCTCGGCCGCGGAGAGGATCTCGGCGGCCTCGCCGACGACGGCCGCGGTGACGTGCTTGCCGGTGCCCATCAGCTCGAAGGTCTTGGACGGCACCGTCCAGGCGAAGGACTCCCAGTCGGTGCGCAGGCTGATCAGCAGAGTGTCGGCCCACCGGTGGTGCTGCCAGAACTCCTCGCCGTGGACGGGCTCGTGGAACTCGATGGCCGGGCTGTCCGACGCGCGGGCGACCAGGCGCGGCTTCTGCGTCCCGGATCCGACCATCCGCAGCCGGACGTCGACCTCGCCCGCAGCATGCAGTGCGGCCACCGCGTCGATGACCGCATCAAGCGCCTGACTCTCGCCGTGGTTGCCGAGATAGGCGACGCGCAGCTCGCCGGCGGTGCGCTCCCGGTGCTCCAGCCGCGGGACCTCGTCGAGCGCGACGCCGTTGCTGATCGTCGTCACCCGGTCCACGCCGCGGGCGGCCAGCAGACGGGCGAACCCGTGGGTCACCGTCACCACGAGCTCGGCGCGGCGCTGGACCTCGGCGACGACGGTCTCCATCATCCGGCCGGCAGGTCCTGCGCGCACTCCGGCCTCGCGGGCCAGCTCGGGCCAGGCGTCGCGCATGTCGACCACCAGCGGTGCACGGCGCAGGCGCGCCGCCAGCCAGCCCGAACAGATCACCGGCAGCGCCGGCACTGTGGCCACGACGACGTCGGGCCGCTCGACGAACAGCGCCCGCGGGACCATCAGCACCGCGGCGACCGCATCGGCGGCGAAGCGTCCGGCGCGGCTGTCGCGGAGGAGCGGCCGAAGCACCCGGTGCACCTGCTCGCCGGCCGGCCCGCTCACGCTGCGCACTCCGGCGGCCCCCGAGTCGCGCTCGGCGGGCGGAGTGCTGCGGGCGTCGGCGACCGGCGTGACGACGTCGACGCTCCAGCCCTCGGCCCGCAGCCCGGCGACCAGACGCTGCCAGCGCCGCTGCGGGGGCGTGCGCTCCGGCCAGTACGAATGGGTGAGCAGCAGCGCGCGACGGCCGTCGTCCCGCCGCCGGTCATCGGCCGGGCTCACGGGAAGACCTCCCCGGCCTCGTCTCCGGTCTCCGTCCCGGAACCGCTCTCAGTCTCCGTTCCCGTCTCGGGGTCGGTCTCGGAGTCGGTCTCTGCGGTGTCGAAGGGGTTCGCCTCGCTCTCGGCGAGATCGTCCACGAAATCGTCCATGGACTCCTCGTCCAGCGATCGGCGCAGCACGTCCATCGCCGCCTCGTCGCGGGTGATCACCTGCGCGCCGCCGGAGGTGGTCATCGGCTCGCCGGCGGGGATGGTGAACATCTCGATGTCGTCGGAGCGCAGATTGCGCAGCTGGACCGCGTAGCCGGCCACAGTATCGGCGTCCAGCCCCTCGTCGAGCCACAGATAGGGAACCATGCTCTCGACGATGTCCGAGACCCGGGCGGGGTTGGTCAGCGTCTCGGCGCTGAGGAAACGGTCGATGATCGCCTGGACCACGCGCCGCTGGTTCTCCACGCGTGTGAAGTCTCCGTCGGAGAAGGTCTTCCGCTCGCGGACGTAGCGCAGCGCGTTCGCACCCTCCAGCCGGATGGTGCCCTCAGGATAGAAGTCCGGGTTGTGCTGGCCGGAGGAGAACGCCTGCGGGTTGTCCACGTAGACCCCGTCCAGCGCCTCGGTGAGATCCTTGAACCCCTCGAAGTCGATGATCGCGGCGTGGTCGATATGCGTGTCGAGCAGCTCTTCGACGGTGTCGACCACCAGTGGATAGCCGCCGGAGTTGATGGCGGTGTTGATGCGGTTGGTGCCGACGCCGGGGATGTCGACCCACAGATCTCGGACGATCGACATGACGTAGACCGTCGAGCGGTCGGCCGGGATGTGGACGAACATCATGGTGTCCGAGCGCTGCCCGTCCTCGCCCTTGATCTCGGCGAGATCCTGGCCCTCGCCACGGGTGTCGGAGCCGAGCAGCAGCAGGTTGACGACGTCGTCGTCGGTGCGCGCGGCAGTGTCGTCGTCCAGGTTCATCTCCAGGACGTTGCGATTCTCGTCGAAGCTGCTCCGCAGGTCCTGCAGGTAGACGCCGACGACGGCGACGGCGACGACCACCAGCGTGGCCACCGCGACCAGCGACCAGCCCAGGACCCTCCGTCCGCGGCGGGGCCTCTCGCCCCGGGCGGACGGAGTCGGGGCCGTCGGGGAGACCACGCGCACGCGCCGCGGCCGGTGACGACGAGGGGCGCCGTCATGCTCTCGGTCGGCCATGGGTCCTCCCCTCGGGTGCGACGGCCGCCTGGCTCGTCGGAGTGGTCGCGGTCTGGGCACGGCGGGTGCGGCCTCCCGGACCCGCGCGACGGTCCGCATCGTGCGCGGACGGCCCGTCCCATGCTAGACGAACCGGCCGTCTGTGCCGTGCAGGAGCATCGATCGGCGGAATCGACGTGAGTGAGGCCATGGTCGACGTCACCACCGTCCGGAGCGCGGCCGAGGCTGGCAGCGCGGACACCAGTGGGAAGAACGCCCCATGAAGGGTGTGCGACGCAGCGGCTCCGCGCAGCGGCGGCACGGTTCTCCCGTCCGGCCGTAGGCGTCGAGCCCGCGGGCGAAGTACCCGGACTCGCCGTTGACGTTCACATAGAGCGCGTCGAAGCTGGTGCCTCCCGCGTCGAGCGCAGCCTCCATGACCTCTCGGACGGCGCCCAGCAGCCGGGCCGCCTCAGCACGGGTGACGGTCTCGGTGCGTCGGGCGAAGTGCAGTCGGGCCCGCCAGAGCGCCTCGTCGGCGTAGATGTTGCCGATTCCCGAACGCAGCGTCTGGTCCAGCAGGGCCCGTTTGAGCCCGCTGCGCCGCCGGCGCAGGGCCCGGAAGAACGGTTCGACGGCGGCTCCGGCCGGCTCCAGCGGATCCGGGCCGATGTGGGCGATGCTCTCCGGCACTGTGCCGGACGGATGGTCGGCCGGCACCAGCGAACGAATCTGCAGGCCGCCGAAGATGCGCTGGTCGACAAAGCGCAGCTGACGGCCGGTTCGGGCCGCCGGCCCGACGTCGTCGGCCGGGGCTCCCTCTGAGGCCGCCTCCGGAGCGTCCCGAAGATCCACGGAGACCTTGAGATGCTTCTCGGGCGGGGCGTCGTCGGGCTGGACGAGCACCTGGCCGCTCATGCCCAGATGGATCACCAGCGCCTCGCCGAACTCGGATCCGTCCGCCGTCGCCGCAGAGGAGCCGGCGGCGTGCAGCGGGATCCAGAGATACTTGCCACGTCGGCGAGCGGCGCCGAACGTCCGACCGGTCAGCCGGTCGGCGAAGTGCTCGACGCCGCCGTCGTGCCGGCGCAGGCTGCGCGCGTCGTGGACGTCGGGCCGGTCCGCGCGGCGGCCGACGGCCCAGCGCTCGACGCCGCGGCGGACGACTTCGACCTCGGGGAGCTCGGGCATCGGGGGCCCGCGTCAGCGACCGAGCACGGCGTCGAAGGCCCCGCGGTCGGCCTCGCCGGCGGTCAGCGTCGCGGCGGTGAGCCGGGCGGCCTCGCGCTCGGCCTCCTTCTTGGACTTGCCGGTGCCGGAGGAGTAGGCGACGCCGCCGACGGTCAACGTGGCGGTGAACGTCTTGTCATGATCGGGGCCGGAATCCTCCATCACGTAGCGGATGTCGCCGAGATCACGGTCGGCGGCGACCTCCTGGATGGTGGTCTTCCAGTCCTTGCCCGCGCTCATCGCCTGGTCGTCGTCCAGCAGCGGCAGCACCAGGCGCAGCACCAGACGGCGCGCCGTCTCGAAGGAGGTGGACAGATATGCCGCTCCGATCAGCGCCTCCATCGTGTCGGCGAGGATCGAGTCCTTGTCCTGTCCGCCGGTGCGCAGCTCGCCGGTGCCCAGGCTGATGTGCGGACCGACGCCGTGGTCGCGGGCCACGCGCGCCAGCGCCCGGGTGCTCACCAGCGCCGAACGCAGCTTGGCCAGATGGCCCTCGGCGAGTTCGGGATAGCTGCGGAACAGGTGGTCGGTCACCGCGTAGCCGAGCACCGAGTCGCCCAGGAATTCCAGGCGCTCGTTGGTGGGGATCCCGTCGTTCTCGTAGGAGTACGACCGATGCGTCAGGGCAAGACGAAGAGTCTCGGGGTCGATGTGCACCCCGAGACTCTTCACCAATGCCTCATGGTCCCCCGGCGTCGTCGCGCCGGCGGATGCCGATGATGTCATGTCACGCGCTCCCAACAGGTCAGGAGATCACGCGTCGGCGACCTTGCGCCCCTTGTACTCGTAGAACAGCGGGGAGCCGGCCGAGTCGGTGACCAGCTTCGCCTGGTGCGGCTGGCTGTAGACGACACGACCGTTCTCCACCGACTTCACCAGCGAGGGGGCCTGAGCCTTCCACTGCGAACGGCGGCTACGGGTGTTGGAACGGGACTTCTTCCGCTTCGGAACAGCCACGGTGTCTCTCTTCTTTCGTCGTTGTCGGACAGGTCAGCAGGGACGCGCCGCGTCCCCGGCTCTGGAGTCTTCAGCTGCGCTCCCCGGAGGAGTCCTCCGGGTCCTGCAGCCCGTCGGCGAGATCCGCCAGGGCGGCCCAGCGGGGGTCGATCTGTTCGTGAGCATGCTCCGGATCGTCCTCCATGCGGAATCCGCACTGGGAGCACAGGCCGGGACAGTCCTCGCGACAGACCGGCTGGAACGGCAGCGTCGAGACCATCAGGTCCCGCAACAGCGGTTCCAGATCGATGGTGAGGTCCTCGCCGATGAGACGCTCATCCTCGGCCTCACCGTCGGCCTCCCGTCCCGGGTGGGTGAACAGCTGCATGAGGTCCACAGTGGCCGAGTAGGCGATCGCGTCGAGGCACCGACTGCACTGACCGGTGACCTCCGCCGAGGCGGTGCCGGTCAGGAGCACGCCCTCGTGCACCGACTCCAGGCGCAGGTCCAGGTGCAGCTCTCCGCCTTCGCGGAAGCCGACGAGGACCGCCGAGAAGTCGGCGGGGGTCGCCACTGTCCTGTCCAGATGCTCCTGCGTGCCGGGCTTGCCCCCGAGCTCGCGGACATCGACGGACAGTCCGGCGTCCTGCTCTGCGCTCACGGGGCACTCTCCCTGCTGGACGGCGATCCGGGCATACGTCATGACCGACGTTCCATGCTAGACCATGGTCGCACACCGGGGCGAATCCCCGCGCCCCGACGCATCCGGGCGTGCCGCGAGGACCGATCAGAGATCGGCGGCGAAGTCCTTCAGCCAGCTGCGGAGGTCGGTGCCCAGATCCTCGCGGTCGACGGCCAGAGTGACCACCGCCTTGATGTAGCTGAGCTTGTCTCCAGTGTCGTAGCGACGCCCGCGGAAGACCACCGCGTGCACGCCGCCGCCGGCCTCGACCGGCTTCGCGGCCATCTCCTGCAGCGCATCGGTCAGCTGGATCTCATCGCCGCGACCGGGCGGCGTCTGCTCCAGCTGCGCGAAGATCGCCGGGTGCAGCACGTAGCGGCCGATGACCGCCAGGTTCGACGGGGCCTCCTCGGCCGCCGGCTTCTCCACCAGCCCGGAGACCGGCACCACGTCCTCGCCGGCCGCGTCGCCGCCGGCCTCGGCGGGAGTGACCACGCCGTAGGCGCTGATGTCCTCGCGCGGGACCTCCATGACCGCGATGACCGAGCCGCCCAGGCGCTCCTGAGTCTCCAGCATCGTGGTCAGCAGCTCGTCGCGGGCGTCGATGAGGTCGTCACCGAGTAGCACGGCGAAGGGCTCGCTGCCGACGTGACGCTTGGCGCAGAGCACCGCGTGGCCGAGGCCCTTGGCCTCGCCCTGACGAATGTAGTGCAGATCGCCCAGGCCGGTCGCCCGGCGGACCAGGTCGAGTTTCTTCTGGTCACCCTTGGCCTCCAGGACGGCCTCGAGGTCCGGCACCCGGTCGAAGTGGTTCTCCAGAGCGCGCTTGCTCCGGCCGGTCACCATCAGGATGTCGTCGAGCCCGGCCTGCGCGGCCTCGTCGACGACGTACTGGATGGCCGGCTCGTCGACCACCGGCAGCATCTCCTTCGGCATCGCCTTGGTCGCCGGGAGGAATCGAGTCCCCAGTCCGGCGGCGGGGATGACGGCCTTGCGGATCTGGCTCATGGGGCGCATCGACCTCTCTTGGTTGGGCTGCTCCGGCGCGCAGCTCCCCGGCGGGGACGCTGACGGGCCGCAGGACGGGATCCGGTGCCTGAGAATCTAGCACGGAGTCAGGATCGGCCGTCGGCTCCACGCCGCTCGGCCAGCCGACGCTCGACGGCCCACGGCACGAACTCGGCGACGTCGCCGCCGAGGGCGTGGACCTCCTTGATCAGCGTCGAGGAGAGATGGGTGTAGCGGCCGTCGGCGGCCAGGTAGATGGTCTCCAGACCCGTCAGATGACGGTTCATCGTCGCCATCGGCGTCTCGTAGGCGAGGTCCTTCGCGTCGCGGATGCCCTTGACCACGGCATTGGCCCCGCGGTGGCGGCAGAACTCGGCCAGCAGACCCTCGCCCAGCGGCTCGACGACGACGCCGCGGACGGCCGAGAAGGTCTCGCGAGCCATCTCCATGCGTTCCTCGACGCCGAACATCGGCGACTTGTGCATGTTCGGCGAGACGGCCACGATCACTTCGTCGAAGAGGTTCGCCGCTCGGGCCACGATCTCGACGTGACCGTTGTGCATGGGGTCGAAGGATCCGGGGCACACTGCAGACTGCATGCACAGGACACTAGTCGACGCGGCCGACGAGGACGTCCACGCCGCTCCCGGATGTCGCGAGTCCGGACGGCCGCGTCCGGGCCGCCGACGCCCGACAGCCTCCGCCCCGCCGTCTGCGCCGCCGGGGCCGCCGTGTCTACGATGGGGAACATGCTGTCGCACGCCGATGATCCCGTCGCCCCCCGCCCCGCCGGCCGCCCGTCCGGGGCCGGACCCGACGGGGAGCCCGACCTCTCCCCCGTCGAGACGCCCGCCGAGCGCGCCGCCCTCCGCCCGCTCGACCACCGTCCGCTCTGGGCGCGGGCGGCCGTCGGCGCGAACACCTATGACGGCGCGACCGGCACGGTGACCCCGACGATCTACGAACGCACCACCGCGGCGGCTCTGCGCCACGAGGCGGTCAACCTCGGTCAGGGCTTCCCGGATCGGGAGGGGCCGGACTGGCTGCTCGACCTGGCCGCCCGCGCCGTCGCCGATCCGCAGGTGGGGCCGCCCAACCAGTACGCGCCGGGTCCCGGCCTCCCCGCCCTGCGGCGTGCCGTCGCCGCGGACGTAGACCGCCGCGCCGGCGTCGTGCTCGATCCGGAGCAGCAGGTGCTGGTCACCACCGGGGCCACCGAGGCGATCACCGCCGCCATCCTGGCCTTCGCCCGTCCCGGCGGCGAGGTGCTGACCTTCGAGCCGCACTACGACTCCTACGGCGCCTGCGCCGCGCTGGCCGGCGCCGAGCTGGTGGGCGTGCCGCTGCGCGGACCGGACTTCCGGCCCGACGTCGACGCGCTGGAGGCCGCGGTCACCGAGCGGACCACGATGATCCTGCTCAACACCCCGCACAACCCCACCGGCACAGTCTTCAGCGCCGAGGAGCTGCGGCGGATCGTCGACCTCGCCCGACGTCATGATCTGCGCATCATGTGCGACGAGGTCTACGAGCGACTGGTCTTCGACGACGCCGCGCATCCGCACCGGACGATCCTCTCGATCCCCGGCGCCGAGCAGGTCGCCGTCGCCGTGGGATCGGCGGGCAAGTCCTTCTCGGTGACCGGCTGGAAGGTCGGCTGGATCACCGGATCGGCGACGCTGGTCAACCAGGTCCGCGGCGTCAAGCAGTTTCTGAGCTTCTCCTCCGGCCCGGCCTACCAGCACGCCGTCGCCGAGGGGCTGGCCGACGACCGCGGCTTCTTCACCGAGAACGTCGCCGAGCTGGCCGCAGGCCGTGATCTGCTGCACCGCGGGCTGACCGAGGCCGGCCTGCGGGCCCACCACACCGAGGCCGGGTACTTCGTCGTCGCCGACATCTCCCCGGTCACCGGGCTCTCCGGGGAGGCCTTCTGCCGGCTGCTGGCCGAGGAGGTCGGCGTCGCGGCGATCCCGGTCTCGACGCTGACGATCCAGCACGCCGCCCGGCCGGACGACGAGCTGCAGAAGCTGGTGCGGTTCGCCTTCTGCAAACGCCACGAGACCATCGCCGAAGGCATGCGCCGGCTCGCCGAGCGGCTGCCGGCCGCGCTGGAGCGCACCTGATGGCCCGCCGCGGAGCCGATGACGCGGAGGCCGGGATGATCGACGCCGTCGCCTCGGGCCTGCCCGCCTCCGTGCGGCTGACCGCCTCCGGGACGATCGCCGAGCTGCGCCGCGACGACCTCACCGACGCCGGCGTGGTGCTCGCCATCGACGGCGCCGAGCAGTCGCACGTCGAGGTCGACGACCCGGAGGTGCTGCTCCACGACTACACCGTCCGGAAGGCCGCGATCCTGCGCACCGCCGCGCGGGAGCTGGCGTCCCCGCATGCCGGCGGGACGGCGCTGCACCTGGGCGCCGGCGCGCTGACGATGCCGCGCTGGCTGGCCCACCGCGCGCCGGGCCTGGAGCATACGGTGGTCGACATCGAACCGGAGCTGGTGGACTTCGTCCTCGAGCATGTGCCGATGCGCCCGGCCCCGCGGAGCATCGTCGCCGACGCGGCGCGAGTCTTCGACGACGGGGCACTGGCCGGCGAGCAGTTCGACATCATGATGGTCGACCTCTTCAACTCCTCCGAGGCCCCGGAGGCGCTGACCTCGACGGCCTTCCACCGCACCACGTTGGGCGCGACGGCCGAGGGCGGGCTGCTGCTGATGAATCTGGGCGACGAGCCGCCGATGGACTTCGCCGCCGAGCAGGTCCGGCGCGTCGCGCAGGCGCTGGACCTGCTCGACGCGGCGCAGGATGACGGCGGGGATGGTGCCGACGGCGGAGACAGGGGCGACGACCTGTGGGGCCGGCTGCTGCTGACCGCCCCGGCCGACGTCGTCGCCGGTGAGGCCGAGGGCAACCTGGTGCTGGCGGTCTCGCCGCAGGCTCCCTTCCTCGAGACCACCCTCAACGCAGTCTGGGCCTCCGGGCCGCATCCCGGCGAGACGCTGACCGGAGCCGCGCTGCGCGACTGGGCGGGCTAGGAGCGCCGGCAGGGCGACTCCGAGGGACGCGGTCCTGCCCTCCGCACGTCGCCGAGACGCTCGGCGGCCGCGCACACTGCGGACGGGTCCTCGGCGCTGAGCAGCCAGCGACGCCGGTCGGTGACCACGTGGACGGTGGGACCGCCGACGAGCAGCCCGACCGTCCCGCCGGCCAGGAAGCGATATCCCAGCCCCTCGAGGAGTCCGGTGACCGGCCCCTCCTCGATCCGGCGGATCTCCGGCCACTCGGCGGACATCCGGAAGAGGCCCAGGCAGCGGGCGTGCAGCCCGGCGGCGGCGTCGGTGATCGTCGTCCGCGAGCGGGCGACCAGCACGGCGAGGACCAGCATCAGCCCGGCGGTCGCGGCGCCGAAGGGCACACCGGCGCCGGCGGCCAGGGTGATCCCGAGCGAGAAGGCTCCGGCGGCGAGGAGCAGCCCGGCGAGCGACAGGCTGACCCGCCGCGGCGTGCGCGCGATGGACAGGACCGTCGATGCCTCTCCCCCGTTCATGGGGTCAGCCTACTGCCCGTCTCGGCAGGAATCCATCGCCTGCTGACAGGACCATGGGGCGGGGAGACCGGAGGTCCCGCGCCTGCTCACCGCGGCTCGACGAACCAGATGTGCGTGGAGCCGTATGCCCGATCGGCGAAGCGCTCCAGCCCCTCCGGCCAGGTCGGCTCGCCGCTGCGCTCGTCGCGCTCGACGACGATCGTCGCCGCGGGATGCAGCTGCGGCAGCGCCGCCGCGAGGATCTCGGCCAGCTGCGCGTCGGTCCAGTCGTAGGGCGGGTCGAGGAAGAGCAGCTCGATGGGCTCGGCCTCGCGCAGTCCGCGCTGCTGCAGATGACGCAGCGCCGCGGCCCGGTGGACCGTGACGCCGCCGTCGGCGATCTCGGCGTTGCGCCGCAGCGTCTTCACCGCCGGCTCGGCGACGTCGACCAGCTCGACGGCGCGTGCTCCGCGGCTGCGCGCCTCCAGGCCCAGCGCCCCGGAGCCGGCGAAGAGGTCCACGACGACCGCGTCGACCAGCGCGTCATAGCCCTCGAGCCTGCTGAAGACCGACTCTTTGACCCGGTCGCTGGTGGGACGCGTCGCGTCGGTGGGCACCGACGTCAGACGACGGCCCTTATGCGTGCCGGCGATGATGCGTGCCATGGAGAGCTCCTGTGTCGTGTCGGATGCGGGAGGGGACGGCGGCCGGCTCGTTCGGACGCCCTGTGCGCCCGGGCCTCAGCCGCGCTCGATGTAGGCGTCGGCGCCCTCATGGGCCGCCATCCACTCATCGACGGAGGCGCGCAGTCCCGGATGCGCCCGCCAGTCCGGGTCGGCGTCGGTGATCCGCCGCAGATGCTCGGCGGCGGCGGTGATGAGCTCCTCGTCGCGGACGATGCGCAGCAGCTTCAGCGTCGAGCGACGACCGGCCTGTGAGGCCCCGAGCACATCGCCCTCGCGACGGCGCTGCAGGTCCAGCCGGGCCAGAGTCATCCCGTCGGAGTGCGCGGCGACCTCGTCGAGCCGCCGCCCCGAGGGGTGGTCGTCGGGCAGCCGGGTGACCAGCAGGCAGAGCCCCGGGGCGGAGCCGCGGCCCACCCGGCCGCGCAGCTGGTGCAGCGTGGAGATGCCGAAGGCGTCGGCGTCGAGGATGGCCATCACCGTGGCGTTGGGCACGTCCACGCCGACTTCGATGACCGTGGTGGAGAGCAGCACGTCGATGTCGCCGTGCTCGAAGGCGGTCATCACCTCCTCCTTCTCCTCGCCGCTCATCCGCCCGTGCAGCACGGCTCGGCGCAGCGGACCGATCTGCGGATGCTCGGCGAGCGTCTGCTCCAGCAGCTCCACCGAGGCGTCCTGCTCGATCTCCACTCCGGACTCCGGCTCCTCGCGCTGGTCGGACTCGGTGATCTTCGGACACACCACATAGGCCTGGTGCCCGGCAGAGACCTCCTCGGCGATGCGTTCCCACACCCGGCCGATCACCCGCGGGCCGCGCCGCATGCGGGCCACATGCGTCTCCACCGGACGCCGCCCGGCGGGCATCCCCTCCAGCACGGTGAGCTCAAGGTCGCCGAAGGTGGTCATCGCCACCGAGCGCGGGATCGGCGTCGCCGACATCACCAGCATGTGCGGGGTGGACGCCTCCCGGGTCCGAAGCGCGTCGCGCTGCTCGACGCCGAAGCGGTGCTGCTCGTCGACCACCACCAGCCCGAGGTCGGCGAAGCTCACCGTCTCGGACAGCAGCGCATGGGTGCCGACGACGATTCCGGCGGCCCCGGAGGCGATGTCCAGCATCGCCTGCTTCCGTCGGGTCGTGCTCATCGAGCCGGTCAGCAGCGTCACCTGCGCCTCGGCCCCGGCCTCCGGGCGCTGCCAGGCGGAGAGCAGGTCGGAGCCGGCCAGCGGGCCCAGCATCGCCCGCAGCGAGCGTTCGTGCTGGGCGGCCAGCACCTCGGTCGGCGCGATCAGCGCGGCCTGGCCGCCGGCGTCGACGACCTGCAGCATCGCCCGCAGCGCGACCAGCGTCTTGCCGGAGCCGACCTCGCCCTGCAGCAGCCGGTTCATCGGGTCCTCTCCGGAGAGGTCGTCGGCGAGCAGCTCGCCGCAGCTGCGCTGGCCCTCTGTCAGAGCGAAGGGCAGCTGCGCGTCGAAGGCGGCCAGGAGCCCGTCCTCACGGCGCGGACGCGGCGCGCCGACGCCGGTGCCCACCAGCGCACGACGCCGCGCCAGCAGCGCGTGCAGGAAGAAGGCCTCCTGGAAGCGCAGCCGAGCCAGGCCGCGCTCAGGATCCTCCATGGTCTCCGGCCGGTGGATGAGCTGCAGCGCCGTGGCCAGATCGCACAGCCCCTCGGCGGCGGCGACCTCTGCGGGCACCGGGTCGGGCCACGCGTCGACGGCGGCGAGGTCGAGCACCAGCCGCACGCAGCGCAGGATCTCCCAGCTGGAGATCCTCGCCGTGGCCGGGTAGATCGGCAGCGGCGCGCGTCCGGCGGCGAGGATCAGCGCCGCCGCGCCGTCGTCGTCCTCCTCGGGCACGCCGCCCTCGGCGAGTTCGAGGACGGAGTATTCAGGATTGTTCAGGGTCAGCCGGCCGCCGTAGCTGCCGACCTTGCCGTGGAACATCGCCTTGGCCCCGCGACGGAGCTCGCGGAAGGCGCGGAAGCCCTGGAAGAAGGCCATCTGCAGTCGACCGCCCTCGTCGTCCTCGACGACGACCTCGACCAGCACGCCGCGGCGACGCTGCATGGACCGCTTGGAGACGCTGACGACCCGGGCGATGAAGCTGGCGTGCTCCTCCTCGCGCAGCTCCGCCAGCGAGGAGAGTCGCCCATATTCCACCCAGCGGCGCGGATGGTGCTCGAGCAGCTCGCCGGCGGTGGTCAGCCCCAGCTCGCGGCGCAGCGTCTCGGCCGCGGCGGCGCCCAGCAGAGTCTCCAGCGGCGCATGCGGTCCGGAGGTCGGCGCCGCGGACGACGGCGCCTCGCCGGTGCGGGTGCCGGTGCTGGTGCCGGTGCTGGTGCCGGTGCTGGTGCCGGTGCTGGTGCTGGTCCCGGTGTCCGTCCCGCCGGCGGCGGTCGGGGAGTCAGCCGTCGGTGCCATCGCCGGTGCTCACCCCTCGGTCCCGGTGCTCAGCGCGGTCACGTCCAGGGTCTCCACGGAGCCGGCGGCACGCAGCGCCTGCTCGACCTCGCGCGCGTCGGCGGTGTGCACGTGGATGCGCCACCGGTGCGTCCCCGCGGCATCGGGCTCGGCGTCGATGGGCGTGATGATGACCGCTTCGCCGAGCTCGTCCAGCCGGTGCCGCAGCGAGGCCGCCCCCAGCGGGTCCAGCCGGGAGGTGCACATGATCTCCACGTCGGCGGCCGACGCGGAGTCCGAGGCGGCGGCCTCCTCCGTCGAGCCTGTCGAGCCCGCCGCCGGCCGCTCGCCGTCCAGGCCGAGCAGACCGTCGATGATCTCGTCCCGCGCGGCAGTGCCGGTGACGGCGGCGCGCAGCGCTTCGACCACCAGCAGCAGCCCGGCCGCCCCGGCGTCGACGACCCGCTCGCGACGCAGCGCCTCGAGCTGCTCGACGGTGGACTCCACCGCCGCGCGGGCGACGTCGACGAG
>NZ_AFRW01000045.1 GCF_000220985.1 Nesterenkonia sp. F
CGCCGCCGCGCCGCCGCGGGCGGGGTGCGCGCCGCGGCCGCGCGGCGGCGCCGGCCACCGTCGTCGAGCACGAGACGGTCGTGGGGTCCAGGACGGTCGAGGAACCGCTGCCGACGGCTGTGGCCGGCCCCGAGGGGCCCCGTTCGACGGTCGCGGTGCGGCCCGAGGGCTTCTGGCAGGTCCATCGGCACGCTCCGGAGGCGCTGGTGCGCACTGTCGCCGACCTGGCTCAGGTCGAGCCCGGCGACGCCGTCGCCGACCTCTATGCCGGTGCGGGGCTGTTCACCGCCTGGGCCGCCGGGGCGGTCGGTCCGCAGGGCTCGGTGCTCAGCGTCGAGGGGGCACGGTCGTCGAGCAGCAGCGCCGCCGAGCTCTTCGACGGCTGCGAGTCGGTCACCGTGCGGCGCGCGGCGGTGGAGGCCGCGCTGGACGCGCTCTCCGGCTCCGACGTCGTGCTGCTGGATCCGCCGCGAGCCGGTGCCGGCCGCGAGGTCGTCGCCGGCCTGGACGACGCCGGGCCGCGGCGTGTGGTCTACGTCGCCTGCGAACCGGCCTCCTTCGCCCGCGACGCCAAGGATCTGCTGGCCCGCGGGTGGCGGATGCGTCGGCTGCAGGTGCTCGACCTCTACCCGAACACCCACCACATGGAGTCGGTGGCGGTCTTCGAGCGCTGAGCCGCCCGCGGCCCGGCCGACGGAGACGCCGCCGGCGCCGGTGATGCCGGCTCCGAGGCTCCGTCGCGCGCTCCCACGGAGGAGCGACGAACGAGTAGGATGGTCGCGGATACGGTTCCGACGGGCGTCTGACCAGCGGATGCGCCGGGACCGGGTCGCGCTGCTGACCCGACGCCGCAGGCTCGCCGACGAGCCGGCTTCGGGGCGACCCGGACCTGTGGGGCGCGCCGCCGTCGTCGCCTGCGGAGCCCGGAGTCGGCGTCGTCGTCGACGGCGTCGACCGTGTCAGTCCGGCAACTACATGAGGAGTCCCACGTGAGCACAGTGGACAGCTTCGGAGCCAAGGACGTTCTGAACGTCGACGGCGCCGACTACGAAATCTTCCGCCTGAACACCGTGGAGGGCAGCGAGACCCTCCCGTACAGCCTCAAGGTGCTGCTGGAGAATCTCCTGCGCCATGAGGACGGGGCGAATGTGACGGCCGAGCACATCTCCGCGCTCGGCCGGTGGGACGAGACCGCGCAGCCGAACACCGAGATCCAGTTCACCCCGGGTCGCGTGCTGATGCAGGACTTCACCGGCGTGCCCTGCGTGGTCGACCTGGCCACCATGCGCGAGGCCGTGTCCGACCTCGGCGGCGACCCGGACCGGATCAACCCGCTCGCTCCGGCCGAGATGGTCATCGACCACTCGGTGCAGATCGACTCCTTCGGCAACTCCGACGCCATCGAGCGCAACATGGACATCGAGTACCAGCGCAACGGCGAGCGGTACCGCTTCCTGCGCTGGGGCCAGACCGCCTTCGACGACTTCAAGGTCGTGCCCCCGGGCATGGGCATCGTCCACCAGGTCAACATCGAGAACCTGGCGCGCACGGTGATGACCCGCGAGGTCGGCGGCGTGCTGCGGGCCTACCCGGACACCTGCGTCGGCACCGACTCGCACACCACGATGGAGAACGGCCTGGGCGTGCTCGGCTGGGGCGTCGGCGGCATCGAGGCCGAGGCGGCCATGCTGGGCCAGCCGATCTCGATGCTGATCCCGCGCGTGGTCGGCTTCAAGCTCTCCGGGCAGATCCCGGCCGGCGCGACCGCCACCGACGTGGTGCTGACCATCACCCAGATGCTCCGCGACCACGGCGTGGTCGGCAAGTTCGTCGAGTTCTACGGCGAGGGCGTGGCCGCGGTCCCGCTGGCCAACCGCGCGACCATCGGCAACATGTCCCCGGAGTTCGGCTCGACGGCGGCGATGTTCCCGATCGACGAGGTCAGCCTGGACTACCTGCGCCTGACCGGCCGCAGCGAGGAGCAGGTCTCCCTCGTGGAGGCCTATGCCAAGGAGCAGGGTCTGTGGCACGACCCGGAGCGCGAGCTGCGCTTCTCCGAGTACCTCGAGCTGGACCTCTCCACCGTGGTGCCCTCGATCTCCGGGCCGAAGCGTCCGCAGGACCGCATCGAGCTGACCGAGTCCAAGGACCAGTTCCGCCGCGACATCCTCAACTACGTCGACGACGCGCCGCACACGATCAACGGCCACGCCGACGCGGCCTCGGACCAGTCCTTCCCGGCCTCCGACGCGCCGGCCCACGAGGCCACCGAGAGCCAGGACGTGAAGGACCGCTCCCGGCACGACGGCCATGACCATCGGTCGACCCGGCCGTCGAAGCCGGTGGGGGTCACCACCGAGGACGGCCGCGAGTTCGAGCTGGACCACGGGGCGGTCTCGATCGCCTCGATCACCTCCTGCACCAACACCTCGAACCCGAACGTGATGATGGCCGCCGGCGTGCTCGCCCGCAACGCCGTGGAGAAGGGCCTGACCAACAAGCCGTGGGTCAAGACCTCCATCGCGCCGGGCTCGAAGGTCGTCACCGACTACTACGAGAAGTCCGGACTCATCGAGTACCTGGAGAAGGTCGGCTTCTACGTCGTCGGCTACGGCTGCACCACCTGCATCGGCAACTCCGGCCCGCTGGAGCCGGAGGTCTCGCAGGCCGTGCAGGACAACGACCTCGCGGTGACCTCAGTGCTCTCGGGCAACCGCAACTTCGAAGGCCGCATCAACCCGGACGTGAAGATGAACTACCTGGCTTCGCCGCCGCTGGTGGTCGCCTACGCGCTGGCCGGGACGATGGACTTCGACTTCGAGAACCAGCCGCTGGGTCAGGACGAGGACGGGCAGGACGTCTACCTGCGCGACATCTGGCCGGACCCGGTCGAGGTGCAGAAGATCATCGACTCGTCCATCAGCACCGAGATGTTCACCTCGGAGTACGAGTCGGTCTTCGCCGGGGACCACCGGTGGAAGGAGCTGGACACTCCGGAAGGCACCACCTTCGACTGGGACCCGGACTCCACCTACGTCCGCAAGGCACCGTACTTCGAGGGCATGACCCTGGAGCCGGCTCCGGTCGAGGACGTCTCCGGCGCGCGGGTGCTGCTGAAGCTGGGCGACTCGGTCACCACCGACCACATCTCGCCCGCCGGCGCGTTCAAGTCTGACACGCCCGCCGGCCGGTACCTGCTGGAGAACGGCGTCGCCCGCAAGGACTTCAACTCCTACGGGTCGCGCCGCGGCAACCACGAGGTGATGATCCGCGGCACCTTCGCCAACATCCGGATCAAGAACGAGCTGCTCGACGGCGTCGAGGGCGGCTTCACCCGAGACTTCACCCAGGAGGGCGGCCCGCAGGCCTACGTCTACGACGCGGCGATGAACTACCAGGAGGCCGGCATCCCGCTGGTCGTCCTTGGCGGCAAGGAGTACGGCTCCGGCTCCTCGCGCGACTGGGCGGCCAAGGGCACCCGGCTGCTGGGCGTGAAGGCCGTCATCGCCGAGTCCTTCGAGCGCATCCACCGCTCGAACCTGATCGGCATGGGCGTGCTGCCGCTGCAGTTCCCGGAGGGCGAGTCGGCCGACTCGCTGGGTCTGACCGGCGTCGAGACCTTCTCGATCACCGGCATCACCCAGCTCAACGAGGGCGTGACCCCGAAGACGCTGACGGTGACCGCGACCAAGGAGGACGGCACCGAGGTCTCCTTCGAGGCCGTGGTGCGGATCGACACCCCCGGCGAGGCGGACTACTACCGCAACGGCGGCATCCTGCAGTTCGTGCTGCGCCAGCTGGTCAGCTCGTGAGCTGATCGGATCCACGACGTCGTCCCGTCTGTGCCGGGCAGGGCGATCGATCGACCAGGACCGCGGGGCGGTCCCGACGACGCGTCGGGGCCGCCCCGCGGTCGTGCGGGGACGGAATTCTCGCCCACGGTTCGAGGCCGGCCATCCGCGCCTTCCCGGCCGCTGTCCCGCGACGGCACACCTGATGTGCCGCAGACCCCCGCCGGAGGCGCAGGTTCTGGCACATCAGGTGTGCAGACGAGGACTCGTCGGGCAGTTCGACCGCCGTGTCGCCGCATCGGCGGCCGGCTGCTCCGGCGTCGGGGCCGGGCCTGGGCCCTGAAGGTGGTCGAGGCGCGTCAGGATCGCCTCGAGGCAGGGGCGGTCGGCGGACGCGGAGCGAGACGAGGGCTAGACTGGGGAGATGGGCATTCTGCAGACGATCCGGTCCCCGCAGGACCTGAGCCGGCTCAGCGCCGAGCAGCTCGTACGACTCGCCGAGGAGATCCGCGAGTTCCTGGTCAGCAACGTCTCCCGGACCGGGGGCCACCTCGGGCCGAACCTGGGCGTCGTCGAGCTGACCCTCGCGATCCACCGGATCTTCGACTCGCCGCGCGACTCGGTCATCTTCGACACCGGCCACCAGTCCTACATCCATAAGCTGGTCACCGGCCGGCGGGACTTCTCCACGCTGCGCCAGCAGGGCGGGATGGCCGGCTACCCGGACCGCTCCGAGTCCGACCATGACATCGTCGAGTCCTCGCACGCCTCGTCCTCGCTGTCCTGGGCCGACGGGGTCTCCAAGGCGCGGGTGCTCGCCGGCGAGTCCGATCGCTGCGTCGTCGCAGTCATCGGCGACGGCGCGCTCACCGGCGGGATGTCCTGGGAGGCGCTGAACAACATCGCCGCCGACAAGGACCGGCGCGTGGTGATCGTGGTCAATGACAACGGCCGCTCCTACGCGCCGACCGTCGGCGGCATCGCTCGGCAGCTCGACGGACTGCGCCGCGGCGTGCTGGACAAGGTGCGCACCCACCGCGTCTACGAGCGCGCCATGGACGGGACCAAACAGCGGCTGCAGCACGGAGGCCCCGTCTCGCAGATGGTCTACCGGAGCCTGCACGCGGCGAAGAAGGGGGCCAAGGACTTCTGGGCGCCGCAGGGCCTCTTCGAGGACCTCGGCATGAAGTACATCGGCCCGGTGGACGGCCACGACCAGCAGGCCCTGGAGGAGGCGCTGACCGACGCGCGCAACTACGGCGGTCCGGTCATCGTCCACGCGCTCACCGAGAAGGGGCGCGGCTACGCGCCCGCCCGCGCCGACGAGGTCGACCAGTTCCACACCGTCGGCAAGATCGACCCGGAGACCGGCGAGCCGGTGCACCGCGGCGCGGCCCGCTCCTGGACCTCGGTCTTCGAAGAGGAGATCACCGCCCTGGCCGACGAGCGCGACGACCTCGTGGCGATCACCGGAGCGATGACCATCCCCGTCGGACTGAGCACCATGGCCGCACGGCATCCCGAGCGCGTCTACGACGTCGGCATCGCCGAGCAGCATGCCCTGGCCTCGGCCGCGGGACTGGCCTACGGCGGCTATCATCCCGTGGTCGCGCTCTACGCGACCTTCCTCAACCGCGGCTTCGACCAGCTGCTGATGGACGTCGCCCTGCACCGCGCCGGCGTGACCGTGGTCCTCGACCGGGCCGGGGTCACCGGCCCCGACGGGCCCAGCCACCACGGCATGTGGGACCTCTCGCTGCTGCAGATCGTCCCGGGGCTGCGGATCGCGGCGCCGCGGGACTCCTCGCGGCTGCGCGAGGAGCTGCGCGAGGCCGTCGTCGTCGACGACGCGCCGACGGTGGTCCGCTTCTCCAAGGGCTCGGTGAACGGGGAGATCGACGCGCGCGAGCGCCTCGACGACGGCGTGGACGTGCTGCACGCCGCCGCCGGCGAGGACGGCGCGCCGCGCTACGCCGACGATGTGCTCATCGTCTCGGTCGGCGCGATGGCCGAGATCTCGCTGGACGTCGCCGAGCGGCTGGCCGCCCAGGGCATCGGGGCGACGGTGATCGATCCGCGCTGGGTCCTGCCGGTGCCGGAGTCGGTGGTCTCGCTCGCCGCGCGTCACCGCATCGTGGTCTGCGTGGAGGACGGCGTGAAGGCCGGCGGCGTCGGCTCCCGCATCCGTCAGACGATGCGCGAGGCCGGCGTGGACACCGCGCTGAACGAGGTCGGCCTGCCGGTGGACTTCCTGGACCACGGCAGCCGGGCCGAGGTGCTCGAGCGCGTGGGGCTGACCGCCCAGGACATCACCCGGGACACCGTCGAACAGGTGATGGGCACCCGCGTGCCCTTCGCCCGCCCGCTGCCGGGGGAGGAGACGCCCACCGGCGAGATCCCGGCCTTCCACGCCCCGCGGCCCTCGGCCGAGGACGCCGGCGGCGCCGGGGATGAGCAGACCGGACCGCGCGCCTGAGGCATCCCGAGACGTCATGAGCCGCCGGAGGCGTCGCCGCCTTCGGCCCTGCACGACCCACGATCCCGGGCACGACCTGTGCCCGACCCCTTCTGGAGGCACCATGCTGACGCTGAACCGACGCACCGACGATGCCGGCTGGGAGTACCGCGAAGCCTGGTTCGACGAGGAGGCCGGCGAGTTCGTCGTCCACCACGGCACCGTCGGGCGCAACGGCACCATCTCCGCCGAGACCGCCGGCGCCGAGCAGGCGGAGACTCTGCTGGAGAGCTTCCGGGCCCAGTGCGCCGCCGACGGGTTCGTCGCCCCCGATCCCGAGGAGCTGATCGGGCTGGAGGTCGTCTACCCGCTGAAGGGCACGACCCCGGGCGCCGCCGAGGAGCGCAACGTCACGCAGGTGCACACTGCGGCGCTGACCTGGCTCGCCTGGCGAGGCCTGGGTGCGCTGCAGGACCCGGTGCAGACCGAGCGCGACGGTTCCCAGGCCATGGTCATGGCGCTGGACACGCTGCATCGGCGCAAGGCGACCGAGACGGTCGCCGCGGCCGTCCGCAGCACCGACGTGCAGCCGACCCGGGTCCGCGTCTCCCGACGCTCGCAGGACTGAGCGCCCGGCGCGGTCAGACCTTGACCTCGACGGCGCCGTCGTCGGTCATCCGGGCCTCGACCGTCGGCAGCGGGCTCCGCGCCGGCCCGGAGACCACCGAGCCGTCGGCGGCGGCGAAGCTCGAGTTGTGGCACGGGCAGGTGAACTCCTCGTCGCCCGGCTCCACGGTGCACCCCTGGTGGGTGCAGACCGAGGAGTAGGCCAGCACCTCGTCCTCGGCGGACCGATGGACCAGCAGGTCAGTCTCGCCCGCCGAGGCCGAGACGGTGGTGCCGACCTCCGGCACGGAGTCCGCCTCGACGGCGGTCTGCCAGGTGCCCGAGGTCGCGTCCGACTCGCCTCCCGAGGAGCCGGCGTCGGCCCCGGAGCCCGAGCCTCCGCAGGCCGAGAGCGCCAGGGCCGAGGCCCCGGCAGCGCCGACGGCGGCGTGGTGCAGGACGGTGCGGCGATCGCAGCGGCAGGTGGTGTCCATGGCCGCGAGTCTACTCCTCGGTCCGCAGACCCCGGCCGGCGCCCACGCCGAGGCCGGCGCCCGTCCCGCCCACGTCAGGGTGACGTCTGGTGACGTCAGGACGCCGCTCAGCCGTGGAACCGGCGCCCGGCGACCCGCTCGGAGGCTCCCACGTGGTCGAGGTGCGGGGTGATGCCGCCGCGGTGCATCGG
>NZ_AFRW01000044.1 GCF_000220985.1 Nesterenkonia sp. F
CGTCCGGGTTGACCGGCGCCGAGGCGTCGGCGGTCATCAGGCCCAGCTGATGGCCGGCGTCGTCGGCCAGGAAGGCGACCCAGCCCAGGTTCATGACGAGTTCCATGCCCAGCACCTCAGAGTGCTGACGGGCGGCGGCGTCGACGTCGTCGACGGTGAGCATCGGGGCGATCCTCTCGATGGACATGAGGCTATGGCACCAGATCCTGCTCGGTCCGGGCCAGGGGTGAGGGCCGCCGCCTATAGGCTGGGCCGGTGATCGACCTCGACCTGATGACCTGGATCCTGCTGGCCTGCGGTGCGCTGATCGTCGGCCTGTCCAAGACCGCGGTGCCCGGTGCGGGCGCTCTGGCGGTCGCGGTCTTCGCCGCCGCGCTGCCGGCGCGCGAGTCGACCGCGGCGCTGCTGGTGCTGCTCATCGTCGGCGACCTCTTCGCCGTCTGGATGTATCGCCATGACGTCGACTGGGCCACGCTCCGGCGCCTGGTCCCGGCGGTGCTGGTCGGGCTGCTGGTCGGAGCGGTCTTCCTCGGGGTGGCCGACGACGCCGTCGTCCGCCGGGTGATCGGAGCGATCCTGCTGGCGCTGCTGGGGCTGACCCTGTGGCGGCGGCGCACCGCGGCGAAGCCGTCCTCAGGGCGTGCCGCCGCGTTCGGCTACGGCTGGCTGGGCGGATTCACCACGATGGTCGCCAACGCCGGCGGCCCGGTGATGAGCATGTACCTGCTGGCCAAGCAGCTGCCGGTGCGAACCTTCCTGGGCACCGCCGCATGGTTCTTCTTCGCGATCAACCTGACCAAGGTCCCCTTCCAGATCGGACTGGGGCTGCTGGACGCTCGGGTCGCGCTGATCGCGGCGGTCCTGGTCCCCGCCGTCGTCGTCGCCGCCTTCGCCGGCCGCTGGCTGGCGGTGCGGATCTCGCAGCGGCTCTTCGACCGGCTGGTGCTGGTGCTCACCGCCGTCGGCGCGGTGAACCTGCTGCTCTGAGGCTGCCGACGACCGCTCTTTCCAGCCCTGACGGGGTGTCACGTCCGGACCGGGATGTCACGGGCTCACAGGCGCGTGACATCCCGGTCCGGACGTGACATGACCTCGCAGTCGACGGGAGCGCACCGGAATGCGTCGGCGTCGGGGCGTGTTGCCGTGGACATGCGTGCCATGACCTACTCCGCATACGGAGACCCGCAGAACCTGACCCTGACCGAGATGCCGGCGCCGAAGGTCGGCCCGGGCTGGGTGCTGATCGCCGTCGAGCGCGCGGCGGTCAACCCCGTGGACTGGAAACTGATGGCCGGCGGGCTGGACGCCATGATGGACATCGTCTTCCCGGCGACCCCCGGGTGGGACGTCTCCGGCGTCGTCGAGGCCGTCGGTCCCGACACGCCCGAGTTCGCCGTCGGCGACCGCGTCGCCTCGTACGCGCGCAAGGACTACGTCCACGGCGGCACCTACGCCGAGCATGTGGCCGTGCCGGCGACGTCGGTGGCGAAGGTCCCCGAGACGGTGGACCTGGCGACCGCCGCCGGGCTGCCGCTGGTCGGACTCACCGCGAAGCGCTCGCTGGAGACCCTGGACCTCACCGCCGACGACACGCTGCTCATCCATGCCGCCTCCGGCGGAGTGGGCCACCTGGCCGCGCAGCTCGCCGTCGGCGCCGGCGCCCGGGTGATCGGCACCGCCTCCGAAGCCAACCATCAGCGGCTGCGGGACCTCGGCGTCGAGCCCGTGGTCTACGGCGACGGCCTGGTCGAGCGTGTCCGCGAGCTGGCGCCGCAGGGGGTGACGACGGTGGCCGACTTCGTCGGCGGCGTGGTCGAGGAGACCACCGCGGTGCTGGCCGAGGGCGGTCGGCACATCTCCATCGCCGATCCGTCGGTGGAGCAGCGCGGCGGCCGCTGGGTCTGGGTCCGTCCGGACGGCCCGCGGCTGGCCGGGCTGCTGGACCAGTTCGCCGGCGGCACGCTCGAGCTCGTCGTCGACCGGACGTTCCCGCTCGCCGAGGCCGCCGAGGCCATGGAGGTCAGCCGCCGCGGCGAGGCGAACGGCAAGCTGCTCATCGATCC
>NZ_AFRW01000043.1 GCF_000220985.1 Nesterenkonia sp. F
AGCGCCGCGGCGAGGCGCAGTCCGGTGTGCATCCCGGCGCCCAGCGCCTCGAGGGCGACGCCGGCGGCCATCAGGGCCAGCGCTGTGCGGATCCAGGCCAGGAAGGTGCGCTCGTTGGCCAGGGTGAATCGGGCATCGGGCTCGTCGCCGTGCCGATAGACGGACTGCGGGAAGCGGCGTGCGGAAGTCATGGCACCACAGGAGGTCGGAGGAGCAGGGACCCTTGCATCCTATGCCCTCGACCCGGGCGCCGCGGAGCCGCCGACGTGGCTGCGGAGCATGTCCGGCCCGCTCCGACTCCCCGGCCGACGTCGACGGCTGACAGCGATCTGCAGACGCCGGCCGGCCGAGTCTCGGCCTCTCCCCTCGGGCCCGCCTATTCTGGACACATCATGGTTGCGGTCCAGCAGGGGCTTGATGGGGCGGCCGGGGACGCCGTCGCCCGGGCGATGGTCGAAGTGCCCCGCGTCGACTTCCTCCCGGATTCGGCGAGGCCCCACAGCGCCGCCGATGAGCCGCTGGCCATCGGCTGCGGGCAGACCAACTCGCAGCCGACCACTGTGGCGCGGATGCTGCGTCTGCTCGACGTCCGGCCCGGCCAGCGGGTGCTGGACGTCGGAACCGGCTCAGGCTGGACGGCCGTGCTGCTGGGGCGGCTGGTCGGCGAGGCCGGCATGGTCCACGGCGTCGAGCTGGAGCCGGACCTGGCCGCATCGGCCGAGCGGGCCGTCGCCGCCCGGGGGCCGGAACCCGTGCAGGTGCATGTGGCCGTCCCGCGCGTGCTCGGACTGCCCGAGCACGCCCCCTTCGACCGGATCCTGGTCTCCGCCGACGCCCCGCGGATGCCGGAGGAGCTGGTCGAGCAGCTCGTCGCGGCCGAGGGCGAGCAGTCCGGGGGCGTGATGGTGGTGCCGGTCCGCGGCGAGATGCATCGTGTCCGGCGCGACCGCGACGGGCTGGAGGTCACTCGGCACGGGCAGTATCGGTTCGTCCCGCTGCGCTGACGGCGGCGGCCGAGCAGAGGGTCTCGCCGAGACGATGCAGCGTCTCGACCAGCTCGACCGGCTCGATCACCGACAGCGGCAGCTCGAGCATCGCCAGATGCAGCGCCAGTCCGGTGAGGTCGTGGGCCCCGGCAGTGATCAGCGTGCGCGTCGGCTCGTCGGCAGGTTCGACGTCGGCCGCGCGGGCGGGGATCCGGGCACGGACCTCCTCGGCCGGGGCCTCCACCAGGACGCGGGCGAGCTGCGGATACGGGGAGTGCAGGACGGCGCGTCGCACGGCCCGCGCGGGGTCCGGGGCGACGCGGACCTGCTGCCGCAGGGTGGTGACGTGCAGATCGGCGAGGCGGTCGATGCGGAACGTGCGCCAGTCCCGGCGCAGGTGGCACCAGCCGAAGAGGTACCAGCGCCCGGCGAAGGCGACCACCCGGTGCGGATCGATCCGACGATCGGTGATCGCGCCGTCGCGGCGTCGGTGCGTCACGGTGATGATCCGTCGCTCCGCGGCGGCCTCGGCCAGTCGGGCGACCTGCTCGACGTCGGCGGTCTGGGCGCGCTCGCCGACGACGGCGGTGCCGCGGCGCAGCCGCTCGGCCCGGGCCGAGAGCGTCGGGGACATCGTGCGTCCGACCTTCGCCAGCGCGGAGAGCGCCGGCTCCTCCAGCCCGGAGAGCCCCAGGTCGGTCAGATGCGACAGCCCCAGCACCACGGCCGAGGCCTCGTCGGCCTCGAGCACCAGCAGCGGTCGGTCCGATCCGCCGGCCAGCCGGTAGCCGCCGCCCTGCCCGGCCTCGCCGTCCACGTGGTAGCCCAGGTCGCGCAGGCGCTGCATATCGCGCCGGACGGTCCGCTCGGTGACACGCAGACGTGCGGCGAGCTCCGCGGCGGAGGCGGAGGAGCGTGCCTGCAGGATGCCGAGGATCTGCAGCGCCCGGCGGGTGGGGTCGGTCTCTCCGGCGTCGGCCATGTCCTCACCTTAGGCGGCGGATGCGGACAGGATCTGTCCTGGACGGCCGGGCATCCTGGACTCGTCCCACAGATCGACCGATCCAGGAGGAATCCACGATGCCGTTCATCACCCCCGAAGTCACCGACGAGCGCGACGCGCTGGCGACGTATCTGGTCCAGCAGCTGGAGCAGCTGCGCATCTCCGCGATCGACCTCGACGACGCGTCGCTGCGCGCGACGCCGACGGTCAGCACGTTGAGCCTGGCGGGCCTGCTCGCCCACGTGACCCAGGCCGTCGCCCGCTGGCTGGACCATGTGCAGAGTTTCGGCATCTCCGCTGATCGGCGTCCGGCGTCCGAGGAGGACCTCGTCGCCGGCTTCGAGGGATTCCACACCGGTCGGGAGGTCCCCGAGCTGACCGGTCAGCAGCTGCGGGCCCGGCTCGAGCACGTGCGTGACCTGGTGCGGCCGATCCTCACCGCCGCCGACCTCGACGCACGGGTCCCGGTGCCCGACGCCCCGTGGTTCCCGAAGGGCCTGGAGTCCTGGAACGTGCGCTGGATCTGCCATCATCTGGTCGCCGAGGTGGCCCGACACGTCGGCCACGCCGACCTCATCCGGGAAGGCCTGGACGGACAGATCGCCTATGCGCTCAATGCCCGCGACGTGGGCGAGACGTTCGACTGGGCCGACTATCAGCGAGCCTGAGGGGCCCCGGTCCCGGCCCGTTCAGCGCGTCCAGCCTGCGAAGGCGGTGCGGAAGGCCTCGGCCGTCGTCCCGTCGAAGAGCACGAAGCGCACCTCCTCGAGAGCGTCGAAGCGTCCGGCGGTGTCGGCGGCGATCTCGTCGAGGGCGCTGCGCGCGGCCTCGGCGACGTCGGCGGCCGCCCAGCCGTAGACTCCTGCGCCGATCGCGGGGAAGGCCACTCGGACGGCGTCGATCTCCACAGCGACCTCGAGGCTGCGGCGGAAGCAGGAGATCAGCACGGAGGGATCGATCTGTCCAGCATGACGGTTCGGCCCCACTGTGTGGATCACATGGGTCGCCGGCAGGCGGCCGGGGGGCGTCGCGGCGGCCTCTCCGGGCGGCAGCCCGTCCGGCCAGGCCTCCTCACGCAGCACGTGGCAGTGGGCCAGCAACTCCGGGCCGGCGGCTGCGTGGATGGCGCCGTCGACGCCTCCGCCGCCTGTGAGCGAAGAGTTCGCCGCGTCGACGATCGCATCGATCTGCTGCGCGGTGATGTCGCCTTCGACGATCGTGATGTCCATGCGGTGCACCTCCGGTCCATGAGTCTGGGGTCGACCCGGCGGCCGGGGCAATGCCCGGGCATCCGGAGACGGCGCTCGAGCGGGGCCGACCGGGGGGGGGGCGGGCTGGCCGTGGCGCGGGAGGTCAGGCGCGGTAGCGGCCGGGGCGATGGTTGAAGGCCAGCACGAGGTTCAGCACCACCGCGCCGAGCGTGGAGAGCAGCACGTTCTGGACCGGCACCACGGTCAGCGCGGCGAGCACGACGCAGAGATCCATGCCCATCTGCACGTATCCGGCCCGCAGGCCGGAGCGCTCCTGCAGGAGCAGCGCCAGAATGTTGAAACCGCCCAGACTGGCTCCGTGCCGGAAGAGGATCAGCAGCCCGACGCCGGCCAGCAGGTTGCCGGCGACGACGCCGTAGGTCGGGTCGAGCTCCGGCACCGGGGCCATCGCTGCGTGCAGCGGAGCGAGTGCTGAGACGGCCAGGACGGCGAGCAGGGTCCGGAGGGTGAAGGCCCAGCCCTTATTCCAGGCCGCGAGGGCGAAGAAGGGCAGGTTGACCAGCGGGAACAGCCAGGAGAGCGACAGCGGAGAAGCGTGGGTGAGCAGCAGGGCCAGTCCTGCGGTGCCGCCGGTGACCGCCTCGGCGGTCTCCAGCAGGTGGAGCCCGAGCGAGGCCAGGATGGTCCCGGTGAGCATCCCCAGGACGTCTTCGGCCGGGGAGTGGGGCGCAGGCTCCGGAACCGGCGTCGTCTCGATCGTCGTCCACCGGTGTTCGTCCGCGGGCGCGGTCATCGTCTGCTGGGGAGAGGGATCGTCGTGGGACACTCGCTCCACTATAGGTCAGCGACACCGGGGACGCCCGGTCTCCTCCGGGGAGGGGAGAGAGGTGGTCGGGCAGAGCTGTGCCGCCCGGAGAACCTGTGCGGTCCGGGCGGCACAGCGGGGTTCCGGACAGCGTCCGGGATCAGACGCCCAGGCCTCCCAGCAGGGAGAGGACGGTGTCGACGAGGCCGGTGACGATGTCCAGCAGGCTGCTCAGGTCAGGCATGATGACTCCTCTGTCTCTGTGCTTCCTTCTCAGTCGTCACGCTCCGGAGCGCTGTCTGCTGGACGCCCTGGAGAGTGACAGACCACACCCTACTCAGGCGGAATCGGAACGGCCAGGGGTTCGCGGCCGCCGGCCGGCCCCGACGGCGGATGACGGTGCCCCCGGCGGATGATCGCCTCCTGGATCTCCGACGTTCCCGGACCTGCGGCGCAGGCCGGTGACGTAGTCTGGCCCCATGGCTTCAGCATCCTCCGCCCCCGGCGGTGCCGACGCGCCGCGGGGGAGCGCCTCCTACGGAGACAACGGAGCGGAGGACGTCGCCTACGACCCCGGCCACTGCGCCCGTGTGGTCGCCGCGCGCGACGTCGTCTCCGCCGATCCGGCGATGCTCTTCGAGCACATCGCGGACCCGTCCCGCCAGATCGCCTGGGACGGGAACGACAATCTCGACCACGCCGCGACCGGACAGCGGGTCACGGCCGTCGGCGACGTGTTCCGCACCCGGCTGACCAATGGGCAGACGCGGGAGAACCACGTGGTGGAGTTCGTCGAGGGCCGACTCATCGCCTGGATGCCCGCAGACGTCGGCGCCGAGCCGGCCGGGCACCTGTGGCGCTGGTCGATCGCACCGCGTGCCGAGGGGCGTGCCGAGGTCACCCATACCTACGACTGGTCCCGACTGACCGACGAGCGCCGTCTGGCGAAGGCCCGGGCCACCACGGCGGATCGGCTGGCCGCCTCCGTCGCCCGGCTGAAGCAGCTCTGCGAGGGGCAGGACGCAACCGGAGCGTGCTCCGATGACCGGTGAGCAGGACTCGGCGCCGCGGACGGTCGTCGTCGCGGCGGCGCTGCTGCGCGAGGCGGCGGACGGTGGTCCGCGGCGCCTGCTGATCGCTCGTCGGACGCGCCCCGCGGCGATCGCCGGGCTGTGGGAGTTCCCGGGCGGCAAGCTCGAACCGGGCGAGACTCCGGAGGACGGAGTGCGCCGCGAGCTGCGCGAGGAGCTGGGCGTCGAGGTGGAACTCGGCGAGGAGCTCCACGGCTCCGCCGCGGCAGGTTTCTCCCCCGGGGTGGGGTGGCCGCTCGCCGGCACGGCGGTGATGCGGCTGTTCGTCGGGGCGGTCGTCGACGGCGAGCCGACCCCGCTGCAGGATCATGATCAGCTGGTCTGGGCTCCGGTGGACGGAACGCTGCTCGACCACGCGTGGATCCCGGCGGATGTGCCGATCGTCGAGGAGCTGCTGTCCCAGCTCGGCGCCCGGCGAGCGGAGGCCGCCCGGCCCGTCGAGGACGCCGCGGAGCACTGAGCGCGCGACGTCGGCGACCGCGGTTCCCCCGGCCCGCGGCGCTCAGAGGCCCACGGTGCTCAGGCGACGGGGATCGGTGCGACGGCGGCGATGAGCTCCTGTTCGCGCAGCTCCTGCCAGAACGCCTGCGGGATCTGCTCCTGCAGCGCGGCGAGATCCTCGGCGATGCGCTGCGGGCGACTCGATCCCGGGATCACGGCGGCGACGGCCGGATGGGCGGTGGAGAACTGCAGCGCCGCGGCCTTCAGGCTCACCCCGTGGCGTTCGGCGATCTCGCCGAGCGCGGACACCCGACGACTGACCTGGGCGGGCACCGTGCCGTAGTCGAAGTGGTCTCCGCCCATCAGCGCGCCCGAGTTGTAGGGGCCGCCGACGACGATGCCGGCGCCGTGCGCCTCGGCCGAGGGCAGCATGCGCTCCAGCGCCCGCTCATGCTGCAGCAGGGTGTACTGGGTCGCCGAGAGGCTCATCGTCGGCGGGGTCTCATCCAGGTCCAGGGCGAGCTCGATCGGCTCGGTGGTGTTGACGCCGAGCCCCCAGCCGCGGATCACGCCCTCCTGTTGCAGCTGCGCGAGCACGCGGAAGGCCCCGGTCCGCGCGGTGGCGAGGTGGTCCAGCCAGGCGTCGCCGTGGAAGTCGCGGGAGACGTCGTGGACGAACACGAAGTCCAGCCGGTCGGTGCGCAGCCGCTCCAGGCTCTGCTCGATGGAGCGCCGGGTGGCGTCGGCGCCGTAGTCGGTGACGGCCTTGTTGGGCAGCCCCTGTGCGAAGAGGCCGGACTTCTCCTCGTCCTCGTCGAGGAGGTAGCGGCCCACCTTGGTGCTGAGCACGTACTCGTCCCGGTCGCGCCCGGCCAGCATCGCTCCGAGCCGCGTCTCGGCCAGTCCTGCGCCGTAGAAGGGGGCGGTGTCGAAGTAGCGGACGCCCTGCTCCCACGCGGCGTCCAGGGTGGCCCGCGCCTCGTCCTCCGGGATGTCGCGGAACATGTTCCCCAGCGGTGCGGTGCCGAGACCGATCCGGTGGGGGAGGACCTCGTGGGATGCGCTCATGATTCAGACTCCTCGTTCGTCCGGTTCCTGACGGCGAGTCCATCCTTCGCCGTCGGGAACCGGCGGGTCAAGGTGCCGAGGATGTGGCACTGGGCACGGCGGAGAGGCTCCGACCAGGCGCCCGACATGGGAGACGCGCGCAGAAGCAGTGAGGAGGGCTTCTGCGCGCGTCGCGCTTCCCATCGCGCCTTGCCATTAGAACACGTATTCTAGGCGATCTGCAAGACGTCGCGCCGCGGAATCGAAGACATGTTCGATGCCGATGAACCTGTGAAGAACCTGTCAGATCGTATGTTCGACACGGTCCTCGCGATCCTCCTCAGCGGCGGTCGACGAGGGTCCCACCCCGTGGACGCCCGCCCGGCGGATCTGCGCTCGGGAAGCCGACCGCATAGACTGACCGGGATCATTCATGAACGCCTTCCACGGGAGCAGAATGTCCACGCCCGAGACACCTCATCCGCTCGACGAGGCGGCCGTCCAGCGCTGCGTCGACGATGCGCTGGCCGCCTTCGACGCCGCCGCCGACCTCGACCAGCTGAAGACCGCGCGACTGTCCCACACCGGGGACAAGGCTCCGATCGTGCTGGCCAACCGGCAGATCAAGGACCTGTCGAAGGAGGAGAAGGCCGCCGCCGGCAAGCTGCTCGGCCGGGCCCGCGGCCGGATCCAGCAGGCGCTGGCCGCGCGCACCGAGGTGCTGGAGGCCGAGCACGCCGGGCGGATGCTCGTCGAGGAGACCGTCGACGTCACCGCCGCGCCGCGCCGTCGCCGCACCGGCGCCCGCCACCCGCTGTCGGTGCTGCAGGAACGGGTCTCCGACATCTTCACCGCCATGGGCTGGGAGATCGCCGAGGGGCCGGAGGTGGAGTCCGAGTGGTTCAACTTCGACGCGCTGAACATCGCCCCGGACCACCCGTCCCGCGAGCTGCAGGACACCTTCTTCGTCGAGCCGGTCGACTCCCATCTGGTGCTGCGCACCCACACCTCGCCGGTGCAGGTGCGCTCGCTGCTGGAGCGGCGGCTGCCCGTCTATGTGCTCTGCCCGGGGCGGACCTTCCGCACCGACGAGCTCGACGCCACGCACACTCCGGTCTTCCACCAGTTCGAGGGCCTGGCCGTCGACGAGGGGCTGACCATGGCCGATCTGCGCGGCACGCTCGAGCACTTCGCCCGGCGGATGCTCGGTGACGACGCCGCGATCCGGCTGCGCCCGGCCTACTTCCCCTTCACCGAGCCGAGTGCGGAGCTCGACGTCTGGCACCCGCATGCCGCAGGCGGTCCGCAGTGGATCGAGTGGGGCGGCTGCGGAATGGTCCACCCGAACGTGCTGCGCGCCGCCGGCGTCGACCCGGAGACCCACACCGGATTCGCCTTCGGCATGGGGGTGGAGCGCACGCTGATGTTCCGCAACGGCGTGTCCGACATGCACGACATGATCGAAGGCGACGTCCGCTTCAGCCAGCACTTCGGAATGGAGGTCTGAGGGCATGCGCATCCCCCTGTCCTGGATCCGCGAGTACACCAGCTTCGACGCCGACGGCACGGCCGAGGACCTGATGGCCCGGCTCGTCCGCGTCGGCCTCGAGGAGGAGGACGTGCACCGTCCCTCCGACGAGATCGCCGGCCCCGTCGTCGTCGGCGAGGTGCTGGAGAAGACGCCCGAGCCGCAGTCCAACGGCAAGACCATCAACTGGTGCCGCGTCCGCGTCGTCCCCGAGGGGCAGACCCAGACGCTCACGCACGAGGGCATCGAGCCCGACGGCGTGCAGGGCGTCGTCTGCGGCGCGCACAACTTCGAGGTCGGCGACAAGGTCGTGGTCACCCTGCCCGGTGCGGTGCTGCCCGGCGACTTCCGGATCAGCGCGCGGAAGACCTACGGCCACGTCTCGGCCGGGATGATCGCCTCCACCAAGGAGCTGGGCCTCGGAGAGGACCACGACGGCATCCTGGTGCTCTCCACGCTCGGGCTGGACCCCGAGGTCGGCGCCGACGCGCTGGCCCTGCTCGGGCTGGCCGACGAGGCCGCCGAGATCAACGTGACCCCGGATCGCGGCTATGCCTTCTCGATGCGCGGCGTCGCCCGCGAGTACGGCCACGCCACCGGCACCGAGGTCGTCGACCCGGCCGCGCAGGTCGTCGTTCCCGAGGCGACGGCCCCGGGCCGCGAGGTCCGTCTGGAGGACGAGGCCCCGATCTACGGCACCGCCGGCTGCGACCGCTTCGTCGCCCGGACGGTCACCGGCGTCGACGTCGACGCGCCCACCCCGCCCTGGATGGCCTCCCGGCTGCGCCTGGCGGGCATGCGCCCGATCTCGCTGCCGGTCGACATCTCGAACTACGTGATGTGGGAGCTCGGTCAGCCGCTGCACTTCTACGACGCCGAGCAGCTGCGCGGCCCGATCCGTGTGCGCCGTGCCGCCGCGGGCGAGACGCTGACCACGCTGGACGACAAGTCCCGCACGCTCGACGTCGAGGACCTGGTCATCGCCGACGACCGCGGGGCGATCGGCCTGGCCGGCGTCATGGGCGGCGGCGAGACCGAGGTCGGCGAGACCACCACGACCGTCCTCATCGAGGCCGCCCACTTCGACCCGATCACCGTCGGGCGCACCCGGCGGCGGCACAAGCTGCCGTCGGAGGCCTCGAAGCGCAACGAGCGCGGCGTCGACCCGCTGATGCCCGACATCGCCGCCCAGCGCGCCGTCGAGCTGCTCGTCGAGCTGGCCTCCGGCACCGACTCCGGCGAGATCACCGCCGTCGGCGATCCGGCCCTGCCGCAGGCCATCTCCTTGGATCCCGCGCTGGCGCAGCGGCTGACCGGCGTGGAATACACCGACGAGCAGGTCGTCGAGACGCTGCGCGCGATCGGCGCGACAGTCGCCGGTCCCGACGCCGAGGACCGTCTGGAGGTCACCCCGCCCAGCTGGCGGCCGGATCTGACCATCGCCGAGGATCTCGTCGAGGAAGTCGCCCGGCTGATCGGCTACGACCGCATCCCGGCGCGGCTGCCGCAGGCTCCGGCCGGCCGCGGGCTCACCGCCGACCAGCGCCGTCGCCGGCAGGTGCTCGACGGACTGGCGGCCGCCGGGCTGACCGAGACGCTGAGCTACCCCTTCCTCTCCGAGGAGGCCAACACGCTCTTCGGTCGGGCCGAGGAGAGTGAGCGGCCCTGGCCGATGGTGCGTCTGGTCAACCCGATCGCCGCCCAGCATCCGACGCTGCGGACCACCCTGCTTCCCGGAGTGCTGGACACTCTGCGACGCAACGTCTCGCGCGGCTTCTCCGACCTGGCGCTCTACGAGGCCGGCGCCGTCGTCCTGCCCGGCGACCAGCTCGGCAGCGCGGAGATCCCCGACCTCGGCGCCCATCCCGGCGAAGGCGTCCTGGCCGACCTGCTCGCCGGCATCCCGGACCAGCCCTGGCACGTCGCCGCCGCGCTCTGCGGCGCCGAGCCGGCGGCGGAGGTCGGCGCCTCCGGGCGCCGCCGGGACTGGGCGGACGCGATCGAGGTCGCCCGCTTCGTCGCCGAGCGCGTCGGCGTCGAGCTGGAGGTCGTCCAGGGCGCGCACCAGGCCTTCCACCCCGGACGCACAGCGGAGCTGCGGCTGCCGGCGGCCGACGGCGACTCGGCGGGCACCAGGGTCGGCGTCGCCGGCGAGCTGCATCCCACCGTCGTCGAGGCCTGGGATCTGCCCGAGCGAACCGCGGCGGTGGAGCTGGACCTCTCCGCGGTGCTGGCCGCCGCGTCCGAGCAGGTCACCGCCGCGGAGCTGTCGACGTTCCCGCAGACCACCCAGGACGTCTCGCTGATCGTCGACGCCGAGGTGACCGCCGGCGAGCTGCGCGCCACGCTGGCTGAGGGCGCCGGCGCGCTGCTCGAGGCCGTCGAGCTCTTCGACGTCTACGCCGGTGAGGGCATCGAGGACGGGAAGAAGTCCCTGGCCTTCGCGCTGCGCTTCCGCGCGCCCGACCGGACGCTGACCGCCGACGAGGCCTCCGAGGCCCGCGGGCACGCGGTGGCGCTGGCCGAGCGGCGCCACGGCGCGACCCAGCGCTGAGCAGCCTCCCGCGCACTGCGTCACGACCCGGGAAGACGCCCCGGCAGAACGACGACGGCCCCTCGCCCCGATGACCAGGTCAGGTCCGGGGGAGGGGCCGTCGTCGGTACGGGTGGCATGTCGTCATCACCGGGCTCACGTGTGAGTCGCTCCGGACTTTACTTACATCTAGCGGCATATGTGTAGGTATAGCGACAGCATGGTGACGTGTGAAGTGCCGGCGGTCGAGTACGAGGATCACTGGTGGGAGGCCCGTGACGACGGCATGACCGGGCGTCGACGTCGTGCGGCCGCCTCGGGCGGCTATCGGTCCGCGATGCCGGCCCGCCTGCTGTCCTGGTCCCCGTCCCTCTCCGTCGAGCTCGCCACGGATCTGGATGAGGCGACTCGTGCGTTGAGCCGGTTCGACGCTCACGCCCGAGAGCGCCTGGGGCCGGAGAGCCCGAGCCTGGGGCCGATGAGTGCGGTGCTGCTGAGGACGGAGTCCACCTCGTCATCGCGGATCGAGAACCTCACGGTGGGGGCTCGACAACTCGCCCTGGCCGAGCTCGACCAGTCGACCAGCGCGAATGCGAACGTCGTGGTGGCCAACGTGCGGGCGATGGAAGCTGCACTGTCCCGGGCCGATGCCCTGGACCACTCGGCGGTCCTGGAGATGCGACGGGTGCTCCTCTCGGCCCAGCCCAGCGGGGCTGACAGGGCAGGGGCCCATCGCGATGAGCTGGTCTGGGTCGGCGCCTCGGCGATCAGCCCGGTCGGTGCGGCCCATATCGCGCCGCAGGCCGATCAGGTTCCGGACTCGATGGAGGACCTGCTGTCCTTCGTCCGGCGTCTGGACCTGCCCCCGCTGCTGCGCGCGGCGATCGCACATGCCCAGTTCGAGGCCATCCATCCCTTCTCCGACGGCAATGGGCGCACCGGTCGGGCTCTGGTGCATGCGATGCTCCTCGAACACGGTGTGCTGACCACGACCACCGCTCCGTTGTCCGCCGGGCTGCTCCGGGACACCGACACCTACTTCGACGCGCTCACGGCCTACCGGGCGGGGCAGGCCGGGCCGATCGTGGAGCAGTTCATCGACGCGGCGCATTTCGCCGCCCAGACCGGTGGACAGCTCGTCGAGCGGCTCCTGCAGGAGGTCGAGGAGTCGCGTGGACGGCTGGCCGGCGTGCGACGTGACGCCACAGTCTGGGCCGTCGTGCCCCATCTGGTGGCGCATCCGGTGATCAATGCGTCGTTCCTGAAGAGTCAGTTCGCCCTGAACGACGTCACGGTGCAGCGCGTCCTGGCACAGCTGGTCGACCGCGGGGTGCTCGTCGAGGTCTCCGGGCGGCGCCGTCATCGCGTCTACCACCACCCGGGCATCCTGGCTGTCCTCGACGACTATGCACGCCAGCTGCGGCGGCGGTGAGCGGCCGTCCGCAGTTCAGGGCTTGAGCAGCAGCTTGCCGGTGGTGCGGCGGTTCTCCAGGTCCTCGTGAGCCTGCCCGGCCTGGGCCAGCGGGTAGGTCGCGCCGATCGAGAGCGTCAGCGAGCCGTCGCTCAGCGCCTTGAACAGCTCGGAGAAGCGCCATGCCCGCTCCTCGGCGTTGCGCAGGTACCACTGCAGCGCGGGGCGGGTGACGTAGAGGCCGCCGCGGGCGTTGAGCTCCTGCAGGTCCAGCGGCGGCACCTGGCCGGAGGAGCCGCCGAAGAGCACCATGGTGCCGCGCACCCCGAGGCTGCGCAGCGAGCCGTCGAAGGTCGCCCGGCCGACGCCGTCGTAGACGACCGAGACGCCCACGTCGGCGGTGATCTCACGGACCTGTTCGGCGAAGGTCTGGTAGTCCAGCACGTGGTCGGCGCCGGCGGCCTGGGCGGTCTCGGCCTTCTCCGGCGTCGACGTCGTGGTGATCACCCGGGCGCCCTTGGCCTTGAGAAGCTGGGTGAGCAGCTGGCCGACTCCGCCGGCGCCGGCGTGGGTCAGCACGGTCTCGCCGGGCGAGACGCGGTAGGTGGAGTTGACCAGATAGTGGGCGGTGGCTCCCTGCAGGGGCAGAGCGGCGGCCTGCTCGTCGCTGATGTCGTCGGGAACCGGCACCGCCTTGGCCGCCTCGACCAGGAAGTGGCTGGCGTAGGTGCCGGTCGCGGCCTCGCTGGTGGCGATCCGCGATCCCACGGAGAGGCCCTCGACGCCCTCGCCGAGGTCGATCACCCGGCCTGCCCCCTCGGTGCCGGGGACGAAGGGATGCTCGACGGGGTAGACACCGCCGCGCTGGTAGGTCTCGATGAAGTTGACGCCGGCCGCGGACGTCTCCACCAGGACCTGGCCCGGGGCGGGCTCGGGCAGCGCGGTCTCCACCGGGGAGAGGACGTCCGGTCCGCCGGCCCGCTCGGCGCGCACGACCTGTGCGGCATCGGGCAGGTCCTCGGGATACACAGTGTTGTCGACCATGCGCACAGAGTACCGAAATCACGTGGTCGCGCCGAACAGCGTGGGGGATCGGCGGAGGCGCTCCGCGCCGATCGCCGGACCATCGTCCGGCAGCGTCCTCCGGAGCCGCATATGCATAAATATTGATGAACCTGCATACATCGGCGTAGACTGACCCGCATGAGCTATCGCGTCGCCGTCTCCGGAGCCTCCGGCTATGCCGGGGGAGAAGTTCTGCGCCTGCTCGCCGCCCACCCCGAGGTGGAGGTCGGCGCCGTCACGGCGCACTCCTCGGCCGGGGAGCGGCTGGGCGCGGTGCAGCCGCATCTGCACTCCCTGGCCGACCGGACCATCGAGGACACCGCCGCCGAGGTGCTGGCCGGCCACGACGTCGTCTTCCTCGCTCTGCCGCACGGCGCCAGCGGGGAGATCGCCGCCCAGCTGGGCGAGGAGGTGCTGGTCATCGATGCCGCCGCCGACCACCGCCTGGAGTCGTCGGCGGACTGGGACGCCTTCTACGACGGCGCACATCAGGGCACCTGGCCCTATGGGCTTCCGGAGCTGCCCGGCGGCCGCGAACGGCTGCGCGGCACCCGCCGCGTGGCGGTGCCGGGCTGCTATCCGACCACGATCCTGCTCGGCCTGGCTCCGGCGATGGCCTCCGGGCTCGTCGAGCGCGACGACGTCGTCATCGTCGCCGCCACCGGCACCTCCGGGGCCGGGAAGTCGCTGAAGCCGCATCTGCTGGCCTCCGAAGTCTCCGGCGGGATGAGTCCCTACGGCGTCGGCGGCGTGCACCGCCACACTCCGGAGATCGAGCAGGGGCTGCGCGCCGCGGCCGGCGCCGAGGTGCAGGTCTCCTTCACCCCGACGCTCGCGCCGATGTCCCGCGGGATCCTGGCCACCTCGACGGCGAAGCTCGCCCCGGGCACGACGGCGGAGCAGCTGCGCGCGGCCTATGCCGCACAGTACGACGCCGAGCCCTTCGTCCACCTGTTGCCCGAGGGGCAGTGGCCGGCCACCAAGCAGGTCGTCGGCTCCAACCACATCACCGTGCAGCTGACCGTCGACGAGCATGCCGGCCGCGCGGTCGTCGTCTCCGCCTCGGACAACCTCACCAAGGGCACCGCCGGCGGAGCGGTGCAGTCGATGAACCTGGCCCTGGGCCTGGACGAGACCACCGGACTGGACATGATGGGAGTCGCACCATGAGCATCACCGCCGCCGCAGGATTCACCGCCGCCGGCGTCGGCGCCGGGCTGAAGGGCGACGGGCGCGACCTCGCCCTGGTGGTCAACACCGGCCCGCAGAAGCACGCCGCGGCCGTCTTCACCACCAACCGCGTCGCCGCCGCCCCGGTGCTCTGGTCGCAGCAGGCGATCGACGACGGCCGCGCCGAGGCCGTGGTGCTGAACTCCGGCGGCGCCAACGCCTGCACCGGCCCGGAGGGCTTCGCCGACACCCACGCCACTGCCGAGCACGTCGCCGAGACGCTGCAGCTCTCCGCCCAGGACGTGCTGGTCTGCTCCACCGGACTCATCGGGACGCGCCTGGACATGGAGGCCCTGCTGACCGGCGTCGACGCCGCCGTCGGCGTGCTGTCCGACGATTCCGCCTCCGGCGAGGCGGCCGCCGACGCCATCCGCACCACCGACTCCGTGGCCAAGACGTCCCAGGCCGCCGGATCGGGCTTCACCGTCGGCGGAATGGCCAAGGGCGCGGGCATGCTCGCTCCGGGCATGGCCACCATGCTCTCCGTGGTCACCACCGACGCGGTGATCGCTCCGGCCGACCTCGACGCCGCGCTGCGCGAGGCCACGCGGGTCAGCTTCGACCGCGCCGACTCCGACGGCTGCATGTCGACCAACGACACCGTCGTCGCCATGGCCTCCGGCGCGCATCCCGAGGCCGACCCCGCCGGCGTCGATCTGGCCGAGTTCCAGGCCGCGCTCACCGCGGTGTGCCGGGATCTGGCCGCCCAGCTGATCGCCGACGCCGAGGGGGCGGCCCACGAGATCGCGATCACCACGGTGCATGCCGCCGACGAGGAGGACGCCGAGACCGCCGGCCGCGCCGTCGCCCGCTCGAACCTCTTCAAGACCGCGATCTTCGGCCGCGACCCCAACTGGGGCCGCATCCTCTCGGCAGTCGGCACCACCGACGTCGCCTTCGACCCGGCGACCATCGACGTCGCGGTCAACGGGGTGACGATCTGCCGGTCCGGCGGCATCGGCGAGGACCGTGAGCTGGTCGACCTCTCCGGCCGGCAGGTGGAGGTCACCATCGATCTGAAGGCCGGCGACGCCGAGGCGACCATCCTGACCAACGACCTCACCCACGACTACGTCCACGAGAACTCCGCCTACTCCAGCTGACCCTCGGCCGGACCCGTCGACAAGGAACACTGTGAATCCCACCTCCTCGAGCTACCAGCCGCGGCAGTCCGACCCGCTGGCCGCCGCCGGCGCGCGGGCGGCCACGCTGATCGAGGCGCTGCCCTGGATGCAGAAGTTCGCCGGCGAGACGATCGTCATCAAGTACGGCGGCAACGCCATGGTCGACGACGAGCTGCGCCGCGCCTTCGCCGAGGACGTGGTCTTCCTGCGGCACGTCGGGGTCAATCCCGTCGTCGTCCACGGCGGCGGCCCGCAGATCAATGCGATGCTCGAGGCCGTCGGCGTGGAGTCCGAGTTCCGCGGCGGATACCGGGTGACCACTCCGGAGGCCATGGACGTGGTGCGCATGGTGCTCACCGGCCAGGTCGGCCGCGAACTCATCGGACTCATCAACTCCCACGGGCCCTACGCCGTCGGCCTCTCCGGCGAGGACGCCGCCCTGCTGCGCGCCGTGCGCAAGCAGGTCACCGTCGACGGCGAGGACGTCGATCTCGGACTGGTCGGCGAGGTCACCGGGGTGAACCCCGACGCCGTGCAGGACCTGCTGGCGGCCAAACGCATCCCGGTGATCTCCACCATCGCTCCGGAGTTCGACGCCGCCGGGCGCCCGACCGGGGAGGTGCTCAACGTCAACGCCGATCTGGCCGCCGCCGCGGTGGCCTCGGCGCTGGGTGCGGCGAAGCTGGTCATGCTCACCGACGTCGAGGGGCTCTACGCCGACTGGCCGGACCGCTCCTCGCTGATCTCCTCGCTGGCGGCCTCCGACCTGAAGGAGATGCTGCCCGATCTGCAGGCCGGGATGATCCCGAAGATGACCGCGGCGCTCTCCGCCGTCGAGGGAGGGGTGCCGCGGGCGCACATCGTCGACGGCCGCGAGCCGCACTCGATGCTGCTGGAGGTCGTGACCACCGAGGGCGTGGGCACCCAGGTCGTGCCCGACGCGGAGGAGGACCGTTGAGCGAGACCGCCGAGACCGCCGAGACCGTCTCCCCGACGAGCAGCTCGCAGGACCTGCTGGGCCGTTACCGCGAGTCGCTGCTGGGCGTCTTCGGAACCCCGCAGCGGGTGCTGGTGCGCGGCTCCGGAGCCGCCGTCGTCGACGCCGACGGCGGCGAGTATCTGGACCTGCTGGCCGGGATCGCGGTCAACGCCCTGGGCCACGCGCATCCCCGCGTCACCGCGGCGATCAGCGAGCAGGCCGCCACGCTGGGCCACATCTCGAACCTGTTCACCAGCCCGCCCCAGATCGCCCTGGCGGAGACGCTGCTGCGGCTCGCCGAGGCGCCGGCCGGGTCGAAGGCGTTCTTCACCAACTCGGGCACCGAGTCCAACGAGGCCGCCTTCAAACTCGCCCGCCGCCACGGCGGCGCCGAGCGGCCGCGGATCATCGCCCTGGAGAACAGCTTCCACGGACGGACCATGGGAGCGCTGGCGATGACCGGCAAGCCCGCCCAGCGCGAGCCCTTCGAACCGATGCCCGCCGGAGTGGAGCACGTCCCCGCCGGCGACGTCGAAGCGCTGCGCGCCGCCGTCGACGAGACCGTCGCCGCCGTGGTCGTCGAACCCATCCAGGGGGAGGCCGGCGTGCGCGAGCTGCCCGACGACTACCTGACCGCCGTCCGCGCCGTCACCCGCGAGGCCGGCGCGCTGATGATCGTCGACGAGGTCCAGACCGGCGTCGGCAGGACCGGGGCATGGTTCGCCTCCGCCGGCGCGGACCCCGACGCCGTCACGCTGGCCAAGGGGCTCGGCGGCGGCTTCCCGATCGGGGCGCTGATCACCCGCGGCGAGGAGGTCTCGGCGCTGCTGACCGCCGGCCAGCATGGGACCACCTTCGGCGGGAACCCGATGGCCACGGCCGCTGCGCTGGCCACGATCGCCGGCATCGAGGAGGAGGGGCTGCTGGAGCACGTCCGCTCCCTCGGGGAGCGGGCCGCCGCTGCGCTGGCCGCCGTCGACGGCGTCGCCGAGGTGCGCGGGAGGGGACTGCTGCTCGGCGTCGAGCTCGACGCCGACCCGGAGACCGCCCCGGCCGCCGGGCTCGCCCCGGCGGTGGTCGCCGCCGCGCTGGAGGCCGGCTTCATCATCAACGCCACCGGACCGACCACGCTGCGGCTGGCCCCGCCGCTGAACATCGCCGAGGAGCAGGTGCTGGGCTTCGTCGAGGCCCTGCCCGGCCTGCTCGCCGCCGCGAAGGAGAACTCATGACGCGCCATTTCATCTCTGACCTGGACCTCAGCCCCGAGGAGCTCGACCGCGTGCTCACCCTCGCGGCGACGATGAAGACCGATCCCTACGCGATCCGCGCACTGGCCGGCCCGCAGACCGCCGCGGTGTTCTTCGACAAGACCTCCACCCGCACGCGCTTCTCCTTCTCCGCCGGGATCTCGGCGCTGGGCGGCTCGCCGCTGGTGGTCAACCCCGGCGAGTCCCAGCTGGGGCACAAGGAGTCCATCGCCGACACCGCCAAGGTCCTGGAGCGGATGGTCTCGCTGATCATCTGGCGCACCTACGAGCAGTCCGGCCTGGAGGAGATGGCCGCCCACTCCGCCGCGCCGGTGATCAACGCGCTCTCCGACGATCACCATCCCTGCCAGCTGCTGGCCGATCTGCTCACCGTCCGCGAGCATCTCGGCGAGCTGGCCGGCCGCTCGCTGGCCTATCTGGGCGACGCGGCGAACAACATGGCCAACTCGTACCTGCTCGCCGGCGTCAACGCGGGCATGGACGTGCGCATCGCCGGTCCGGACGGGCACCGGCCCGACGACGCCGTCGTCGCCGCCGCCGAGGAGCGCGCCGCGCGCACCGGCGGCTCCGTGACGATCACCGCCGATCCCGCCGTCGCGCTGTCCGGCGTCGACGTCGTCGCCACCGACACCTGGGTCTCGATGGGTCAGGAGGAGGAGAAGGAGCAGCGGCTGCGGCTCTTCGGCGACTACCGCGTGGACGCCGAGGCGATGGCGCAGGCCGCCGAGGGAGCGCTGGTGCTGCACTGCCTGCCCGCCTACCGGGGCGTGGAGATCGCCGGCGAGGTCATCGACGGGCCGCAGTCGGTGGTCTGGGACGAGGCGGAGAACCGCCTGCACGCGCAGAAGGCCCTGATGGCCTGGCTGCTGGTGGAGTCCGGACGGGCCGACGAGCAGACCGTCGCCCAGGTCCGCGCGGCGGAGCGGCGATGACCGCTCCGGCGACCAAGACCGCGCGCCAGGCGAAGATCCGCGAGCTGATCAGCCGGCACAGCGTGCGCTCGCAGGGCGAGCTCGCCCAGCAGCTCGCCGACGAGAGGCTGAAGGTCACCCAGGGCACGCTCTCGCGCGATCTGGTGGAGATCGGTGCTGCCCGGGTCCGCGGTGCCGACGGCGCGCTGATCTACGCGGTGCCCGGCGAGGGCCACGAGCGCGAGCTGCAGGCCGAGCAGACCGAGGCGGCGACGACGGCCCGCTTGGTGGGTCTCTGCCGTGATCTGCTGGTCTCCGCGGAGGCCAGCGCGAATCTGGTCATCCTGCGGACTCCGCCCGGTGCTGCGCAGTTCCTGGCCAGCGCCGTCGACCACGCCGGGCTGGAGGAGGTGCTGGGCACCATCGCCGGCGACGACACGATCATGCTGGTCACCACCGATCCCTCCGGCGGAGAGACGGTCGCCGCCCGCTTCAGCGGCTTCGCCGAGGGGCGTTCCTGAGCCGAGGGGCCACGCCGTGCTGCGGTCAGCCGGCGTGCCGGACGGACTCCGGCCAGACCCGACGCAGGATGTCGTTCCAGGTGACCACCCCGGTCACCGGACGTCCCTCCGTGCGGACCACGACCAGCTGCTCGCCGGTCTCGCGCATCCGCTGCAGCACCTGGGGCGTCGGCGTGCCGTCAGGCACGACGAGGGTCGGCCGGGATGCATCCGCCGCGGCATCCTGCGGGTCGGCCGTCAGCGTGTCGCGCACATGGACGATGCGCGGCTGGTCCTCCGGTCGGGCGCCGTCGAGCAGGATCCGCAGATGCGAGGTCTCGGCC
Source organism: Nesterenkonia sp. F (assembly GCF_000220985.1). Taxonomy (GTDB): domain Bacteria; phylum Actinomycetota; class Actinomycetes; order Actinomycetales; family Micrococcaceae; genus Nesterenkonia. The sequence goes on from NZ_AFRW01000043.1 coordinate 19,478, forward strand.
GCGAGGCGCTGGACGTCGGCCATGGTCGCGTCGGGCGGCAGCGAAGCGGTGCCGGATCGGCGGCGCCCGGCGTTGACCTCCTCGACCGGCAGCGTCTCCAGGGCGATGACCTGGGAGAGCTGGCCCCCGGCGATCTCGTCCAGAGCCCCGGCGTCGGTCGAGTGCCGGATCAGCTGATGGATGGTCTCGGAGTCGTAGCCTCCGACGGCGGCGCGGTCGACCGGCTCCACTCCGGCGGCTGACACCAGTCGATTGGCGATCCCGTTGATCAGGCTCAGCAGCGGGTGGAGGAGACGGGCCAGGACCCGGGCCGGGACGGCGACCAGCCGCGCCGAGAGCTCCGGATGCGCGATGGCCCAGGACTTCGGCGCCATCTCCCCGACGACCAGATGCAGGAAGGTCATCAGCAGCAGCGCCGCGGCGAAGGCGACGGCGTCGGCCGCCCAGAGCGGCATCGACGCCGCCTGGAGCAGCGGGGTCAGCGCATGGTGGACGGCCGGCTTGCTGACCGCGCCGAGGGCGAAGGTGCAGGCGGTGATGCCCAGCTGCGCGGCGGCGAGCATGACCGTCAGCTCGTTGAGCCCGCGCAGCGCCGCCCGGGCGCTCCGGCTGGTCTCCGCGCTCTCCTCCAACCGGTGTCGACGAGCGGCGAGCATGGAGAACTCCAGGACCACGAAGAACGCCGAGAGCACGATGATGGCGATCGTGGCGAGGGCGGGGACGATCCATTCGGTCATCCGTCATGCTCCTGATCCGCGTTCCGGTCCTCATGGACCGACAGCTCGACGACGGCCGGGACGTGACGTTCGACGCTGACGACGGTGACCTCCAGGCGACGATGTGGCGGGGGATCGTCGTTGGAGTAGTCGCCGGGGTCGGCGGGCAGGTCGATCAGCACCTGGTCGCCGACGTCCGGCAGACCGCCATGCTGGGCGATCAGCAGGCCGGAGAGCGTCTCGTAGTCTCCGTCGGGGACATCATGGCCGACGGTCCGCTCGAGCTCGTCCAGCGGGATCTCGGCGTCGGCCCGCCAGCGGTCCTCGCCCGTCGCCTCGGCCAGCGGCGGCGCCGCGACGTCGTGCTCGTCAGTGATGTCACCGAAGATCTCCTCGCCCAGGTCCTCGAGGGTGACGACGCCGACGAAGCCGCCGTGCTCGTCGATCACGCAGGCGAGCTGGGCCCGCCGCTCGCGCAGCGTCCGCACGGCCTCCGGCAGGCGCATCAGCGTCGGGAGGATGACCGGTTCGCGCATCACCGTCGTCACTGCGGCGGCCTCGTCGACGGCGCCGGCGAGCAGGTCGAGCATGGTCACGATGCCGACCGGCTGGTCCTCGGCGTCGATCACCGGGTACCGGGTGTGCTCGGCGGCCATCAGGCCGCGGACTTCGGCGACCGTCGTGGCGGGGGAGACGTATCCTGCGCGGGAACGGGGGATCATGGCATGCTCGACGTCCTGGTCGGGGAAGTCGAGGATGCGGTCGAAGGCCAGGTACATCTGCTCGGGCAGATGGCCGCTCGCCCGCGACTCGGCGACGATGCGCTCGAGGTCGTCGGCCGTGGCGCTGGAGTCGACGTCCTCGACCGGACGCATGCCGACCAGCTTCAGCAGCAGCTCGGAGGAGCGGTCGAAGAGCGCGATGAACCAGCCGAACCCGGCCAGGTACCAGGTCGTGGAGCGGGAGAGGCCCAGGGCCAGCGGCGTCGGGTTGGCGAGGGCGTAGTTCTTCGGGAAGAGCTCGCCGAAGATCATCTGCACCACGGTGGAGACGGCGAGGGCCAGCACGGTGCCCGCGGTGATGCTGACCGCGTCCGGGACGCCGACGCCGCCGAGGAGATCACCGAGTCCCTCGCCGACGAGCGGCTCGGCGACATACCCGACCAGCAGTCCGGTGACGGTGATGCCCAGCTGGGCTCCGGACAGCATGAAGGAGGTCCGGCCGGTGACGCGCAGGGCGCGCTGTGCGGCGCGGTCCCCGGAATCGGCCAGAGCTCGCAGCCGGTGGCGGTCCACCGACATGTAGGCGAACTCCTGGGCGACGAAGTAGCCGTTGGCCAGGATGATCACGAAGATCAGCAGGCAGCCGAGCAGCAGCAGGAGGACGGCGGTCATGGCGCGGCCTCCGCGGAGGGAGCTCGGAGCGGGGCGATGGTGCGGCGGGGGCGACAGTCAGGGTCGTCCACGAGTGCGGCGGCACCTCTCTCGAGACGGGGAGCGGTCACAGATCCACTGCCGACGCGTGCGACGCGCGGCGAGTGGGAACAGGATAGCGCATCCCGACCGTGTGCGCGGCCGGGCTCAGCGACGGACGCGGGCGGCGTCGATCTCGCGCCGGCGCACGAAGCCGCCGACGCCGACGAGGCCGACTCCGGCCCCGAGGCACACCAGCTGGAGCCGCAGCTCCGGATCGCCGAGGCTGAGGACCCACGGGCCGAGGGTGACGACGCCGGCCGCGGCGAGGAACCACCAGTGCGCGGTGCGTCGCGTCGCGGCGGTGCCGGAGTGGCTCCTCATGAGCGCGAATCAAGCAGTTCGCGCATCGCCGGCAGGTCGAACATCTCGGTGACGGCGTAGGCGTTCTGCCCCGCGTGCGGGGGTCGGCGCCGGCGTCGAGCAGCAGCGTCGCCGACTCCTCGTTCTGCAGGAAGACGGCGCAGGTCAGCGCGGACTGTCCGCGGTCGTTGACCCGGTGGACGTCGGCGTCGCGGGCCAGCAGGCCGCGCACCAGCGAGACGTGGTTGTTGTAGGTGGCCAGGATCAGCAGGGTGTCGCCCTTGGAGTTCGCCAGATTCACCGGGATGCCCTGGTCGATGAGCGGGAGCAGCTCCTCCTCGCGTCCCTGGCGGGCCAGGTCGAACATCGAGTTGAGGAATTCCAGCTGCTCGTCGGTGAGCTCCGGCGGCGTCGGCTGACCGGTCTCGGGCGCCTGGTCGTCCGGCTGCCCGGCGTCGGGGGAGGCGTCATGAGGCATGCCGCCAGTCTACCGGTTCCCCGTTCCGGCGAGACCTGTGTAGAGTCCTCTATTGATACTGGTTCTCAATAGCTTCAGTGAAGGGCTCCATGACGGCTTCGGCACTCTCGTCCGCGTCCCGATCGACGGCGCTGCTCGGTCTGGTCGGCATCGTCACGGGGCTGGCCGTCGGAATGCTGGCTCCGCACCTCTCCGATGCCGCCGCCGCGGCCCGTGAGCCGATGGTCATGCTGCTGGTCACCCTCCTCTTCCTCGAGATGCGGCCGGCCGGCGGGCGCGCCGCGCTGCGGTCGAGGCGCGGGCTCGGCGTCCTGGCCCTGCTGGTCGTCTGCAACTTCCTGCTGCTGCCGGCGCTGGCCTGGGGGCTGTCCTGGCTGTTCCTCCCCGCCCCGGGGCAGGAGATGGTCCGGCTCGGGGTGCTGATCTACCTGCTCTTCCCGTGCGCCGACTGGTTCCTGGGATTCGTCCGCCTGGCCGGCGGGAGCACCGCGCTGGGCGCCGCCCTCATCCCGCTGCATCTGGGGCTGCAGCTGGCGCTCTATCCGTTCTGGGTCTCGCTGGCCACCGGAGGGGCCGTCGACGGGGTCCTCGAGCGGCTCGGCCCGGCCCTGGTCTCCATGGTGCTGGTCCCGGCCGGAGTCGCCGTCGTGCTGCGACTGGTCGCCGCTCGCCTGCCCGACGCTGGCGGGGCCGCCCTCGCCGCCGGACTGGTCTCCGGCGCCGGGCGGGCGGTGCCGGCGGTGCTGGCCGGACTGCTGGCGGTGCTGCTCGCCGGCGGCTCCGGGCAGCTGGTCGGCGCGCTCGACGTCGTCGCCCCGGCGCTGGCGGCGGTGGTCGTCTTCTTCGCGGCGAGCGCGGCCCTGCTCGAGCTCGTCTCCCGCGGACTCCATCTGCGCCACGAGGAGACGGCGCTGCTCTGCGTCTCCGGAGCCGCACGCAACGCGCCGCTGATGCTGGCGCTCACCAGTGCGACGCTGGGGCCGGATCCTGTGCTCGCGGCGACGATCGTGCTCGGCATGCTGCTGGAGTTCCCGCATCTGGTGCTGCTGGCCGGTCGTCTGCGGCGCCGACGAGCGGTGACGCTCGCCGCGTGAGTGTGACACCGTGCCTCGGCAGAGGCGGGCGACCCGAGGCACGGAGTATGCAGGTGTGCGAATATTTATGTAGACTCTGCGGCGAGCCGCACACCCTCCCGCCCCGCCGGGACGACGCAAGGAGCCAGTGGAATGACCGACCGCATTGTTCTCGCCTACTCGGGCGGACTCGACACCTCCGTGGCGATCGGCTGGATCGCCGAAGCCACCGGAGCCGAGGTCGTCGCCGTCGCCGTCGACGTCGGCCAGGGCGGCGAATCTCTGGAGACCGTCCGTCAGCGCGCCCTGGACTGCGGCGCCGTCGAGGCCTACGTGGCAGACGCCCGCGACGAGTTCGCCGAGCAGTACTGCATGGCCACGCTGAAGGCCAACGGGCTCTACATGGACTCCTATCCGCTGGTCTCGGCGATCTCCCGGCCGGTGATCGCCAAGCACCTGGTCGCCGCCGCCCAGCAGTTCGGCGCCTCCACCGTCGCCCACGGCTGCACCGGCAAGGGCAACGACCAGGTGCGCTTCGAAGTCTCCATCCAGACCCTCGGTCCGGAGCTGAAGTGCATCGCCCCGGTCCGCGATCTGGCCCTGACCCGCGAGAAGGCGATCGAGTACGCCGAGCGCCACCAGCTGCCGATCGAGACCACCAAGTCCAACCCGTTCTCCATCGACCAGAACGTCTGGGGCCGCGCGGTGGAGACCGGCTTCCTCGAGGACATCTGGAACAGCCCGACCAAGGACGTCTACGACTACACCGAGGACCCGGCCTTCCCGCCGGCGCCCGACGTCGCCACCATCACCTTCGACGCGGGCGTGCCGGTGGCCGTCGACGGGGCGACGGTCACCCCGCTGGAGGCGATCATCCAGCTCAACCGTCGTGCCGGCGCCCAGGGCATCGGCCGGATCGACATCGTCGAGGATCGCCTGGTCGGCATCAAGTCCCGCGAGATCTACGAGGCCCCCGGGGCGATGGCGCTGATGGCCGCCCACCAGGAGCTGGAGAACATCACCCTGGAGCGCGAGCAGGCCCGGTTCAAGAAGACCGTGGACCAGCGCTGGACCGAGCTCGTCTACGACGGCCAGTGGTTCTCGCCGCTGAAGAAGAACCTGGACACCTTCATCGAGGCGACCCAGAAGCACGTCTCCGGCGAGATCCGTCTGGAGCTGCACGGCGGTCGGGCCACCGTCCAGGGTCGGCGGTCGGAGACTTCGCTGTACGACTTCAACCTGGCCACCTACGACGAGGGCGACGCCTTCGACCAGTCCTCGGCGCCCGGGTTCATCGACATCTACGGGCTCTCCTCGAAGGTCGCCTCGCAGCGCGAGGAGCGGCTGTACGGCAAGCCGGACCTCTCCGGCCACGGCATCGAGACGAAGTGACCCATGGCTGACCAGCATGACCACCAGGGAACGAACGAGGGCGCGCTCTGGGGCGGCCGCTTCGCCTCCGGGCCGGCCGACGCGCTGGCCGCGCTGAGCAAGTCGACGCAGTTCGACTTCCGACTCGCCCGCTATGACATCGCCGGATCCCGCGCCCACGCGCGGGTGCTGCACCGCACCGGCCTGCTCGACGACGCCGAGCTGGACTCGATGCTTGCCGCGCTGGACCGGCTGGAGTCCGATGTGCTCTCCGGGGCCTTCGGGCCCGCGGAGTCCGACGAGGACGTCCACGGGGCCCTGGAGCGCGGCCTGCTCGAGCGCGCCGGCGAGGAGCTGGGCGGCAAGCTGCGGGCCGGGCGCTCGCGCAACGATCAGATCGCCACGATGGGCCGGATGTTCCTGCGCGACCACGCCCGGGTCCTCGCCGCCGGCGTGCTGGAGGTCGTCGACGCGCTGATCGCCCAGGCCGAGGCTCATCCCGCGGCCCCGATGCCCGGGCGCACGCATCTGCAGCACGCTCAGCCGGTGCTGCTGGGCCACCACCTGCTGGCCCACGCATGGGCGCTGCTGCGCGACCTGCAGCGGCTGGCCGACTGGGACGAGCGCGCGGCGGTCTCGCCCTACGGCTCCGGCGCGCTCGCCGGCTCCTCGCTGGGGCTGGACCCGGTGCGGGTGGCCGAGGAGCTGGGCTTCGTCGACGCGACCTGGAACTCCATCGACGGCACCGCCTCGCGCGACGTCTACGCCGAATTCTCCTGGGTGACGGCGATGATCGGCGTCGACCTCTCGCGGATCAGCGAGGAGGTCATCTTCTGGGCCACCAAGGAGGCCGGCTTCGTCACGCTCGACGACGCCTTCTCCACCGGCAGCTCGATCATGCCGCAGAAGAAGAACCCCGACGTCGCCGAGCTCGCCCGCGGCAAGTCCGGCCGGCTGATCGGCGACCTCACCGGACTGCTGTCCACGCTGAAGGGCTTGCCGCTGGCCTACAACCGGGACCTGCAGGAGGACAAGGAGCCGCTCTTCGACGCCGTCGACACGCTGGAGCTGCTGCTGCCGGCGGTCTCGGGGATGGTCGGCACGCTGACCTTCCACACCGAGCGGATGGCCGAGCTCGCCCCGCGCGGCTTCGCCCTGGCCACCGACATCGCCGAATGGCTGGTCCGGCAGGGCGTGCCCTTCCGCGTGGCCCATGAGCTGGCCGGCGAGGCGGTGCGCGTCGCCGAGGCGCGCGACGTCGAGCTCTGGGACCTCACCGATGACGAGCTGGCCGGGATCTCCGAGCAGCTGACTCCGGCGGTCCGCGAGGTGCTGACCACGCTGGGTTCGCTGAACTCGCGCTCCTCGCAGGGCGGCACGGCCGTCTCCGCGGTGGCCGAGCAGCTGGCCGAGCTGCGCCGCCGGCTGGAACCGGTCCGCGCGTTCGCCGCCTCGGACGGCAGCGTGGTGGGTCCGGACGCGGTCAGCTGAACGACGCGCCGCCGGAGGCGTCGGAGCCCGTCCGGAGCTGAGACGATGGGCCGCGTGGAACTGCACGAGCTCGACGCCCTCTTCGAGGGTCATGCGACCGCTCTGGCGCCCGCGCTGCTGGGCTGCCGGCTGACCGTGGTCACCGCCGACGGCGCGGTCGCGGTGCGGCTGACCGAGGTCGAGGCCTACGGGGACCAGGGCGAGGACCCCGGCGCGCACAGCTTCCGCGGGCCCACGGCACGCAACGCCTCGCTCTTCGGTCCGCCGCGGCGGACCTACGTCTATCTCAACTACGGCATCCATCGCTGTCTGAACCTCGCCTGCGGGCCCGAGGGCACGGCCGGCGGCGTGCTGCTGCGCGCCGGCGAGGTGCTCGGCGGCCGGGACCTGGCGGTGCGGCGCCGCGGCCGCGAGACGGGCGCGAAGCTGCTCTCCGGGCCCGGCCGGCTGGGCCAGGGGCTCGGGATCACACTGACGATGGACGCGACGTCGATCCGTCTGCTCCCGGCCGGAGAGCACCCGGAGCCCGGGGCGGCCGCCGCCTCCTCGCCGCGGGCCGACGACGACGCGGTCTTCCTGCTCTCCCCGCCGGCCGAGGCGGCCGACGGGGTGCTGTCCGGCCCGCGGGTCGGCGTCTCCGGCGTCGGCGGGGGAGCGGAGTTCCCCTGGCGGTTCCGGCTGGCCGACGAGTCGAGCGTCTCGGCCTACCGTCCCGGACGGAACGTGCCCGCGGCCGGCGGCGGCCCGAGCGGCGTCGACGCCGTCGACGGCTCCGCCCGCCGGGGCGGTGTGGTCACCCGAGGTTCATCCGCATGACTGTAGGATGGGTGGTCATCGTATTCGGACATGAGAGATGCGCATCCAGATGAGTGACTCCATCTCCTCGGCCTCGGCCGAGCCGCTGCACCCCGCCACCCACGACGTCCCGGTGCCGCCGCTGGAGGGCGGCCTCGAGGAGGAACGCCGCTACGTCGCCGTGCTGTACCGACGGCTGGACGAGCTGCGCGACGAGAAGAACGACCAGCTGACCCAGGTGCGCAGCACCGGCGCGGTGGGCACCATGCAGAACATCTCGGAGCGAGACGCCTTCGCGACGATGTACGAGGACCGGCTCGCCCAGCTCAACGCCGTCGACGACCGACTGGTCTTCGGACGGCTGGACCTGGACGGCGGCGAGTGCCGCTACATCGGGCGCATCGGGCTGACCACCGAAGACCTGCAGCGGCTGATGATCGACTGGCGTGCGCCCGAGGCCGGGGTCTTCTACCAGGCCACCGCCTTCGAGCGGCACGGCGTGCGGCGGCGTCGTCACCTGATGCTGCGGCGCCGTGAGGTCCAGGGCATCGAGGACGAGGTGCTCGACGTCGACATGCTCTCCGAGGCCACGGAGAACCACGGCGACGGCGCGCTGCTGGCCGCGCTGACGGCCCGGCGCACCGGCCAGATGGGCGACATCGTCGCGACCATCCAGGCCGAGCAGGACCGCATCATCCGCTCCGAGATGCCCGGGGTGATGGTCGTGCAGGGCGGGCCCGGCACCGGCAAGACCGCCGTGGCGCTGCACCGGGCGGCCTACCTGCTCTACAGCCACCGCGAGCGGCTGAAGTCCGCCGGGGTGCTGATCGTGGGGCCGAATCCCACCTTCATGTCCTACATCGAGCGCGTGCTGCCCTCGCTCGGCGAGACCGGCGTGGTGATGAGCTCGCTGGCCGACCTCTACCCGGGCGTCCACGGCGTCGAGGAGGAGGACCCGCGCGTCGCCGAGATCAAGGGCCGGCTGGACATGGTCGACATCGTCGCCGCCGCCGTCGCCGACCGGCAGCGCACCATCGACGAGCCGCGCCACGTCGAGGTCGAGGGCATCCGGGCGAAGGTCACCCCGGCGATGATCCGCCGCGCCCAGGAGCGCGCCCGGGCCACCGGCAAGCCGTACAACGAGGCCCGGTCCACCTTCGTGAAGGTCATGGTCCGCGAGATCGCCGAGAAGGTGGAGAAGGTCCTGAACAAGCGGTCGGAGGGCAACGAGGCCGACCGCAGCTACCTGACCGAGGACGTGCGCTCCTCCCGCGACGTGCGGGTGCTGCTGAACCTGTGCTGGATGCCGCGCACGCCGCAGCATCTGCTCGAGGATCTCTTCTCCAGGCCCGAATATCTGCGCCGGGCGGCCCCGCAGCTCGGCGAGGCCGAACGCGAGCTGCTCCGCCGCACGCCGGGAGCGCCGCTGACCACCTCCGACGTGCCGCTGCTGGACGAGGCCGCCGAGCTGCTCGGCGACCTCGACGACTCGGCCGGCCGTGAGGAGGCCCGCCAGCAGGCCGAACGGGAGAAGAACCTGGAGAACGCCCAGAAGGCGGTGGAGAACGCCGCGCCGCAGCTGGAGGAGAAGGGCATCGAGGGCTTCCTCGACGCCGAGGGCGTGGCGGCGATGAACACCGAGACCTCCGTGCGACTCTCCGCGGCCGAGCAGGCGCAGGTGGACCGGACCTGGACCTACGGGCACGTCGTCGTCGACGAGGCCCAGGAGCTCTCGGCGATGCAGTGGCACGTGCTGATGCGCCGCTGCCCGCTGAAGTCCTTCACCGTCGTCGGCGACACCGCCCAGGGGTCCTCGGCGACGGCGGCCGCGAGCTGGGCGCAGGCGATGGAGCCCTTCATCGGCGACCGGCTGCGCGTCGAGGAGCTGACGGTCAACTACCGCACGCCGCGACTCATCGTCGACCTCGCCGAGCGGGTCGCCCGGGCGCACGGCCTGCCGATCACCAGCCTGCGCACCGTCCGCGACGGCGAGCATGAGCCGGTGGTCGAGTCCGTCGAGGTCGCGCATCTCGAGGAGTCCGCGGCCGCCGCCGTCGACGCCGAGGTCGAGCGCGTGGGCGAAGGGCTGGTGGCCGCGATCGTGCCGGAGCCGATGGTCGAGCCGCTGCGTCGCCGCCTGCGGAGCAGCTACGGCGACCGCGTCGGGGAGGGCGCCGGGTCGATGGCCCAGGACATCGTGGTGCTCGGCGCCGACGACGCCAAGGGGCTGGAGTTCGACGCTGTGGTCGTCGTCGAGCCGGCTGCCCTGCTCCGCGAAGCCGGCGGGCGGATCGGCAGCCTGTACGTCGCGCTGACCCGGCCGACCCATACGCTGCACGTGGTCGCCGCGGAGGAGCTGCCTCCGGGGTTCGCGGCGGCGTCGGACGCCGACTGACCCCGGGCGGGGGAGTGCTAACGTGACTCAGGTGATGGAGAACAGCCCCATGGAGAAGAATCCCGCGCTGGACGCCCAGCGCATCGACGACAGCTTCGAGACGATCTGGCAGGAGCTCACCTGGCGCGGCCTGGTGCACGTCTCCACCGATGAGCACGAGCTCGAGAAGACCCTCGCCCAGGGGCCCGTCACCTATTACTGCGGCTTCGACCCGACGGCGGCGTCGCTGCACCTGGGGCATCTGGTCCAGCTGCTGACGATGCGTCGGCTGCAGCTCGCCGGCCACCGGCCCCTGGCCCTGGTGGGCGGGTCGACGGGACTGATCGGCGACCCGCGGCAGAGCGGCGAGCGGGTGCTGAACACTCCGGAGACCGTGTCCGGATGGGTGGACAGTCTCAAACACCAGATCCGGCACTACTTGGACTTCGACGAGGGCGAGAACGCCGCGACGATGGTGAACAACCTGGACTGGACCCAGGGGATGAGCGCCATCGAGTTCCTGCGGGACATCGGCAAGCACTTCCGGGTGGGCACGATGGTCAAGAAGGACATCGTCGCCAAGCGACTGCACTCCGAGGAGGGGATCTCCTACACGGAGTTCAGCTACCAGATCCTGCAGGGGCTGGACTTCCTGCAGCTCTACCGCGAGCACGGGTGCCGGCTGCAGACCGGCGGCTCGGACCAGTGGGGCAACCTGACCGCCGGCACCGAGCTGGTCCGCCGCGTGGAGGACGCCCAGGTCCACGCGCTCGGCACGCCGCTGATCACCAATGCCGACGGATCGAAGTTCGGCAAGTCGGAGGGCAACGCCATCTGGCTGGACTCCGAGCTCTGCTCGCCGTACACCTTCTACCAGTTCTGGCTCAACACGGCCGATGCGGACGTCATCGATCGGCTGAAGGTCTTCACCTTCCTCACTCGTGCGGAGATCGAGGAGCTGGCGACCTCGGTCGCCGAGCGTCCTCAGGCGCGGACGGCGCAGAAGAGGCTCGCCTGGGAGGTCACCACCCTGGTGCACGGGGAGGACGAGACCCGTCGGGTCATCGACGCCTCGGAGGCGCTCTTCGGCAAGGGGGACGTCTCGCAGATCGACGCGGACACGCTGCGCGGTGCCGCGGAGCAGCTGCCCCATGCCGAGGTGGATGCGGAGGCACCTCTGGTGGACCTCTTCGTGGCCGCCGGTCTGGTCTCGTCGAAGTCCGAGGCGCGTCGGACCGTGAAGGACGGCGGTGCCTATGCGAACAACGTGAAGGTCGACGACGGCGAGGTGCCCGCGGCCGAGGGCCTGTGGCTCCACGGTGAGCATCTGGTCCTGCGCCGGGGCAAGAAGAACCTCGCGATGGTGACTCGACGCCGGGGATGATTCAGAGGCGTCCCCCTGTCGTCGGGGGATGCCGCTGACTATCGCCCCCTCCGTCGTGGGGGAGAGAAGAAGCCGCAGGTCAGGCCCGAACAGGGGTCGGACCGGCGGCTTCTCTCGTCTGTGGGCGAGGTCACCGCACAGCGAGTTTGCACGGGTCGTCGGGGTATGTG
>NZ_AFRW01000042.1 GCF_000220985.1 Nesterenkonia sp. F
GGGCGACGGCGAGGCGCAGCGGGGAGTCGTCGCCGGCGTCCGCGGCGGAGGGGGCGGCCGATCCGGCCTTCTCCAGCTCGATCAGCGTCTGCTCCGAGAAGGGCGGATTGCCGTCGGCCTCCTCGGCGGTGCGGGCCAGCTCCTCCAGCGCGCGGACCAGATCGGGATCCGGAGCGGCGGAGCGGGTCTCCACGGTGATCTCGGCCGGGGACCCCGGGGTGCTCCCCGCGGAGGGTCCCGTCGGGGCGGGGGTGCTCGTCGTGTCCTCGGAGCTCATGGCTCCACTGTATCGGAGCAGCACCACCCCTGGGACCGGGTCCGAGGTTCCTGGCCTGCGGGCGTCGCCGGGGCGGGCCGGCGTCGGGTCGGGCGTCCGTTCAGGCGGTCAGTTCAGGCGGTCAGTTCAGGCGCCCGGCTCGTCGTCGCTCGCGGCGTCGTCGCCGTCGTCCGGCCCCTGGTCGGAGCGGGCGACCACCAGGCGGTAGCCGACGTTGCGGACGGTGCCGATCAGCGACTCGTGGTCCGGTCCCAGCTTCGCCCGCAGCCGACGGATGTGGACGTCGACGGTGCGGGTGCCGCCGAAGTAGTCGTAGCCCCAGACGTCGTGCAGCAGCCGGTCCCGGGTGAAGACGTGGCCGGGGTGCAGCGCCAGGTGCTTGAGCAGCTCGAACTCCTTGTAGGTGAGATTGAGCAGCCGGCCGTCGATGGTGGCCATGTAGGTGGTCTCGTCGATGGTGATCCCGCCGGCGCGGATCTCGCCGGTGCGGTCCTCCTCCTCGGCCTCGACGGCGCCCATGCGGATGCGCGCGTCGATCTCGCCGGGGCCGGCCTCGGCGAGCACGAAGTCGTCGATCTGCCAGCTCTCGTTCAGCGTGGGGAGCCCCGCCTCGGTGACGACGGCGACCACCGGCGTGGCCATCGACTGCCGCACCAGCTGGCAGAGCGAGCGGGCGTGGGCGAGCTGGCCGCGCGCGTCGACCAGGGTGATGTCCGCGCTGGGAGCGCGCACGATGCTCGAGGCTTCGGCGGGGAAGACCCGGACCCGGTGGGTGAGCAGCTCCAGCGACGGCAGGGCGTCCTCGGGAGTGTCGGTGAGCAGCAGCACCTGGGCCATCCGTGGTCTCCCCTGTCCTCGCGTCGTCTCCTCGGCCGGAGGGCTCGACGACGTCACGGGCCCGCGGGCCTGGCGCCGTCGTGCCGCACGGACCGAGTATAGCCGCGCCGCCGCCGCGCCGAGCCGCGTTGCGTCGGCTCTGGCAGGATGGTCTGCTGTGAAACACCTTCCCGTGGCCCTCTCCGGCCTGCTCGCCGCGGCGGCGCTGCTGGCCTCCTCCTTCGCCGGCGCGCCGGCGCTCGCGGCGGTGGTCTGCCTGATGTGCCTCGTCGTCTCGCTGGGCTGGCCGCAGCTGATGGGCGTGGCCGCGCGCCGCTCGCTCGCGGCGGTCATCCTGGGCGCCGGCGTCGTCGCCGCGCTGGGCGCGGCCGTCGTCTCGGCGGTCGAGTCGCTGTTCTTCTGGTCCTCGGTGGCGCTGGCCTTCGGGGTGATGGCCATCTTCGTCATCCAGGTGGTCCGCGGCACCGGACGTCCCCACCGGATCGAGTCGACGATCGGCGCCTCCTCCGGCGTGGTGGTGACGACGACGGCGGCCGGCTGGGTGGCCGGGCTGCGGTATCCCGCCGAGCTGGTCGGCATCGGCGGCGACCGCACCGGCCTGGTGCTCATCCGCAGTCCGCTGCCCTACGAGGACTGGGGCGTGCTCGGCGTCAGCGGGACCTCCGGCGAGCTGACCGTCGTCGGCCTGGCCGCGCTGGCGCTCTGCGTCGCCGTGCTGCTAGCCTGCCTGCCGCTGCGCGAGGTCCTCGCCCTGCCGCTGGTCATCCTGGGCACGGCGGTCGCCGCCCTCGGAGTGGGCCTGGCCTGGGGCGAACTGACCACGCTCTTCGCCGTGGTGCTCGGACTGGCGGCCGGGCTGCTGGTCTCGGCGATGCGGCGGCTGCTGCTGCACCGCGGCGCGCCCGAGGGCCGGATGGCCGCGCTCGCCGTCGGCACCGCCCCGGTGGCGGTGATGGGCGCACTGGTCTTCTTCGCCGAGCGCCTGCTGCTGGTCTGACGCACGCCTGACGACGCTGCAGCCGACCCGGTAGACTCGCTGACATGGACATCGCACTGCAGAACGTCTCGCTGCTGGGACTGGAGATCTTCTTCATCGGCCTGCTCGTGCTGGTGGCTCTGGTCATCGCCGGCATCTCGCTGACCGTGATCACCCGCCTCTACAAGGGACAGCGCTGACCCGTGGCACCGATGGAGCTCCCCACCGACATCACCCCGGAGCTGGCGCCGCTGTACTGGCTGCTCGGCCGCGTGGGAGGGGCAGGGGCGGCCTCGGCGCCGGCGAGGAGTCGGACCCGATCTTCACCCAGCGGGTCACCTTCCGCGACTCCGGGCTGGAGTTCGTCGAGTACCGCGCGCAGAGCTGGCTCTCCGACGCCGACGGCACCCGCCTGCGTCCGCTGAGCGTGGAGACCGGCTTCTGGTCGCTGCACCGCCCGCGCGCCGACGCCGACGTCGGCCCCGGGCTGGACCCCGCCGACGTGGTCCCGGCCTATAAGACCGCCTCCGAGGTCGAGGACCTGGCCGTCGACGACGGCACGTACCCGATCACCGCGACGATCGCGCATCCGGGGAGCCTCACCGAGCTGTACACCGGGCGCATCAAGGGCCCGCAGCTGCAGATGGCCACCGACGGCGTGATGCGCGGCGAGCACGCGGCGGAATACAGCGGGGCCACCCGCATGTTCGGGCTGGTGAACGGCCAGCTGTTCTGGCGCTGGGACCTGCAGACCGTCGACGGCGAGGCCGTCCCGCACGCCTCGGCGGTGCTGGACCGCATCGCCTCCGCCTCCGAGGTCGACGGCGTCTGATCCCGACGCTGCGCGTCGACGTCCCGTCAGGATGCTCGGCGCCGGAGCCGCTGGCGACGAGCCCACGACGTCAGGAGTGCTGGTGACCGACACCGAGACCCCGCCGACCGACCCCGCCGACGAGCACGCCGGCGACCGTCCCGGCCAGGAGCGCTCGCCGCTGCTGGATCGCCGCGGGGCCGTCGCCGCCGAGGCGGAGGACGCCGCCGTCGCAGCCCACTACGGCGATCCGGTGCGCGAGCAGCGTCGTCTGGAGGCCGGCCGGGCCGTCGTCGACCTCTCCCATCGATCGGTGGTGACCGTCTCCGGGCCGGACCGGCTGTCCTGGCTGACCACGCTCTCCTCGCAGCAGGTCTCCTCACTGGCCCCCGGCGAGTCCACCGAGCTGCTGCTGCTCGACCTCTCCGGGCGGATCGAGCATGACGCCGCCGTCGTCGACGACGGCGCGACCGCCTGGCTGATCACCGAGAACACCCACGGCGGCGTGCTGGCCGCGTGGCTCGAGTCGATGAAGTTCATGCTGCAGGTCGAGATCGTCGATCGCACCGGCGACTGCGCGGTGCTCGGCTCCGTGGCCGCGCCGCCCGAGGAGCTGCCCGGAGAGGTCGTCCGCTGGCAGGACCCGTGGCCGCGGCTGGGCCCCGGGGCGGCCAGCTACGCCGCCGTCGAGGAGTCCGAGCACCCCGGCGCGGACTGGTCCTGGCATCTGACGGTGGTCGCCCGCGAGTGGCTCGTCGCCGCCGTCGAGGCCCTCGAGGTCGAGGCCGGATGGAGTCTGGCCGGCGTGCACGCCGCCGAGGCGCTGCGCGTGGCCGCCTGGCGTCCGCGGCTGGCCCGCGAGGTCGACGAGAAGGCCATCCCGCATGAGCTGGATCTGATCCGCACGGCGGTGCATCTGGCCAAGGGGTGCTATCGCGGCCAGGAGACCGTCGCCCGCGTGCACAACCTGGGCCATCCTCCGCGCCGGCTGGTCTTCCTGCAGCTCGACGGCAGCGAGCACACGCTGCCGGCAGTCGGCTCGGACGTGCTCGCCCCGCGCGGGGCGACGGATCCCGAGACGCTGGCCGGCGAGCGGTCGGTGGGCCGGGTGACCTCCACCGCTCGGCACCACGAGATGGGGCCGATCGCGCTGGCGCTGGTCAAGCGTCGGGTGGACCCCGAGGCGCAGCTGGTCGTCCGCGATCCGAACCGCGGGCCCGCGGCGGAGCAGGGCGACGAGTCGTCGGAGACCGCCGAGACCGCCGAGACCGCCGAGACCGGTGAATTCCCCGCGCCGAGCTTCTACGCCGCCGCCCAGGAGATGATCGTGAAGCCCGACGCCGGCCAGGCGGTGGGCCGCCCGAAGGGCGACTTCGTGCGCCCGCCGCGCCGCTGAACGCACCTCGCCGCGAGCGATGCCGCCCCCCGGCGATGCCTCCCCCGGCGATGCCGCCCCCGGCGATGACTCCGTGGGACGTGTGGGAAAGCGCGCATTTTCCCGCACGTCCCACGGAGTCATCCTGTCTGTGGGGCGCGGCTCTCAGCCCAGGGTGACGGTGGTTCGGGCGCCGATGTCGACGAAGCCGAGCGCGTGGGCCAGCCGCCGCGAGGCCGGAGCCTCCACTGCGGCCCGCCACTGCGGCACCAGTCCGTCGACGAAGGCCTCCTCCACGGCGACGGCGCCGACGTGGGCGGCCAGCCCCCGACCGCGATGCGCCGGGGCCGTCAGCACGCCGAGCTCGCCGAGCATCATCTGCTGCACGCGGCGGCCGGCCGCGGTCAGCGGCGTCCCGTCGGACTCGTCGACCAGCGTCGCGGCCCACTCGGCCTCGGGAAGTCCGGAGGCGGCGACGTCGTCGGCCGGAGAGGCCTCCAGAAGCTCGCGCAGCGGCCCCGGGTCGAAGGAGATCGCGCCGGCGGCCGCCGGCGAGGGCGGCACCTCGGGCGGCTCCTCGCTGCACAGCAGGAAGGTCTCGCCGGCGATGCGTGCGCCGGGGTGCTCGGCGGCGGCCAGCGCCAGCAGCCGGGTCTCGTCGGCCAGCTGCTCGTCGGGCACGGCGCGCGCGCTGTCGAGCAGCGATTCGGGGCCGGAGAGCACTGCTCGATCGAAGAGCCGTGTGAAGGAGAGCGACGCGGCCTCGTCGTCGACGACTTCCAGGCGCAGCGCCGGGTCGCCGCGCTCGAGGTCGAAGTCGTCGAGCTGCAGGGTGCGCGCCCAGGCCAGGCGGATGATCTGGCGGGTGTGCTCGGTCAGCGGCATGCCCTCCACCCTACGCGGCCCAGAGACAGGATGACTCCGCGGAATGCGTGGGAATGAGCGTGCATTCCCGCACGTTCCGCGGAGTCATCGTGACGTCGGGGGCCTCGGCGCCGGATCAGCGGCCGAAGAGGATCTGGGCCTCCTCGTAGCGCTCGGCCGGGACCTCCTTGAGCCCGTCCAGGGCCTCGGCGAGGTCGACCTTGACGATCTCGGTGCCGCGCAGCGAGGCCATGTGCCCCCAGGCCTCCTCGTGCACCAGATCCAGCGCGCGCATGCCGAAGCGGGTCGCGAGCACCCGGTCGTAGCCGGTGGGGTTGCCGCCGCGCTGGATGTGGCCCAGCGTGGTGCTGCGGGTCTCGATGCCGGTGCGCTCCTCGATGCCGCCGGCCAGCCACTGGCCGATGCCGCCCAGTCGGGGCCGGCCGTCGGCCTCGCGGCCCTTGTCGGCCACTGCCTCCTCGGTGCCCTCCGGGATGAACCCCTCGGCCACGACGACCAGCGGCGAGCGGCCGCGCGAGTGGACCTGCTCGACCCACTCGGTGACCTGCTCCATGTCGACGCGCTGCTCGGGGATGAGGATGGCATGCGCCCCGGCGGCCATGCCGGAGTGCAGGGCGATCCAGCCGACGTGGCGGCCCATGACCTCGGCGACCATGCAGCGGTGATGCGATTCGCCGGTGGTGCGCAGCCGGTCCATCGCGTCGGTGGCGATGGAGATCGCGGTGTCGAAGCCGAAGGTGTAGTCGGTGGCCTTCAGATCGTTGTCGATCGTCTTGGGGACGCCGACCACCGGCAGGCCGTCGGCGGCGAGCCGGCGGGCGCCGGCGAGCGTGCCCTCGCCGCCGATGGCGATCACCGCGTCGACGCCATGCTCGCGCATGGTCGCGGCGATGTTCTCGGCACCGCCCTGCGGGTGGTTGTACGGGTGGGTGCGCGAGGTGCCGAGGATCGTGCCGCCGTCTCGGGAGAGGCCGCGGACGTCCTGGCGCTCGAGGGGCATGTAGTCGCCCTCGATGAGTCCGCGCCAGCCGCCGCGGAATCCGACGAACTCGTCGCCGAAGCTCTTGATGCCGTGCAGCACGGCGGACCGGATGACGGCGTTGAGTCCGGGGCAGTCGCCCCCGGAGGTGAGCAGGCCGATGCGCATGATTCAGCTCGTCCTTCCTGTGTGTCGCGGGATGGGGAGCCTGACGCCGTCGGCAGGTGCGGGCCCAGTCTAAGCGGTGTCGCTCACAGTTCTCATCGTCGGGCGCGCATCCGTCCGCGGGCCGGGGCGCCCGACGGGCCGACGGCGGCTCAGGCCGAGCCGAGCAGCTCGCGGATGCGCTCCAGCCCGCGGGCGAGGTCCTCGTCGCCCAGCGCGTAGGAGAGCCGCAGGAAGCCGCCGGGGCCGAAGGCCTCGCCGGGGACGACGGCGACCTTGGCCTGCTCGAGGATGACCTCGGCCAGCTCCGCGGAGGTCTGCGGGGTGGTCCCGCCGATCTCGCGGCCCAGCGCCCCGCGGACGTCCACGTAGGCGTAGAAGGCGCCCTGCGGGGTGGGGCAGGAGAAGCCGGAGATCGCGTTCAGCCCCTCGACCATCGCCCGGCGGCGCCGGTCGAAGGCGACCTTCATCTCCTCCACCGAGTCCAGCGGGCCGGTGATCGCCGCCAGCGCGGCCATCTGCGAGACGTTGGCGACGTTCGACGTCGCGTGCGACTGCAGGTTGGAGGCGGCCTTGATGACGTCGGCGGGACCGACCATCCAGCCGACGCGCCAGCCGGTCATCGCATAGGTCTTGGCCACGCCGTTGAGCACGACCACCTGGTCGGCGAGCTCGTCGACCGAGGCGATGGAGGTGAAGGGGACGCCGTCGTAGGTCAGGTGCTCGTAGATCTCGTCGGTGACCACCCACAGGCCCTTCTCCGCGGCCCAGCGTCCGATCTCCTCCGTGGCCTGAGGCGACTGCACCGCGCCGGTGGGGTTCGACGGCGAGACGAAGACCAGCACCTTGGTGCGTTCGGTGACGGCGGCCTCCAGCTGCTCGACGGTGACCTGGTAGCCCTGCTCGGGGCCGGCGAAGACCTCCACCGGCACACCGTCGGCGAGCTTGATCGCCTCCGGGTAGGTGGTCCAGTAGGGAGCGGGCACCAGGACCTCGTCGCCGGGGTCGAGCAGCGTCGCGAAGGTGTTGTACACCGCCTGCTTGCCGCCGTTGGTGATCAGCACCTGCTGCGCCTCGACGGGCAGGCCGGAGTCGCGGGCGGTCTTCTCGGCCACGGCCTCGCGCAGCTCCGGGAGGCCGGCGGCCGGCGAATAGCGGTGGAAGCGCGGGTTCCGAGCGGCGTCGACGGCGGCCTCGACGATGTAGTCCGGAGTCGGGAAGTCGGGCTCTCCGGCGCCGAACCCGACCACACCCTCTCCGGCGGCCTTCATGGCCTTGGCCTTGGCGTCGACGGCGAGCGTCGCGGACTCGGCGATGGAGCCGATCCGGCGGGAGACGCGGGAGGTCGGTGCGGTCATGGAGGGGTTCCTTCCGTGGCCTTCGTGCGGCCTGCTGTCCGGGCCTTCTTCGGGGCATGCGGCGGCGTCGTGCGGCGAGGGACGTGCGTCGCGGCACGGCGGCCGACGATGGTCAGCCTAGCGTCGGAGCGTCCCGGACTCGACCGTCGGCAGGGCGGGTTTGCCGAGTTTCATCGCCGGAGCGTAGACTTGCCCATCGGTATCACGTGGGCTGGCACGGCCGTGCCGCTTTCGAGGCCTGATCTGCGCCGTCTTTGCGCCGGTGAGGTTCGATGCGAGAATGGTCGGTGCGGGTCCGCAGGATCCCTAGGGCAGTGGCGCAATTGGTAGCGCAACGGTCTCCAAAACCGTAGGTTGCAGGTTCGAGTCCTGTCTGCCCTGCGCTGAGCGTCGTCGTGACCCGGTCATGACGATCAGCATCGCACCGAGTTCTTCGACCAGATGGAGCCCCCGTGTCCCAGACGCCGTCCACCGAAGTCCAGGGGTCGTCCCCGGATGGAGGAGGCCCCCGGGGCCCGTTCGGCAGGATGTGGCTGTTCCTCCGCCAGGTCGTCGACGAGCTCAAGAAGGTGGTCGTCCCCACCCGGCGCGAGCTGACCAACTACACGCTGGTCGTGCTGGTGTTCGTGATCGTGGTGATCCTCATCGTCACGGGGCTGGACTGGCTGTTCGGCGCCGGCGCCGACTGGCTGTTCGGCGGCGGCGCCTCCGCCTCCGCCGCGGCGGCCGGGGAGGGCGCAGTCGGCGAGTGATCCGCACGGGTCGCCCGTCGGCCGGCACGACGGATGACCGCAGTGACATGACGAAGCGGCCGACGGATCCCCTGCAGCGCAGCGGGCCTGAGGCACGCACCACGCAGAGCAGGAGACGCAGTGTCTGATCAGGAACGTTCGCAGCAGGCCGAGGCCGAGGCCCCGGAGGTCGGCGTCGAGGAGACGGCCGAGACCGCCCCGGAGGCCGCGGTCGACTCCGCCGAGGTCGAGGCCCCTGCCGCGGAGGACGCCGGCGACGAGGCCGACGCCGATCAGCAGGACTCCGCCTCCGCGCAGGACGGCGAGCAGGCGGGCGACCAGGTCGACGAGTCGGCGGAGGAGCCGGCCGAGGAGGAGAAGACCTGGGAGCAGCGCGCCGAGGAGCTGCGCGGCACGCTGCGTCGCCAGCTCGGCGACTGGTACGTCGTGCACACCTACTCCGGCTATGAGAAGCGCGTGAAGTCCAATCTGGAGACGCGCATCCAGACTCAGGACATGGAGGACCAGATCTTCGAGATCGACGTCCCCATGGAAGAGGCCGTGGAGATCAAGGGCACCCAGCGCAAGGTCGTCAATCGAGTGCGGATCCCCGGCTACGTGGTCGTGCGCATGGAGCTCACCGACGCCTCCTGGGGCGTGGTGCGCCACACCCCCGGAGTCACCGGATTCGTCGGCAACGCCTACGACCCGCACCCGCTGACCCTCGACGAGGTCTTCGACATGCTCGCCGAGCACCGGCTGGGCCGCCCGGACGCTCCGAAGACGGCGGAATCCGGCGCGGGCGAGCCCGGCGGCGCCGCTCCGGCCGCCTCCGAGGGCGTGACCGTGGACTTCGAGGTCGGCGAGTCCGTCACCGTCAACGACGGCCCGTTCGCCACGCTGCCGGCCACGATCTCCGAGATCCACCCGGACAGCCGCCAGCTCGTCGTGCTGGTCTCCATCTTCGAGCGCGAGACCCCGGTGACGCTGAACTTCAGCCAGGTGGACAAGGTCTACTGATCCGCCGCGCCGTCGCCGAGGACGGGGCGGGCGGACACATCCGAATACAGGCTTCGACGACGCCGATGGCTTTGGTCGGCGTCGTCGTGCGGTCATCACGCCAGGGTGGCCACCCCCTCTGCTCACGCTCCTGTGGCAGCAGGGACATCGAACGAACGAAGGACGCTGAGACATGGCCCCGAAGAAGAAAGTCGCCGGCCTGATCAAGCTGCAGATCGAGGCGGGTGCCGCCAACCCGGCACCGCCCATCGGTCCCGCGCTGGGTCAGCACGGTGTCAACATCATGGAGTTCTGCAAGGCTTACAACGCCGCGACGGAGTCGCAGCGCGGCAATGTGATCCCTGTGGAGATCACGGTCTACGAGGACCGCTCCTTCACCTTCATCACCAAGACCCCGCCGGCGGCCGAGCTGATCAAGAAGGCCGCGGGCGTGCAGAAGGGATCCGGCGAGCCGCATCTGCAGAAGGTCGGCTCCGTCGATCTGTCCCAGGTCGAGGAGATCGCTCAGACCAAGATGGAGGATCTGAACGCGAACGACCTCGAGGCCGCCACGAAGATCGTGGCCGGCACCGCCCGGTCCATGGGCATCACGGTCGAGGGCTGATCCAGCCTCCGACCGGCGAACAACTGTGGGAAGGATCGCGCGCGGTCCGTCGCACCACAACTGCTAAGGAGAACACTGCAGATGGCAAAGCGCAGCAAAGCATACCGGGCAGCCGCTGAGAAGGTCAGCGAGGATGCCCTCTACACCCCGGTCGAGGCCGTGAAGCTGGCCAAGGAGACCAATCCGTCCAGCAAGGACGCGACCGTCGAGGTCGCCTTCCGGCTGAGCGTCGACCCGCGGAAGGCCGATCAGATGGTCCGCGGCACGGTCAACCTGCCGCACGGCACCGGCAAGACCGCCCGCGTGGTCGTCTTCACCCAGGGCGACAACGCCGCCAAGGCTGAGGAGGCCGGCGCCGACTTCGTGGGCGGCGACGAGCTCATCGCCCAGGTCGCCGACGGCTGGACCGACTTCGACGCCGCGGTCGCCTCGCCCGACATGATGGGCAAGGTCGGTCGGCTCGGCAAGGTCCTCGGTCCGCGCAACCTGATGCCGAACCCGAAGACCGGCACGGTGACCCCGGATGTCGCCAAGGCCGTGGGCGACATCAAGGGCGGCAAGATCGACTTCCGCGTCGACAAGCACGCGAACCTGCACTTCATCATCGGGCGCACCAGCTTCGATGACCAGCAGCTGGCGGAGAACTACGCCGCCGCGCTGGACGAGGTGCTGCGGCTGAAGCCGTCGTCGTCTAAGGGTCGCTACATCCAGCGCGCCGCGATGACCACGACCTTCGGCCCGGGCATCCAGGTCGACCCGAACGTCACCAAGGTCGTCGCCGAGGCCTGATCCTCGCCCGACCCGCCGGCTTCCGCGCTGAGGCCCGGCTCCCCGTCTGGGGGCCGGGCCTCAGCCGTGCTCGGGGCCGGCGCCCCGCCGTCGGCGCGATTTGAGGGGCCGGGAACAGTCCTGTAGAGTATCCACTGACCAAAGACCGCCGGTCGTTGTCGCCAGGGGAGCCAGTGGCACTGGATCCTCAAGGTCGCCGGGAGTGATCCCGGAGCATGGCGCAACTGTAAAGACCCGTTCGGGCGACCTGCGCAGGTGCATTCCAGCCATTCCTGATCTGTGTGGTCGCGCGTCTGCATGACGCGCCGAGCTCCGGGCGGAGGAGTGAGCCCCGTGCGCCTGCGCGCCGGGGCTTTTTTCATGCCCTCAGGTTCCCCGCACGACCTTGGCCGGCTCCAGTGATCGGAAGGAGTGCCATGGCGACCCCTGAGAAGGCTGCCGCCGTCGAGGAGCTGAAGGACCTCTTCTCCTCCTCGAACGCCGCAGTGCTCACGGAATACCGCGGCCTCTCCGTGGACCAGCTGCAGACGCTGCGCCGGTCCGTGCGGGAGAACGCGCACTACGCCGTGGTGAAGAACACGCTGACCGAGATCGCGGCCGAAGAGACCGGCATCGACTCCTTCAAGGGGCAGATGGCCGGTCCGTCCGCGATCGCCTTCGTCCACGGCGATCCCGTGGACGTCGCGAAGTCGCTGCGTGACTTTGCCAAGAAGAACCCTCAGCTGATCGTCAAGGGCGGCTACATGGATGGCGCCACCCTCGACGCTGAGGACGTCCAGAAGCTCGCGGATCTTGAATCCCGTGAGGTTCTGCTCAGCAAGCTGGCAGGCGCCCTGGTGGGCGTCCAGTCCAAGGCCGCCTCCCTGTTCGAGGCTCCGCTGTCGAAGGCCGCACGCACGGTCGAGGCGCTGCGGGCCGACCAGGCCGGCGAGTGAGCTGAGTACGACTGGTCGCAGGACCCCGGCGGCGTACCGGGATGCGACGACGGCCGTGACCCACGGCTGAGACCACCGAGATCCGCAGGCGTCGGAGCCGTCGAGGCTCGACGCGAATGAAGACGAGAAGGAGCGCCACCATGGCGAAGCTGAGCAACGAAGAGCTGATCGCGCAGTTCAAGGAGATGACCCTGATCGAGCTCTCCGAGTTCGTGAAGGAGTTCGAGGAGACCTTCGACGTGTCGGCCGCGGCCCCGGTCGCCGCCGTCGGTGCTGCCCCGGCCGGCGGCGAGGCCGCCGAGGAGGCCGAGGAGCAGACCGCGTTCGACGTCATCCTGGACGACGCCGGCGACAAGAAGATCGGCGTCATCAAGGAGGTCCGCGGCCTGACCTCGCTGGGCCTGAAGGAGGCCAAGGAGCTGGTCGACGGCGCGCCGAAGCCGGTGCTCGAGGGCGTCGACAAGGAGGCCGCCGAGAAGGCGAAGGAGACCCTGGAGGGCGCAGGCGCCTCGGTCTCCCTCAAGTGATCACCGTCGTGTGATCCCGGAACGACGTCCGCGTCGTTCCGCTCGTCGGCCGGCCACGGCTGATGGACGGGCCCCGCAGGAGCAGATGCTCCGGCGGGGCCCGTCTGCGTCCGGGGACGCTCAGCGGCCGAGCTCGGTCACCCGGGCCTCCAGCGCGGCCAGCGAGTCGTCGAGGAACTCGGGCCCGAAGGGCGGCAGCCCGAACGTCTCGCGCAGCGGCTCCGGGACCCCCGACCAGTCGTAGGTCAGTGTGACCGCGGTGCCAGGCTCGGTGTCGTCCCCGGCATCATCCTCCCCGGGGCCGGCACCGCCGACGGGGGCCAGGTCATAGCGCCAGGTCCAGCCGCCGGTGCCCAGCCGCCCGGCGTCGTCGTACTGGCCGGGCTCCCAGGCGAGGACGCGGTCCTGTTCGAAGGCGATCACCCGGTTGTCCATGCGGTACTCGCCGCCGGCGTTCACATGGAACATGCGCATGCCGAAGACCTGGCCGACGTCGGTGAGCGGTGCGGTGTCGTGGGCCTCGCGCACCCAGTCCGTCGGCTCGGTGTGCTGATGCTCGTTCGGGTCGGCCAGCACGGCGAAGATCGTCGCGGGCGGCGCGTCGAGGGTCCTGCTGCGGCGCATCCGATCGGCCGCGGCGCCCGCCTGGTGCGCAGGTCCGGTGGTCATCGGGGCTGTCCTCCGTAGGTCGCGGCGATGGTCGGCGAGTCGGGCCACCGGCTGTAGGTCGGCGACTGCGGCCAGCCCGCGGGGGAGTCCTGCCACTCCTCCTGGCGGCCGTAGGGCAGGGTGTCGATCAGTCCGAAGGTGTGCGACAGCTGCTCCAGGCCGCGGCCGGTGGTGTGCCAGGTGCGGTAGACGACGTCGCCGTCCCGCAGGAACACGTTGACCGCGAACTCGCCTCCGGGCGGGGCGCCGACGTCGGCGCCGAAGCTGCTGCCGGCGGTGGAGTACCAGGGCATCCTGTTGCCGACCTTCTGCCGGTAGGCCAGCGCGGCGTCGATCTCTCCCTGGGTCACCACCACGAAGCGCGCGTCGTAGGCGGCGAGGAACTCCAGCCGGGTGAACTGCGAGGTGAACCCGGTGCACCCGGGACACTGCCACTCCTCGTCGGGGAACCACATGTGGTGGTAGGTGATCAGCTGCGCGGCGCCGTCGAAGACGTCGGCCAGGGGCACCGGACCGTCGGACCCGGTCAGCGTGTACGGCGGCATCTCCACCATGGGCGGCCGGCGACGCTGCGCGGCGATCGCGTCGAGCTCGCGGGTCGCGGCCTTCTCCCGGGCACGGAGCGTCTCGACCTCTCGGCGCCAGGTCTCCTCGTCCACCACATGAGGCACGGACGGACTCATCGGTCTCACTCCCTCAGGTCGCCCGGCGCGGGCGAGCCGGGGGATCTGCAGAGTAGGCCGCGGCGGCCGGCCGGGGTCAAGGGTCCACGGCGGGGTCCGGACGCGGCACGCCGCGGAGGAGCAGGACCGTGGCGGCGGCGGTCAGAGTCGGCGGCGACGGCGCGGTCGCAGGCCGGCGATGATCAGCGCCAGCCCGCCGAGCGTGCACAGCCCGAGCGCCACCACGAGCGGGTCGAGCACGACGCCGAACACCAGGGCGGCGAGGCACCACAGCGCCAGCAGCAGGCAGGCGGCCCCCAGGAGCAGCTGGCCGATGCGCGGCCCGCCGCCCGAGGCTGCGGTCGGTGCGCCGATCGGGGCGGGCGCCGCGGAGCTCGTCGGCGAGACGGTCCGGCTCGCGGAGGCCGCCGCGGGACTCTGCTGCTCCACACGCTCGTACCACCGCGGCTTCCGCTCAGGCTCCTTCCAGGTGAAGTGCTCCTCGCTCTCGGCGCGCAGCGTCTCGGCGAGCAATGAGTCGACGTCCTCGGGCTCGCGGGGGAGCGGCATCGTGGTCCGAGCGTCGCGGGAGCTCGCTGAGCGTCCCGAGTCGTCGGCCCCTGTCGTCTCGTTCTGCGGATTCGTCGTCATCAGAGGGTCACCTCTCCATCGGGGCGGGACGCGGCGGCCGCCTCAGGGTCCTCGGCGGCGTAGCTGGAGGCGTCGTAGAGCGTGGTCGAGCCGAAGGCCGACTGCACCGTCAGCCGGATCTCCACTGACGCGTCGGCCGGGCCGAAGCGATGCTCGCCGGCGTCGAGCCCCGCGATGCGGCGCTCGTCGTCCTGCATCCGCACTGTCAGCGAGCCCAGAGCCTGGCGGGACTCCACGACGACGGCGGCGCCGTCCGGGACGACGACGTCGTTGCTGGCGAAGGCGGTGTTGAGGGAGGCCTGGACCGTGCCCTCGGAACCCTGCAGATGTCGCAGGTCCATCGTGG
>NZ_AFRW01000041.1 GCF_000220985.1 Nesterenkonia sp. F
TCCTGCGCTGCGGGCCGAGCCCGGGCCGGGCGAGGGGAGCGGCGCGACGACCGGCGGCGCCGAGGCGTCGAGCGGTGCGTCGAACATGCCGGACCCGGGCGGCGAGCCGGAGCCTCCTGCCGGAGACTCCCCGTCGGAGGACGGGACCGCCGCCCCGGTGGTGGTCCACGTCGCCGGAGCCGTCGCCGAACCGGGCGTGGTCGAGCTCGTCGACGGCGCCCGGGTGCGCGATGCCGTCGACGCCGCCGGCGGGCTGACCGACGACGCCGCGGCCGAGGGCATCAACCTGGCCGCCGAGGCCGTCGACGGCGGATACCTCCATGTGCCGACGGCCGAGGAGCTCGAGTCCGGCGAGGGCGCCGGCCCGCCGGCCGGTCCGGACGGCGGCGCGGCACCGGGCGGAGGAGCGACTGGAGATGCGGGCGGAGAGGACGGCGACGCCGCCCCGATCGATCTGAACCGCGCCGACGCTCAGACGCTGCAGCGGCTGACCGGCATCGGACCGGCTCTGGCCGACCGGATCATCGAGCACCGCAGCGAGACGGGCCCCTTCGCCTCGTTGGAGGATCTCGCCGGGGTGAAGGGCATCGGCCCGTCCACGCTGGAGGACGTCGAGGATCAGGTGACCTGGTGAGCCCGCGGCCGCTGGACCTGCGGCTGCTGCCGGCGGCGGCGGGCACCTGGGCGGCCGCCGCCGCGGCCGTGCACCTGGACGCCTCCGGCGCGCTGGGACTGGGGCTGGTGCTGGTGGGCGGCGCCGTGCTGCTGGGCGTGCTGCTGGCGGCCGTGCTGCGGCTGCTCGCCGACGACGGGAGAGCCGGAGGATCCGACACCGACGCGGGGGCCTGCGGACGCCGGATGCGGACTCGCACCCACCCGCGGTCGGGACGTCTGCGGCAGACGGCAGTGCATCTGGTGCTGGTCTGCAGCCTGGCCGGGGCCGCGGCGCTGACTGCGGGTCTGGAGCTCTCCGGGCACGAGGAGAGCGGATGGAGCCGGATCGTCGAGGATCAGGCGCCGCAGCAGCTCACGCTGCGCGCGGCGTCGGATCCACGAGGGATCGCCGGGACCGGCATCGACGGGAAGCCCCGGGCGATCGTGGAGGTCGAGGTCCTCACCCGGCGGGAGGCCGAACAGCCGCGCGAGGTCGGGGCCTCGGCGGTCCTGCTGCTCGGAGCCGAGGCGTCCGCGACGATCCGTCACGGCGAACGACTGCGCGGACTCCTGCAGTCGACGCCCACGGATCCCGGAGATCGGGCGACCGCGCTGCTGACGCCGTTCGGCGAGTCTGTCGAGCAGCTTCCGGCCGACGAGTGGACGCACCTCTGGCGGGCCGTGGAGTCGATGCGGTCAGCGGCGGCCGAGGCTGCGGAGTCTGCACCGGGGGAGGCGCCGCAGCTGCTGCCCGGGATGATCCTCGGGGATCGTTCGCAGCAGTCCGAGGAGCTGACCACCGCGATGCAGCAGGCGGGACTGAGCCATCTGACCGCCGTCAGCGGGGCGAACTGTGCGCTGGTCCTGGGCGCGGTGCTCGCGGGCCTGCGGCTGCTGCGCCTGCCGCGCTGGTGCTCGCCGCCGGCTGCGGTGGTCACTCTGGGGGCCTTCGTGCTGCTCGTCCATCCGGAGCCGAGTGTGGTCCGGGCCGCGGTGATGGGCGGGATCGGGGCGCTGGCGCTCTTCGCCGGCCGCGGGAGAGCGGCCTTCCCGCTGCTCTGCGTCTGCGTGATCACCCTGCTGGTCATCGACCCGTGGTTCGCCATGGAGCCGGCCTTCGCGCTCTCGGCGGCCGCGACGGCCGGGATCGTGCTCATCGGCACGCCCCTGCAGCGGCTGCTGGAGTCGGTGATGCCGGGCTGGGCGGCCTCCGTGCTGGCGCTGGCGTGCGCGGCCCAGCTCTTCGTCACTCCGCTGCTGGTTCCGGTGGCCGAGGGGATGAGCCTCTATGCGATTCCGGCCAATGTGCTCGTCGCGCCGCTGGTTCCGCTGGTCACCGTGCCGGGGACCGCCGCGGCAGTGCTGGCTCCCTGGCTGCCGAGCCTCGCCGAGGCGGTGCTGTGGTGCTGCGGCATCCCGGCGGCGCTGATCGCCGCCGTCGGCCGGGAGACGGCCGAGCTGCCACAGGCGATGGTCGACTGGCCGGGCGGCGGAGCCGGAGTGGTCATCGGCGTGCTCTACGTCCTGGCCGCGCTGGCCCTGGTCCGTTCTTTGGTCCTCCGGCGTCTGAGCCGGTCGGGTGCCGGCGTCCTGGCCGCCGGTGCGGCGTCGCTGCTCGCGCTGGTGATGCCGGTGCAGGCAGTGCCCGGCATCTCCGGACTGCTGGCGCCCACGCCTCTGGGCTCCGGCCCCGGCGAGGACTGGCGGATCGCCCAGTGCGACGTCGGACAGGGAGACATGCTCGTGGTGCGCACCGGGGGAGAGGAGGCGATCGTCGTCGACGCCGGGCCCGATCCGGACCCGGCCGACGCCTGTCTGGAGACGCTGGGGGTCGAACAGGTGCGGGTGCTGATCCTCTCCCACGAGCATCAGGACCACATCGGCGGCGTCGACGGCGTCGCGGAGGGCCGGAGGGTGCGGCAGGTCCTCCACGGCGGCAGCCGCGCGTGGGACGCCGCCGCGGAGCTGGGGCTCGAGGGCGTCACAGTGCGTCGGGCAGAGCCGGGCGCATCCGGGCAGGTCGCAGGCCGGATGCCGGTGGAATGGCGTGTGGTCGCCGCCGACGCCGAGGCGGCGACGGCGAATGACGCCTCGGCGGCGGTGCACTTCGCGGTGCCTGCCGGTGGAGGGCAGTCGTCTCCGACGGACGGCGGCGATCGGACGGTCGATGTGCTGACGTTGGGGGACCTGGAGGCCGCCGAGACGCGGGCGGT
The DNA here is from genome assembly GCF_000220985.1 of Nesterenkonia sp. F. Classification (GTDB taxonomy): domain Bacteria; phylum Actinomycetota; class Actinomycetes; order Actinomycetales; family Micrococcaceae; genus Nesterenkonia. The sequence continues at coordinate 2,868 of NZ_AFRW01000041.1, forward strand.
GCTGGACGCCGGCGGGCTGCCGGACGACGTCGATCTGCTGAAAGTCTCGCACCACGGGGCGCGCGACGGCGGCACGGCGTTGATCACCCGACGTCGTCCCGAGGCCGCGGTGATCTCGGTCGGCGAGGAGAACGACTACGGACACCCGGCCGACGTGACGCTGCAGGCGCTGCAGACGGCGGGGACGACGGTCTACCGCACCGACGAGCACGGGCTGATCACGTTCGCGCTCGACGACGGCGTCCTGCGGGCGCGGACGGACGGGTGAGCGCATTCCTCGGCCGGACCGTGGAGGACGGGGCACTCGATCTGCGAGGTGGTGAAGACGGCCCGCCGGTGACCGAGGTGGGCCGACGCGGGGGAAGACACGACAGAAGGGGCGGGAGTCGACGGTGTCCGTCGACTCCCGCCCCTTCCGAGCGGTCACGGTCCGCGCAGGCGGAATGAGCCGGATGCGGCGGCGTCAGCCGCCGCGGATGCGGTCGCTCAGGCGACCGGCAGCTTCAGCTCGTCGCCGACGTAGATGAGGTTCGGGTCCTCGATCTGGTCCGAGTTGGCGGCCCACAGGTCGCGCCAGTTCTCGATGCCGTGGTCGGCGGCGATCTTGGCGAGCGTCTCGCCGGCCTCGACCTGGTGGGTCTCGCCGGAGGCCTCGACCTCGGCCGGCTGAGCAGCGGACTGCTGCTCAGCCTGCTGCTGAGCCTGGGCCTCAGCCTGGGCCTGCTGCTCGGCCTGACGCTGGGCCTCGGCCTCAGCCTGGGCCTGCTGCTCGGCCTCGGCCTGAGCCTCGGCCTCCTGCTCGGCCTGACGCTGGGCCTCCAGCTCCGCCTCGGTCGGGCCCTGGTCGGCCGGCTCGGGCTCGGGCTCCGGCTGAGGTGCCGGGTCGCCGCTCAGCCCCAGCTGCGCCGAGCAGGACGGCCACGCGCCCCAGCCCTGGACGGACTGCAGCTGCTCGGCCCGCTGGATCTGCTCAGCCTTGGAGGCCTCGCTCGGCAGGCCGGAGCCGCCCATGGCCGCCCAGGAACTCTGGGAGAACTGCAGTCCGCCGTAGAAGCCGTTGCCGGTGTTGATGCTCCAGTCGCCGCCGGACTCGCACTGAGCCAGCTGGTCCCAGACGGAGGCGTTGGCGGCCGGGGCGGTCGCGGCGACGCCGACGCCCGCCAGGGTCGCGGCGGCCATTCCGCCGCCGACGATCTTCTTGAAAGTCTGCTTGGTCTGCATTGGCAGTTCGCTCCGAAGTCCCCACACTCGGACCCTCCCGGGCCGTCGTCATGCCACCGTCCGCCTTCTTTCACATGTATGGCGGTCATGGTCACCGGAGCCGGCAGTGTGGACGGTGTCAGGGGGCCTGCCGGCACCTGTGCTCCTGCAGTGCCGGCCCGGAACGGGAGGAGCTGAAGCCGGAGGCCGGTGCTGCCACCAGCTGCGCCTCAGATCACGCCGACATCACAGAAGATGTCCGCAAACCAGTAAAAGGTCTCAGAACGGTTGCGTCAACTCGCCCGGTGAGCGTGTCGCAGACCAAGATCGCTGTCATGACGGGGATCAAGGGGCGTTATCGTCCTGTGATCAAGTTTTCTGTGAAAAACATGTGAGCGATCCGTCGTCGCGGCCCACCCATCGTCACTCCAGGTCAGGCGGGCGAGAGTGGGTGCTGCCCCGAAAGCCGCCGCATGGCGTGACGCTCAGCACACCCTTCCGTCACGCGGTGTTCGCCTGCTCGCCGCCTGCTCCTCGTGTCCTGCGCGGCCTCAGAGGGTGCTCAGGTCACGCTCAGATTGCGATGCGCTCG
>NZ_AFRW01000040.1 GCF_000220985.1 Nesterenkonia sp. F
GCCGCCCTCGCCGCAGGCGCCAACTTGCAGCATCCGCTCCACAGCGATGACGACTGCGTATCGACGAGCGGCGATCGCCTCCTCCCCGCCCGCATTCTCCTCGAGGCTGGTGAGCCCTTCTGGTGAGAGCTGCCAAGCTTGGGCGAGGGCGTAGATGAAGACCAGGACGTCTATAGCTGATAGCGGATGGGCGGCCGCTGTCGCAACGGCGAGCGTCCTGCTCCGATAGGCCTCGCTCAGCGTAGCCGCGGCTTCTGGGCGCTCGAGCTGAGCCCACATGCTCAGGCGCAGGACTTCAGGGAAACGCTGATGATGGTCGAAGACGTCTCCGGCCCAGCCTGCGAGGTCCTTAGAGCGCGGCGGGACGCTCTCGGCCATATGACGCAGCGCCTGCGCAAGCGCCGCGTCCAACAGGCCGCTCTTGCCGACGTAATACGCGTAGATCATCCGAACGTTGCACTGCGCCTGCGAAGCGATGCGCTCCGCGCGCCCGCCGGCAAGACCATGGGCTGCGAACTCCATGATCGCCGCCTCGAGCAGCCGCTCCTTCGTAGCCTCGGCGTCACGATCCATCTGCCTGCCCCTCCCGTGAGTATTGGCAAGTGTGTCATCGCCCACGATCATGCAAGCAAATACTCATTCACGTATTGGAGGCGACATGACTCGCACAGCTGTAGTCACCATAGCTAACCGCGGACTCGGACGGGCCACTACACTCACTTGGGCGCGGAGGAAGATCAACGTCGTCGTCGCCTCGCGGGGCGGTTCGAGCACACTGTTGGGGGAGCCTTGATTTCTCCTGGACTGCACAGGGCATGGCCTGCCAATCGTCTTGAGCGTTATGGCCAGTCCTACCTCTGGGGAGGAGCCCCGGACTGGCTAGTACCACAGCACCATGCAAGGGGATGTGCCAAGCTAGCCAGCCCGGGGCCCTCATCGCTCACACCTCGGTAGGGATAAGGTGCGACAGCAAGTATACTGCCAACCTGTCAGCAGTCAAGCCCCCTTTGGGTGTGAAGCGGCAGAATGTCTCAGTGTTGTGTATTGAGAATATAGATGTTCGAGCAGTATAAGCGCATGGAATGCATCGAATGAATGGCTAGCGGAGTGTAGGCCTATTTTCGTGATCTGTAGACTTATCCGAAACTCTACTGGCGCCCTGCATCTGGCGCTCAGTAGCGATAATGCGCGGCCGACGTATCGGCGATTCAGGCAGCAGACCTGTCAGTCCATTTCCTGTCGACCAGATTGCCTTTTCCGCCTTCTTCCAGGTACTGCTGGTAACGAATATCGCGTCGAAGGCGAGCATGGCCAGGGAGAACCAGGGCAACCCCATCATCACTGCGATGCCGCCGTGGAGAAGAATCACGCCGATCAATGCCAGGCGGCGACTGATGGGGTGAAGCAGCCCGACGGCGAAGAACATTTGAACATAGACTGAGAAATGCGTTAGAAGAGTAAGAAGGATAGAATTCTCAGTGATCAAACTGTTGAGCCAAGGGAATACGGCATACTCATGAAGATTAAGCGGGTAGTATAGTGCAGTACCTGCCTGCCAAGTGGAGCCTTGGGTCTTGTATAGAGCCGAGGCCGTATAGAGGATGAAAATCTGGCACGCCAGGCCAATCAGCGCGACATTGTGGATGAGATTGGTCCACCAGGCGGGTAGTACAGGTAGTGAGTACAGCACGCGTGAAGTAGTACCTAGCTCTCTTTGGGAGCTCAGGCGTTGTTCACCGCGCTGGCGCCGGCGGGCATCCAGTGACCAGTGCGCGGATGTGTCCATAAGAACCATGAGCAGTAGCCCAATGCGTGCGATGTTGTCGCCTTGGTCCCCCACCACTGCGGTTCGCTCGAGTAGTGCCGGCATCCCGACGGCAAGCAGGAGAGTCGTGATCCGAGTTCGCCACCCCATGATCACGGCGACCGCAACGGCGATCAGCACCAGATACATCAGAGTAAACAGGGCAGGTGATTCAGCCGGGAACATGGCGGTCAGATTGCTGAACGCATTGCCCTCCCGGTAGGGCTGAGCCCAGAAGGACCCGATTCCCCACAGCACATGGCGGGACGTGTAGTTGGTGAGCAGCAAACCAAGCATCGCAACACCGACGAGGATGCGGGCGGCTGAAAGTCCATAGAGGGCGTTCTTCTTCAGCAGCAGCCAGCCCTGGAGTTTTGTGTTCCACGCAACGAGGGGACGAACGGCGTGATCGTAGATGACTGTCATCGCCAGTCTCCTCCCTGCTTCAGGTAGGGCTCGAAGTAAGAAATCTGCTCATCGGAGAGTTCAGCCGCGGCGCGCCATCCGTACTCCCGCTGAGTTCGAGTGGTGTCGTCGACAGTGAACCCAGGATCTGAATTCCACGATGGCGCGGGTCGGGTGCTAGTGCGGTATTGCACGTAGGCGATCTCCCCCTCCATCACTCCAGAAAGTCTCCGCCGCGCCAGTGGCGATGCGAGTCGCTGCCGCATCAGCGGTCATGTATCGGCTGATGTCTGAGCCCCCGGCGCCTCCAGCGACATCGTGTAGATGGTCTCGAAGCTCACTTACCGGGGTCTCGAGGTAGTTCGCCTTGAGCAAGTTGCGCTGTTCGGTGTTCATATCGTTGAGGGCCCTGTGCAGCCGGTCAGCGGTGCGCCGAGAGATCTGCGCTGTGCGAGCGGGGAACAGATTCCCAGAAACGATTGCGTCCTCATTGTCAATGAGGTCTACCCACTCCGTGAACTCTTTCTCCCCGGTCTCGGTATGGAGCACGGAGGCCCGGACCTCGAACGTCACAGCGGTTCGTCGAGGGTTCGGCGCGAAGATCGACCAGTTCTGCTGAAACCAGGGCTGAACATACTCCCGAACCCGATCAAGGCTGACGGCTTCCCGGAGCGGCGTGCTGGGGGCGACCCACATGCCGATGAATAGCGTATGAATAAGCACAAGCGCCACCAAGGGCCAGCTAAGCAAGCTGGCTACCTTCGGCAAGCGATTCAACGCACTTCGTGTCTCTTCCAACTCGCCGTCGTTCCTGCCGGATGCATTAGGGGTCGTCACGGCACCTCTTAGCTGTGGTGATCTTCGGTAGTGGCGTCAGCCGATCGAGCCCAAATATTGCTTGGGATACGAGGAGAACGCATGGCCCCAGACACGAGGGAGTCTCCTGTACTGGCAAGTCGAGGCCGATAGTTGCTTGAAGCCACGTCAAAGAGCCTCCCGATCTGTGTTCCGCTTCGCCAGGTGGGGTCAGAACCGAATAAGTGCCCGGTACGTCGGGAGCTCGGGTGCAGAAAAACAGCAAGCTGACGGCGCCACCACCTGGAGTGGTGACGCCGCCAGCTGCGCTGTTGTCAGCGGTTCAACTCAGTGCCTGTCAGCTGGTGCGACGCTTCACAGTGAAAGCGAGCACACCTCCGCCGAGGGCAACAAGCGCCAAGGCCAGCAGCCCCAGGCCGACTCCGTTGGACACACCGGTCTCAGCCAGGCCGTCACCAGAGCCATCCGCAGCTGAACCGTTCATGCCATCTTCAGCCGAATCGTTGCCCGGGTCGACAGTCCCAAGACCGCCGTCGGCCGAGCCGTCAGCGGACCGTCAGCGGAGCCGTCAGCCGAGCCGTCG
>NZ_AFRW01000039.1 GCF_000220985.1 Nesterenkonia sp. F
CTGTTTGAGGAGGGCCTGGCGGTCGCCCGCTATAACTCCAGAGACGACCCCACCATGCGCGGGAGGACGAGTACGTCGCGGTCGATGAGGAAGTCCGGCAGCGTGACTGTGGCGACACCACGCAGCCGCCCTCACCGAAGCCTTCCAGCGCGGCGCCGACAGCTGAGTGCGTCTCCGGCTACTACTCGTGTGTGCCAACCTCTGAGGCTGATCTCGACCGCCAGGGATATCTCCGGCAAGGTCGCCGTTACCGGCGATGATCCGTACCGTCTTGACAGCAATGGGGATGGCATCGCGTCTCGAGGATAACGGCACAGTTCCGGCCCGTGATCACTGCTCACCACCCGTAGCAGCATCGAGATCTTGCATCAATCGGTCAGCCTCCCGCCCTTCGGCAAGCAGCGACTCTGCCTCGTTCGCATCATCGGTCGTCTCGGCCGCCTGCCGACGCCCCGCAACCCAACTAGCCAACGCCTCAGCCAGCACGCGAAGGGTCAGCGGACGGGTCGGGTCGTCGAGGTTGATCAGCACGTGCCCACTGCGTTGAGCTTCCAGACCGAACTGAGCCAGCTGCAGGTAGGACATCGCCTGCTCAAGGACACGGCCGACGTCGATCCCTCCAGATGGTTCACGAGCAGTGACGAACGCGCCACGCCCACGCTCGATCCTGAGCATGCCTTCGTCGACGAGCATCTGCTCAGCGTTTCAGATCGTTGTCGGGCTGGCGTGGCCGAACTCGCGCTTCAGGTCCAACGAGTGAGGGGATCTGCTGGCCGACAGCCCATTCGCCATTCCCGACCTTCGCCCGCATCTGTCGATACAGCTGCACGTACTCTGCGTCAGAGTTCATCAGCAGTCCCTCGCGATCTACTGCACTGGCCTATGTGGTGCCATAGTTCTCACGAGCCTCCGGGTGGGGTGGGCTCGCGGTCATAACCTTCGCGATCTCCGTCGGTCTGCTGGTGCTGGGTTGCTTCACCACGCGGACGGTACCTGTCGACGTCACTTGAGAGCCGGGCTGACCTGGCCCGACTCACTCGTCGGCCTACGTTGCTCAGCTTATTTCCAGGTTACCCATTTCTCGATGGATAAACTTGAATATCAACTGAGAGAGCGCTAATTGGCGTAGAATCGATTTCCTTGTAATACTGGCTATATCGAGTCTTCGGCTCTTTTGTGGACGGAGAGGACTCGTGGAAGGGGTGTCGCTGATGGATATCCGAGGTTTGA
>NZ_AFRW01000038.1 GCF_000220985.1 Nesterenkonia sp. F
TGCCCGGGCTCGCAGCAGATGAGCGCGTCGCCGTAGACCTCCTCCAGGACCGGCGGACCGAGGCAGACCACGCCCGCGGCGAGCGCTTCGAGGATGCTGGGCTCCAGCGTCTCGTCCCAGACGTCGGCGGTGAAGCAGAGCAGCACGTCGATCGCGGCCAGATACTCGCCGAACGTGGTGTCCCCGATCTCAGCGACCTGCCAGCCGACGGGCAGCGCCTCGGCGGACTCCAGAACTCCGCGACGCACCAGCTGCTGCCGGTCGGCGCGCAGCACCACCTGCGCGGAGCCGTCCTGCGGGAGGAGCGCCTCGCACTCGGCACGACTCGTGGGCCAGGACAGCTCCTCCTCGTCCCATGGACGCCCGAGGACCAGCGGCGTGCGCTCGTCCTCCGCGCTGGGCCTGCTCTCCTTCCGCTCCCGGGCCGACGTCGTCTCCGGCGCCGCGACGCCCGGCCAGTCGACGTCGGCCAGCTCTCCGGGCGGGACGACCTCGGCGAGCCGGCCGCGCACCACACTGGACTGCGGCGCCCAGCGGGGACGGCGTCCGAAGAGCTGCTGGCAGGTGGTCGCGACGTCCTCGACCTCGTAGCCGTGGTGGATCCGGCTGAGCGTCGCCGGCAGCTGATCGGCCACCACGACGAGCTCGTCGACGTCGAGCTCCGACGGACCGTCCGGGCGCAGCTGCAGCGTCGTCGGCCAGTGGACCACCAGCAGACCGACGGTGGCCCGCCGACGCAGATGGAGTCGGTCCACGCGGCCGTCGAGGACCATCCGGCGCAGCGCCGGGGTCATGCGCCGCTTCGACGCGTCGCGGAGCAGACCGTTGGCCAGCGGGACGACGGCGACTCTCAGTCCGGCGGCCAGTCCGGCCTCGATCTCCTGCTCCAGGATCAGCGAATTCCCGCCGCGGAGTCCGAACTCGGAGAGGTGGACGACGTCATAGTGCGGCGTCTCCGCAGCATCGTGGTCGGGCAGGAACGACGGCGGGGCGATCCACCGCCGCTCGTCGGATCCCATGGGCAGGTGCGGCGAGGCGCCGGCAGCGATCTCCTCGTGCCATCCGGCGTAGGCGTCCTGGTACATCTCACGATCCGGGTGCCAGTAGCCCAGACCGAAGTCGCTGGAGGTGAGGTTCCCCTCGCCCAGCAGCGAGATCGCCATCGGCACCATCTCCTCCGGGACGACCCGCATCCCGTAGACAGCCTCGCAGCGCGCCCGATACTCGGCGTCGGCGGACTTGCGCACCTCGTCCCAGTACCCGAGCGTGCTCCGGGCCTCCTCGCGGCGGAACATGGTCGAAGCGAAGCTCGGGTGGACCGCGCGATCCGGCCCCCAGCGGATCAGGAAGCGCAGGTCCTCGTCGGCCCGGACCCAGTTCACGATCGACGCCGGACGGTCAGGGTGCTCCATCAGCTCCCGCGCCTGCCGCTCGAGCTTCTGCGGGTGGTGCCAGTCGTCCTTGTCAGCGATGGTCACGAACTCGCCGCGGGCGCGCTCGAAGCCCTCGTTGCGCACGGCATAGGCCCCCCGGTTCTCCTCGCGGAACAGCACCTGCACCCGCGGGTCGGCGTCGGCGAAGGCCTGCAGCTGCGCCCGGTACGGCGTCGGGGTTCCGTCGGCGAAGACCACCGGCGAGGCATCGTCGATGATGAGGATCTCCAGATTCGTCCAGCTCTGCGCCAGCAGCGACCGGAGGGCCACATCGGTGGCGGCGTTCGGCTCGTGGATCGGCATGATGACCGACACCAGCGGCAGCCCCTCCTTGACCCGGGGAGCCGGTTCGGCTCGCAGAGCCCCGAAGGACGGCGCCTGGCCGTCCTCGAGCTCGAGCCCCACCAGACCGTGCTCGGTGTAGATCCCGTTCAGCCGCTCCAGCCACGCGGGATGATCCTCCCGAACGCCGGTCACAGCAGGGTTGATGGAGTTGAGCTGCAGGAAGCGCTGCGAGCAGGCGCGCTCGGCGTTCTCCTCGGAGTGCTCCAGGACCTCCCCCGCCCGGGCGAAGCGGCCGGCCCAGGTGAGCAGGTCGGAGTACAGCGAACGGTCCACGCCTTCGAAACCGTCCTCGACGCCGTGGAGGGCGTCGACGAGCTGGTAGAGCCGCAGGGCGGTGAGCAGGTCCTGCTGACCGAGGCGCTGGCTGTAGAGCACCCGAGCGAGGGCGAGGACGCCCGGACGCCAGAGCATGCGATCCAGCCGTTCCAGCCGATCGCGCTGGTCGGTGCCGTCCACGCGTCCGTCCGGCCCCAGGAACGCCTGGTCCACCGCCCGGGCCAGCCGTCGCAGGTCCGCCGTCTCCCGCGACGCGCAGAGCGCGAGCACCTCGCGTGCGCCGCGTGAACGCGTGCCGCGGGCATAGTGGGTGAACCACTGCAGCCGGCCCGGACGGGTGCGCAGCTCCCGTGACCAGTGCTCCAGCACATCATCCACCGGCAGGTCGCGAGGCTCGTTCCCGCGCCGGACGACGGAGGGCAGCGCCGTCCGGGCGCTGCGGGCCAGACGGCGAGCGGGGCGGGCCAGGGAGCCGACGAGAGTCACGGCGGAATGAGCCTCCGGGTCAGGGGCGGGTATCGTGCTCGGGACGCCCTCAGTCTAGAGGAGCCTGCTCGCGACCTGCTTCGATCCCACTGACGCATCCGCCGACGGAGCAGGGGCGTCTCTCGCCGACGTCCGGCCCCGACGCCCCGCTGGTAGAATGACGGACGCTCCGACGCTGGCAGGGGGACGGGCAGACCACCAGGAGGAACATCGCCATGGCCATACGCACCAGACACCGTGCCGAGCCGGCGCAGGACCCCGCCGTCGCGCACGACCAGGTGCGGCTGGACGGCTCGCCGCTGATCCGTGTCGGGGCTCGCCCGCCCCTGGGCCGGTATCTCGCCCAGATCTGGCACTTCCGGCACTTCATCATCTTCGATTCCCACTCCCGGGTGCAGACCGCCAACACGTCCGAATCCCTCGGCCGCGTGTGGCTGGTGATGAACCCGATCCTGAACGGGCTGGCCTATTTCCTCATCTTCGGCCTGCTGCTCAACACGTCCCGGGGAGTGCCCAACTTCATCGGGTACCTCATCATCGGGGTGTTCATGTTTCGCTACATCACCACATCGGTGAGCTCGGGGGCCACGAGCATCGCCTCCAAGCAGTCGGTGGTGCAGGCCTTCAACTTCCCCCGGGCCTGCATCCCCCTGGCCGTCAATGTGCGCGAGCTCTTCCAGTCCGTACCGATGTTCCTGGTGATGGCGGTGCTGGTGACGACAATGGGCGACATCCCGCTCGAGGACGCCGAAGCCTCGCCCGTCGTCCTGAGCTGGAAGTGGCTGGTCTTCTTCCCCGCCCTGGCGCTGACGCTGATGCTCACCACGGGCCTGGGGATGCTGCTGGCCCGTGCGGTCTCCGCGCACACCGATGTGAAGCACCTGATCACCTTCGGCACCCGGATCTGGTTCTACGCCTCGGCGGTGTTCTTCAGCGTCTCCCGCTTCGCGGACACTCCGCTCATCATCGACCTCATGCACCTGAATCCGGCCTTCTGCACACTCGACATCATCCGTCAGGCCTGGGTCTACGACGAGTGGGCGGATCCGATGCGGTGGGTCGTCCTCGGCGGCTGGGCCGTGGGCGCCCTCGTCATCGGCTTCATCGTGTTCTGGCAGGGCGAGGAGACCTACGGAAGGGACCGATGACCACCTACACCCCACGCCGCACCGCCCCGGCCTCCCCCGCGCTCACTGACGATGAGCGTCCGGAAGGAGCGACTGGACGCGACGACTCCGCCCCGGCGACCAGCGGCGACGGTCGGCCCTCCCGCGCTCCCGGCGAGACCACCAGCATCGCTCCCGAGGACGTCGCCGTCGCCGTCGATCATGCGTCGATGACGTACCGGGTCCGCTCGACGACGGAGCACACGCGCACTCAGGGACGCATCAGTCGCCAGGTGAAGAAGATCACCGGAGCCGGCTTCACCGAGGTCCCCGCGCTGCAGGACATGAGCTTCGTGGTGCGGCGCGGAGAATCAGTCGGAGTCATCGGCACCAACGGCTCCGGCAAGTCGACGCTGATGAAGCTGCTCACCGGAAAGGTCCGCCCGACGACGGGCGAAGTCTACGCGACCTCCACGCCGGTGATGCTCGGCGTCAACGCCGCATTGGTCAAACCGCTGTCCGGTCGGGAGAACATCAAGCTCGGCTGCCTGGCGATGGGGCTCACCCCTGGGGAAGCCGCCGAGAAGTACGACATGATCGTCGAGATCTCCGGGCTCGAGGACTCGCTGGATCTGCCGCTTAAATCTTACTCCTCCGGCATGGCCTCGAGGCTGCAGTTCGCCATCGCCACGGCCGTGGACCCGGACATCCTCCTCATCGACGAGGCGCTCAACACCGGTGACGCGCAGTTCCGCGCCCGGACCAAGAAGCGTCTGGACGAGGTCCGTGCGCAGGCCGGCTGCGTCTTCCTGGTCTCCCACTCGCTGAGCACCATCGAGCAGATGTGCACACGGGCCTTGTGGATCGAGGAGGGGCGCCTCCTGGCCGACGGGGACCCGGCGTGGGTCGTCGAGCAGTACGAGGAGTACACCACCCACCAGTCAGCAGGGCACCCACGGTCGGCCCAGGTCGTCCTGGAGCGCACCAAGCTGCAGCAGGCGCCGGTGAATCTGGAGTTCATCCCCGGCACGCGGCCGAAACGATGAACCGGACATCGGAACCGCCCCAGGCTATGCCGACGACCTCCCGATGACGCGAGCGGCCCCGGGACGAGCTCCTGGGGCCGCTCGCGATCGCGCCGAGACGGCGCGTCGATGATCAGTCCTCCTCGCCCGCGTCGGGTCCTTCCTCGAAGCGTTCCTGGACGGCGTCCACGAGCTCGACGACGGCGTCCATGTCCCGGGAATCCTCCGAGCCAGCCCAGATGCCGAGATGGTTCTTCCCGTAGCTAACGGTGGCGAAGGCCAACAGGGTCCCGCTCCCCTCGTCAGAGACGAACGCCACGCCATCGGCCTCAGTGTCCAGCGACTCCCGACTCAAGTCGTCAGGCGCCGAAGCAGACATCGAGTCCAGAAACTCCGTTTCGCAGTCGTCGAGGATCGCCAGGAAAGGCTCGGAGATGCCGACCTCCTGCTGCGTGGAGTACGCCGTGACGTTCACCGACGCCTGCTCCTTGGTGTAGGTGGCGTCCGCCTCGGCGACGTACTCGACGTCCTGGATCTCGGACTCCAGCTCATCGAGCGCCCCCTGGCACTGCTCGTCCGGATCTCCCGAGAAACTGTCGCCGGGCCCCGCGTCGTCGATCGGGTCCCCGTAGCGGTCCCTGCCCGAGGGGTCGTCGGCCAACGACCAATCCTCGGGAACACCCCGCCCGGTGAGGTACGTGCTCTCCAGCTCGTCCTCGTCCATCGGCCCGTTCGGCACGTCGGCCCCGCAGCCGGTGAGGACCAGCGCCAGCACCGCCCCACCGACGGCGATCCGTCCGTGTCCGCCGCCGCGTCGGCTCGTCGTCTCGGTCATCGTCAGTTCCCCTCATCGGTCGCTTCATCGCTCGGGTCGGATTCGCCCGAGTCGTCCTGCTCCTCGGCGCCGGCCTGGTCCGTCTCTTCAGCCTCGTCCGGCGCGTCGCCCTCCTCCTGCGGGAAGGCGACCTCCAGCGCCGGCACGGAGAAGTTCAGCGGCAGCGGCGGCGTGTCCCAGTCCTCGATCCGGCCCTCGATCGCCTGTGCCACAGTGAACTCCTCAGCATCGGCCGGAACGGACACGGCGATCCGGTACCCGGACGAGTACCAATGCTCCGGCAACGTGCGCTCCGCCGTGTGCTCTTCTCCCGATCCGTCGGTGACGGTGGTCGTGGAGTTGTATTCGAGCACGTCGACGGAAGCGTCCTGGACTTCCATCCGAGAGTCGAACTCCAGCAGCAGCCAGGCGCGGCCCTCCTCGGTCCAGCCGTCGCCGCCGCCGCTCTCGGTGAAGGCCGTCAGCTGGGCGCTCTGGAGGTTCTGGTACAGCGAGACTGTATGCTCGTCATCGTCGATGACCACAGTCTGATCCTCGACGTCGAACTCGTGGTTCACGTCCTGGCGCGTGACATCGCGATAGTAGGCGGAGGCCACGGAACTCTCCGTGCGCTCGCCCTCGGGCAGGTCGATGCGCTGGTCCACACCGGCGGAGGAGATCACCAGGTGCGGGTCCTCCGAAGCCACTGAGACGAGCATGCGTCCCGTCTCTTCCGTCGGTCCGGTGTATCCCCGGGTTTCTCCGAGATCGGCCAGCGTCCGCTGGACTCCCCCGCCGTTGATGGCCAGGGCGGCCGTTCGCTCCTCCCCGTCGAGCGACTCCTCCGGGGTGAACTCATACTCCAGCACGACGAACACCTCCTCGTCGGCCGGACCGTGCGGCTCCCCATCCGGACTCAGCGAGATCTCAGATCCCTCGGACAGCTGCTCGGCGGGGGCCGCACCCTCCGCCGAATCCGTCGACACCGGGATCGTCTCCGGCATCGCGACGGAGATGATCTCCAGCGTGCCGGCCGGTGTGATCACCCTGCCGCCCTCACCCGGGGATACGACCTCGTCGCTGGGCTGGACGAGGTCGGTGGGCAGGGCGGATCCGGAGACCAGGATCTCCTCCGGCGCCTGCGGCATGGGCGGGGCGGCGAGCGCGTCGATCTCCTCCGGGGCAGGCTCGCCGTCGGCATCGACCACAGTCGCACCGGGACGCTCCACGCCGCGCTGGAGCTGCTCGACCCACGCCTCGGGCAGGTGCGCCTCCATCTCCTCGTCGGAGTTCTGGCGGACCTCGAAGGAGCCCACCGACCAGACATGTCCGTCCTCGTCCGCAGGAGTCCGCACTCCCCCGCAGGCGATCTCCTCGGTGATCGCCTCGTCCTCGCCGACGACGAAGAAGCAGCGCGTCTCCTCGCTCGTCTCGACGTTCTCCGTCGGCAGCGTCGCCGACCACGCGTCCGTTGCCTCGGCGAGCACCTCCTCGGCGTTCTGCAGGGTCTCCCCGTCGGCGGTCTCGATGCCGCCGACGCCGTCCCCGGAGCCCGCGCAGCCAGTCAGGAGCAGCGCGCCCGCCGTCGTCAGCGCCGCCGAGGCCCTTCTCGTCCGCTGCGGACGCGTCCTCCGCCCCGCGTGGAGCGCGCCGGCCGACGCCGACGATCCCGTCCGGTGCTGCATGCTGTGTCATCCCCTTCCTGATGCGGCCATATTCAGGCTGCGTTCACGTGTCACCCAGCCTATGCATCTGTGAGACCGTCGCCCAACTGATCTCCACAAGCGGCTCGCGACGCGCCGACCCCAGATGACTTCAGGACGGGACATCCCCTCACACATGACGGCGGGCCCGGGGAGAACTCCCGAGGCCCGCCGTCGTGCGTCACGTCGCGCGTATCACGTCATGTGCGTCGCTCAGCCGAACCAGATGCCGATCTCGCGCTCGGCGCTCTCCGGAGAGTCGGAGCCGTGGACCAGATTCTTCTGGACCTTTTCGCCCCAGTCGCGGCCCAGGTCGCCGCGGATGGTCCCCGGCGCCGCCGTCGTCGGCTCAGTGGAGCCGGCCAGCGACCGGAAGCCCTCGATGACGCGGTCGCCCTCGGCGATCGCGGCCACGACGGAGCCGGAGAGCATGAAGTCCACCAGCGGCTGGTAGAACGGCTTGCCCTCGTGCTCGGCGTAGTGGGCGGCGAGCTGCTCGGTGCTCGCCTGCATCTGCTGCAGGGCGGTGATCCGGTAGCCCTTGGCCTCGACCCGGCGCAGCACCTCGCCGGTCAGCCCGCGGGCCACCCCGTCGGGCTTGATCAGGATCAGCGTGCGCTCAGTCATTCGGGAGTCTCCTCACTTCCGGTCTGTTCGGCGCTCTCGGCCTCCGCGGCCAGACGCTCTTCCTCCCTGTATCTTTCCATCTTCTCGCGGTCGAGCTGCGCTCCCTTGACCACGGCGAACCACCAGCAGCCCAGGAAGATCGCCCCGAGGAAGTACGTGTAGCCGAACGGATCGAAGATCCCGCCGGCGATGACCACCAGCTGCAGCGCCCAGCCGAGGACGAAGCCCAGCGGGCGGCGCAGCAGCGCGCAGGTGAGCACCATGAGCACGGCGACGACGAGCGAGCCGGCGAGCAGCCAGCCGGCATGCGGCGCGTCGCGGTTCAGTCCCCACATCGCCAGGCCGTAGAAGACCATCAGCAGCGCCTCCAGGCAGAGCACCGAGGAGGCGAACATCACCCGGACCGACCGCGGCGGGCGGACCATGCCCGGCCGCCACTCGCGCTGGGCGCGGGTCAGACGCGCCACGGCTCAGCCCTCCCCGCCGGCCAGCAGGGTGCGGGCCTCCCCGACCACGGTGATCGAGCCGGTGATCAGCACTCCCCCGGCCAGCGCGTCGTCGGAGGTGTCGGCGCGGGAGACGGCCCAGTCGAGGGCGTCGTCGAGGCGCGCGGTGATGTGCATGTCCTCCTCGCGGAAGCCGACCTCCAGCGCCAGCCGTCCCAGCTCCTCGGCGGGGATCGCCCGCGGCGAGGTCGACTGGGTGAAGCAGACGTCCTCGACGAGGCCATCGTACTCACGGTGCAGGACGGTCAGGATCTCGCGGGCGTCCTTCTCCTCCAGGATGCCCACCACCAGCGCCAGCCGCCCGAGGCCGAAGCTCTCCTTCAGTGCCTGGGCGGAGGCCTCGACGCCGGCGGCGTTGTGCGCGGCGTCGACGATGATGCTCGGACCGGTCCGCAGGGTCTCCAGCCGGCCCGGCGCGCTGATGTGCTCGCAGGCCAGCTGCAGGTTCTCCAGGACCAGCTCCTGCCGGCCGCCGCCGATGAAGGCCTCCAGCGCGGCCACGGCCACGGCGAAGTTCTCCGCCTGGTGCGCGCCGTGCACCGGCAGCAGCAGCTCCGGGTAGCGGCCGGCGATGCCCTGGACGGTGACCTGCTGCCCGCCGACGCCGGGGGTGCGCGACTCCACGCCGAACTCCACGCCCTCGAAGCGGAAGTCGACGTCGGCCTCGCGCGCGGCCTCCAGCAGCACGTCGGCGGCCTCGGGGACCTGGGCGGCAGAGATCAGGAAGCCGCCGGGCTTGATGATGCCGGCCTTCTCCAGGGCGATGTCCCGCTCGGAGTCGCCCAGCAGGTCGGTGTGGTCCAGCGAGATCGGGGTGACCACGTCGACGACGCCGGCGGCCACGTTGGTCGCGTCGGTGATCCCGCCCAGGCCGACCTCCAGGACCATCACGTCCACCGGGGCGTCGGCGAAGACGGCGAAGGCCAGGATGGTCAGGCATTCGAAGTAGGTCAGCGGCACCTCGCCGCGCTCGGCGAGCCGCTGGTCGACCATCGTCAGATGCGGACGGATCTCGTCCCAGATGCGCACGAAGGTCTCGTCCTCGACCGGTTCGCCGTCCAGGCAGATCCGCTCGGTCACCCGGGACAGATGCGGCGAGGTGTACCGGCCGACGCGCAGGTCGTGGGCCAGCAGACCGGCCTCGATCATCCGTGCGGTCGAGGTCTTGCCGTTGGTGCCGGTCAGGTGGATCACCGGCGCCGAACGGTTGGGCTCGCCGAGGATGTCCATGGCCATCTCCATGGGCTCCATCCGCGGCTCCATCTTGTTCTCCGGGGCGCGCGAGAGCAGTTCGGCGTAGACGCTGGCCACCGAGAACCCGTCGACGGGCTCGGACGCGTGGTCCCGGGAGGACTCGATGTCGGACATGTCTGGGCTCCTGTGTCTCGGCCGGCGAGCGGCCGTCGTGTCGTCGACGCCGCGGCGCCGTCGGGGTTCCTGGTGCTGGGCCCGG
>NZ_AFRW01000037.1 GCF_000220985.1 Nesterenkonia sp. F
CGCCGCAGACGATCGGGTCCACGCCCGGCGAATCGGCCAGCAGCAGGTTCATCGCGCGGGACCGCAGACTCATCGAGGGGCGCACAGCGATCGGCGCGTGGACGTCGGCGACGACGCGATGCAGGGCCCCGTCGGCGATGAGGGACTGGAGCTCCGCGGCGGTGAAGGGGCGTCCCGGCCGATACAGCGTGCCCTCGGTGAGCCGGGTGCCGATGATCGTCGGCGCCACGCCGGGGATCTCTCCGGCGGCCGGGTCGACGGCCGGCGCGCCGTGCGGCGGACCGGGATCGAGCCCGAAGGCCGCCGGGCCGGCGACGTCGTCGGCCAGCGCGCGGCGGCGAGAAGCCGGGGCGGATGGGGGAGTGTGCTCGGCGATCGACGGTGTGACTGACATGACTCCAGCCTGCCGGACAGATCATGTCCGGGGGAGTGGCCGGGCCGCATCTGTGGAGAACACGGCGTGTCGCGTCGTCGGGCCGGTGATCCGCCCGGCGACCCACGCGGCGCCGTGGAGGCCGCTCAGCCGCCGTCGGCGCCGATGGGGGCCCCGGCTCGACCCCCTGGGCCGCGCGGATCTCCAGCGCCTGGGTGAGGATCTCCACGGCCGCGGCCTGGTCGATGGCCTCCCGCTGATCGCGCGAGGCCACGCCGGAGTCGCGCATCTTCTGAGCCGCCGAGACGGTGGAGAGCCGCTCGTCGACCAGATGCACCGTCGTGCCCAGTCCCGCCTCGGCGAACCGTCCGGCGGCCGCGGCGGCGTAGTCGCGGGCCTTGCGCGTCGACTCGGTCTCCTCCCCGGAGAGCGACAGCGGCAGCCCGACATACACCGCCGCCGCGTCGCGGTCGGCGGCGATGCGGGTGAGCATGCGCAGGTCTGAGCCGCGGCGGGGATCCCGGCGCAGCGTCATCACCGGCGTGGCGACCAGCGCGTCCGGGTCCGAGGCGGCCACCCCGACGCGAGCCTCGCCGACGTCGACGGCCAGTCGCACGCCGGCACGCCCGGGCTCTCCGGCCGCCGCGTCGTCGCCCGACTCCTCGGCCACCGTCAGCTCCGCGCCCGCACCGAGCGCACGACGCCGTCGAGCGCCTCGGGGATCGTCGAGACGTCCTGGCCGCCGCCCTGGGCGAGGTCCGGCTTGCCGCCGCCTCCGCCGCCGAGCACGCCGCAGGCCTCTTTGACCAGCGCGCCGGCGGCGACGCCGGACTCGCGGGCCTCGGCAGTGGTGGCGACGACGATGAGCGGGCGGTCGTTCGACCGGCCGGCCAGGGCGATGACCGCCGGCCGGGAGCCGAAGCGCTGGCGCAGGTCCATGGCCAGCTGGCGCAGGTCGTCGGCGGAGGAGACCGAGCCCGCGTCGTGGGCGAGGACGTCGATGCCGTCGGCGTCAACGGCCCGTTCGACCAGCTGTCCCGCCTGGGCGCGCAGCTGCTCGGCGCGCAGCCGCTCCAGCTCCCGCTCGGTGTCCTTGAGCTTCTGCAGGGTCGCCGCGATGCGGTCGGGGACCTGGTCGGAGGGGACCTTGAGCATGTCGGTCAGCTGGTTGACCAGCGTGCGCTCGGCGGCGAAGTGCTGGAAGGCGTCCATGCCGACCAGCGCCTCTACGCGACGATTGCCCGAGCCGACCGAGGCCTCGTTGAGCAGCGCCAGCGTGCCGATCTGCGCGGTGGAGGAGACATGGGTGCCGCCGCAGAGCTCGCGGGACCACGGGCCGTTCATCTCCACCACGCGGACCTGGTCGCCGTACTTCTCGCCGAAGAGCATCATCGCACCGCGTTCCTTGGCCTCGTCCAGCGACATCACCTCGGTGTTGACCTCGTGGTCGTCGCGGATGGCGAGGTTGGTGATCTCCTCGAGCTCCTGGCGGGCGCCGTCGCTCATCGCCTCGTCGGCGGTGAAGTCGAAGCGCAGGTAGCCCTCCTTGTTGAAGGAGCCGGCCTGGACGGCCTCGGGGCCCAGCACGTCGTGCAGCGCCGCATGGATCAGGTGTGTGGCGGAGTGGGCCTTCTGGGCGTCCTGGCGGCGGCGGACGTCGATGGAGCCCAGTGCCTCGGCGCCGACGTGCACCTCGCCGGAGAGGACCCGGCCGCGGTGGACCGACAGCCCGCCGATGGGGGACTGGACGTCGGTGACCCGCAGCTCGAAGCCGTCGCCGGTGATCCGGCCGGAGTCCGGGGCCTGGCCGCCGGCCTCGGCGTAGAACGGAGTGGCGTCGAGGACGATCTCGACGTCCTGGCCCGCCGAGGCGCGGTCCACCGAGGCCCCGCCGAGCAGCAGGCCGCGGACGCGGGATTCGGTGGTGTGTTCGGTGTAGCCGGTGAAATGTGTGGGCCGGCCGGCCAGCAGCTGCTGGTAGAGCGCGGTGTCGGCGTGGCCGGACTTCTTGCCCTTGGCGTCGGCGCGGGCGCGTTCGCGCTGCTCGGCCATCAGCTCGCGGAACTGTCCTTCGTCGACGCTGACTCCGGCCTCGGCGGCCATCTCCAGGGTGAGGTCGATGGGGAATCCGTAGGTGTCGTGGAGGGCGAAGGCGTCGGCCCCGGAGAGCGAGGTGCCGGAGGACTTCGCCGTCGAGACCGCCGACTCGAGCTTCGCGGTGCCGGCGGAGATGGTGCGCAGGAAGGACTGCTCCTCCTTCTCGGCGACCGTGCGGATGGTCTCGAAGATGGTCGCGACCTCCGGGTAGACGCCCTGCATGGCCTCGCGGGAGACGCGGACGAGCTCGCCGAAGACCGGCTCCTCGACGCCGAGCAGCCGCATCCCCAGGATCACCCGACGGATGAGCCGGCGCAGGACGAAGCCGCCGCCCTCGTTCGACGGTCGCACGCCGTCGCTGATGAGCATCAGCGCGCTGCGCACGTGGTCGGCGATCATGCGCAGCCGCACATCGGTGGAGTGGTTCTCGTCCGCCGGGTCCTCGGTCGAGGTGTAGGTGACCCCGGCCAGCTCCGCCGCACGGTCGAGCACCGGCCGGACCTGGTCGGTCTCGTACATGTTCTCCACGCCCTGCAGCACCATGGCCAGCCGCTCCAGGCCCAGGCCGGTGTCGATGTTCTTGTGCTGCAGCGGACCCTCGACGTCGAAGTCGTCCTTGGTGCGCACCGCCGAGAGCCGGTACTCCATGAAGACGAGGTTCCAGATCTCGATGAACCGGGTCTCGTCGGCGGCGGGTCCGCCGTCGGCGCCGTAGGCCGGACCGCGGTCGTAGTAGATCTCCGAGCAGGGCCCGCCGGGGCCGGGCTGGCCGGTGTTCCAGTAGTTGTCCTCGGCGCCGAAGCGCTGGATGCGCTCCTCGGGCACGCCGACGACGTCGCGCCAGATGTCGTGGGCCTCGTCGTCGTCGAGGTAGACGGTGACCCACAGGCGCTCGGGATCCAGGCCGAAGCCGCGCAGCCCGGTCTCCGGGTCGCCCTCCTGCGGGGTGGTCAGCAGCTCCCAGGCCATCGGGATGGCGGTCTCCTTGAAGTAGTCGCCGAAGGAGAAGTTCCCGCACATCTGGAAGAAGGTCCCGTGCCGGGCGGTCTTGCCGACCTCCTCGATGTCGGCGGTGCGGATGCACTTCTGCACCGAGACCGCGCGATCATAGGGCGGCTTCTCGGTGCCCAGGAAGTAGGGGATGAAGGGCACCATGCCGGCGATGGTGAACAGCACCGACGGGTCCGGCGAGATCAGCGACGCCGAGGGGACGCGCTCATGGCCCTGCGCGGCGAAGTAGTCGTACCACGTCCGGGTGATGTCCTCGGTCTTCATGGGTTCCTGGAGTCCTCCTGCTGACGAAGCGGTCATCGCGCCCACGGCGCCCGGCCAAGTCTACCCGTGCACCACCGCGCCCGCCTCCCGGGCCGGGCGGCTCGATGCCCGGAAGGGCGGAGGGCGGGTCGGGGCGGCGGCACGGACGGCCGCGGGCGCCTGGACCTGGACGCGGAACGGCGAGAGCCCGCCGCGGACCGCTCGACGGCGGTGCGCGACGGGTCTCGGCCGGCGTCCGGTCGATCCGGGACCGGGTGGCCCCGGTCGACGGGGGATCAGCGGGCGTAGTACTCGACGACCAGCTGCTCTTCGCAGGTCACCGGGACCTCCGACCGCTCGGGGAGGCGGGAGAGGGTGGCCTGCAGCTTGTCGATCTCGACCGTCAGGTAGCCCGGGACGGCCGGCAGGACGTCCTGGTGCGCGCCGGAGGCGGCGACCTGGAACGGCTCGAACTTCTCGGACCGCTCGTGGACCTGGATGGTCTGGCCCGGCTTCACGCGGAAGGACGGACGGTCCACGCGCTTGCCGTTGACGGTGATGTGACGGTGCACCACGAACTGGCGGGCCTGGGCGATGGTGCGGGCGAATCCGGAGCGCAGCACCAGAGCGTCGAGACGAGTCTCGAGCAGCTGGATGAGCACCTCGCCGGTCCGACCCTCGCGCCGGTTGGCCTCCTCGTAGTACCGCAGCATCTGCACCTCGCGGATGCCGTACTGGGCGCGGAGGCGCTGCTTCTCGCGCAGGCGGACGGCGTAGTCGGAGTCGGCGCGACGACGGGTGCGGCCGTGCTGGCCGGGGCCGTACGGACGGCGGTCCAGGTACTTCTGGGCCTTCGGAGTCAGCGCGACGCCGAGCGCGCGCGACGCCTTCACCGTGCGGCGGCTGCGCAGGGGAGAGGTGGGCATGGTCTGTGTTGCCTTTCTGTTCGTCGGCATCGTGTTGATCCGCCGCCCGCGGCACACGACGCGGCAGCCCAGGTTCTCCTCTTCAGGAGCGGACTGCACG
The DNA here is from genome assembly GCF_000220985.1 of Nesterenkonia sp. F. Classification (GTDB taxonomy): domain Bacteria; phylum Actinomycetota; class Actinomycetes; order Actinomycetales; family Micrococcaceae; genus Nesterenkonia. The sequence continues at coordinate 4,751 of NZ_AFRW01000037.1, forward strand.
ACGCCGTGACGGACGGCCTCCTGGCCTCCGGGATCCCTGCCGGAGAGCGCGAGCTGCCGAATGCTCGCCGACCTGCGGCGCCGGACCGGCACACATCCTCCCGACGGATCGGAGGAGGGCGGTGCGAGATCGATGAGCGGTTCGCCGGGGCGATCCGCTGCGGGGACATCCGGCGCCTGCCAGACAGCAGACCATCCTAGCATGGATCCGGAGCACGGGGCGGCGGCCGGCGGGCCGGTCGTGCCGCGGCCGCCGGATGCAGCTCGGCCCGGGAGCCCGCGCCGATCGAGCGCGCCCTCCCGGGCCGGATGCCGCAGTGCCCGGCAGGTTCAGCCGCGCATGGCCTTGCGGTCGGGCCGGACGCGATACGGGTCGACGCCGTGCGGCACCGGGGGCCGACTGATCGGCAGAGCGGCCAGGCGCTTCTCCAGGGCGCTGACCTCGTGCTTGGTCAGCGCCTTGTCGAGCTTCTTCATCTCCTTGGTCAGCTTCGGCAGCGGCACCTGGCCGTCGCCGTCGCCGGTCTCGATCACATGGATGGGGACCCCGGTGTCGCGGAGGATCGGGGTGAAACGCTTGCGGGTCTTCTGCACGAGCCTGCGCACCGCCTGGGTGCTGCCGTCGGTGACGAGCACCAGCCCGGGGCGTCCCACGGCGCGGAACACCGCCGCCTGGGTCTTCTGGTCCATCGCCACCGGCTCCTCGGTGACCACCCAGCCGCGGCGCAGGGTGCCGAGCACGGCCGCAGCCGCCCCGGGACGTCCCTCGATGCGGGCGAAGGCCGCCCGTTCGGCGCGCCGGTTCATCACGAACATCGCCGCGAGTACGCCGACCGGCAGGCCGACGAGGACGCCGGTGAGGGTGTTCAGCAGCAGGCCCACCACCAGGGCGACGACGCCGAAGGCGACCAGGAAGGCCAGCGCCATCCACCACCCGATGTTCGGGTCGTGGGCGCGCGTCATCGAGAAGACCTGCTTCAGACGGGAGAAGAGGCCCTCCTTCTGCGACGACGTGGACTTCTTCCGGGCCTTCTTCTCCTTCTGCTCCGCCTTCTGCCGGGCCCGGAGCTTCTTGAGCTCGGCCTTGGCGTCGGCGCGCGAGGAGACCTGGGATTCGGGGGAGTCAGCTGGTGCCATAGTCCCTCCAGTCTAGCGGAGAACTGCCGCGGTCTCCGCCTCCGGCCCGGCGCCGACCGGACCGCCCGGCGCCGTCGTCGGCCGCAGGGCGCCCGGGCGCGGCACGAGGGCGTCAGTGACCGGCGGCGACCAGCGTGGCGGCCTCCTGCTTGGTGGTCCCGGAGGGCTCGATGTGCGCCAGCTCCGGCGGGATCTCCCAGCCCTTCTTCTGCATGGCCTTCGCCCACAGCGAGCCGGCCCGGTAGGAGGAGCGCACCAGCGGCCCGGACATCACCCCGAGGAAGCCGATCTCCTCCGCCTCCTGCGAGATGTCCAGGAACTCCTGGGGCTTCACCCAGCGGTCGACGGGCAGGTGCCGAGGGGTGGGGCGCAGGTACTGGGTGATGGTCAGCAGGTCGCAGCCGGCGTCGTGCAGATCCTGGAGCGCCTCGGAGACCTCCTCGCGGGTCTCGCCCATGCCGAGGATCAGGTTGGACTTGGTGATCATGCCGTGGTCGCGGCCCTGGGTGAGCACGTCCAGCGAGCGCTCGTAGCGGAACGCCGGGCGGATCCGCCGGAAGATGCGCGGCACGGTCTCCACGTTGTGGGCGAAGACCTCGGGCTTCGCGGCGCAGATCCCGGCGATGTTCTCCTCCTTGCCGGAGAAGTCCGGGATGAGGATCTCGACGCCGGTGCCGGGATTGAGCTCATGGATCTTCCGGATGGTCTCGGCGTACAGCCAGACGCCCTCGTCGGCGAGGTCGTCGCGCGCGACGCCGGTGACCGTGGCATAGCGCAGGTTCATCTCGCGCACCGACTCGGCGACCTGCAGAGGTTCGGCGGTGTCGAGCTCCTGCGGCCGGCCGGTGTCGATCTCGCAGAAGTCGCAGCGCCGCGTGCAGGCCGAGCCGCCGATCAGGAAGGTCGCCTCGCGGTCCTCCCAGCACTCGAAGATGTTGGGACAGCCCGCCTCCTCGCAGACGGTGTGCAGACCCTTCTCGCCCACGCGCTTCTTCATCGCGGCGAACTCCGGGCCCATCTTCACCTTGGTGCGCATCCACTCGGGCTTGCGCTCGACGGGGACCTCGGCATTGCGGGCCTCGACGCGCAGCATGCGCCGGCCTTCGGGGGCGACTGTCACTGCAGGGCTCCTTCTGTCGGACGGGGAGGGGCGGCGTCGGTCGGGAGGAACTGGGGAAGCTCCTCGGCCAGCGCCTCGGCCACCGGGTCGATCACGTCGGCCGGGGTCACCGTGCGACCCAGCTCGGCGCCGATGGTGGTCGTGTCGGCATCGCTGATGCCGCAGGGGACGATGTTCTCGAACGGCGCGAGGGCGTTCGAGCAGTTCAGGGCGAAGCCGTGCAGCGTGACGCCCTTGTGCACCCGCAGCCCGATCGCGGCGACCTTCCGGTCGCGCGGACCGTCGGTGAGCCAGACGCCGGAGCGCCCCTCGACCGTGGTCGCGGGGATGCCGAACTGCTCGTCGAGGACGCGGACGAGCATCGACTCCAGAGCTGCGACGTACTGCTTGACCATCGCGCGCTCGGCCAGCTGGATGATCGGATAGCCGACCAGCTGTCCACGGCCGTGCCAGGTGATCTCGCCGCCGCGGTCGACGTCGACCACGGGCGTGCCGTCCCGGGGGCGATCGCCGTCGGCGGTGCGGCGCCCTGCAGTGTAGACGTCGGCGTGCTCGAGCAGCAGCACCGTCGACGGGCTGTGTCCGGCGAGCACATCGGCGTGCAGGCGGCGCTGGATGTCCAGCGCCTCGCCGTAGTCCACGAGATCGGGAGAGAGTCCGAGGCGTCGGAAGGCGAGTTCCATGACTCCCAGCCTAGCCCGCTCGCGACGACGATGGGGGACCCGCCCTGTGGAGACGGCCTGCAGAGCGGAGCGTGATGCGGCAGGCTGGTCGTCATGAGCAGCAACACCTCGGACGCGGTGGAACCGGGTCGCCCTCAGGACCGGGGTCGGGAAGGCGCGCCGCCGGTGGACGCGGCGGCGCCGGCGGCCGCCCGCCGTTCCGATCCGCCGCGGGCCCCGGGACTGGTGGTCGAGTCTCTGCTGGACGCCGGCCCGCGCGGGGCCAGCTGGCTGGTCCGTCGCGAGGTCCCGCCCCGTGACCGGTCCGCCGCGGGAGGGATCGGAGGAGCAGGCGTCAGCAGCCCGCGGCCGGGAACGGCATCAGGGCACGGGCCGGTGTGGACGGCGCGCGGCCGGCCGCCCCGACGGCTGGTGCTGCGGCTGGCCGCCGGCACGACGAGCGTGAACCCCGCGACCGGCGTCCCGGCGTCCGCTTCGCCGCGTCTGGACGAGGAACTCCGGGCGCTGGACACGGCGGTGGCCGGTCCGCGTCCCGCCGAGGAGGAGGGTGCCGACGTTCTGGAGCTCGAGGCGGGGCCGGCTGCCGGCGAGACGACCGAGGAGACCCCGAGGGCGGTGACGCAGCACCTGATCCGCACCTGGGGGCATGTCGAGACCAGCCATGGCACCGGACTGCTGACCGATGCGGAGCAGGCCGTGCCGCTCTCCCGCGTCCTGGCCGTGCAGGGGACGATGACGGTCGGCGAGGTCTCCACCGTGCTGACTCCCGTGGCCCAGGTCGTCGCGCATCTGCACCGTCGAGGAGTGGCGCACGGCGACATCACCCCGGCGACGATCCTGATCGCCGCCGACGGCCGCCCCATGCTCGGGGAGCTCGGCGACGCGCAGCTGCTCGGACACCTGCCCTCCAGTGCGGGGATGACCGAGACGCTGGCACCGGAACGGCGCGCGATCGTCGTCGCCGCCGAACCGTCCGCCCGAGCCGAGGCGCTCACCGCCGGTCAGTCGCCGGCAGCCGACGTCCATGCTCTGGGCGCCGCGGCCTGGACCGCGCTGACCGGGGAGCCTCCGGTCAGCGAGGACCGCGGGCCGCTCACCGCCGCCGCACCGCAGACTCCCGGGTCGGTGGCCCGCCTCGTCGAGTCGTCGCTGGCCGAGGCCCCCGAGGATCGTCCCTCTGCCGCCGACTTCGCCGCCGAGCTGCATCGTGCCGCGGCGCCGCAGCCGGTGGTGGTCGACGAGCAGCTGGTGCCGCAGGTCCCCGACGAGGAGGGCCGGGCCTCACGAGGACGCGTCGACGCGGCGGGAAATGATCCGGCACCGGTCTCCGGCCTGCGCTCCCGGCGCGTGATCGGCGCTGGAGTCGCGGTCGCCGCGGCGGCGGCGCTGATCGTCGGAGGCATCGCCTGGCGGGCGGCGTCGCCGCCGAACACCGGCGCGCCGGCAGGAACGACGGCGGGGGAGACGACCGACGGCGGAGCGACCGATCCCGGAGAGGACGCGTCGACGTCGCCGGAGGCTGAAGAGGTCTCCGAGGAGGCGGCCGAGGCCACGCAGGAGGCGGAGGGGGCGCAGGAGGCGGAGGGGGCGCAGGACCGGGCTCGGCGGCAGCTGCGCGACGACGACGTCGTCGCGGCTCTGGAGGGCGTGGCCGCGCTGCGCACCTCTGCGCTCCGGGGCGCGGGCTCGGCGGGAGAACCGGGAGGACCGGGCGAGACCGTCGAGGCGTATGCCTGGCCGGAGTCACCGGCCGCGAGGGCCGAGCGCCGGCTGCTCGCGACCATGGTCGACCGGGATCTGGTCTACGCCGGGGAGCCGATGAGCATCGAGGCTCTCGGCGACGTCGAGGAGGTCGCCGCCCAGGACGGCGAGCAGACGCGCCGGGCCGTGGAGGTCGAGGTCCGGGCGGATGCCTTCGTGCCGGCGGATCAGAGCGACGGGGTCGACGAGGAGGGGCTCGGCCCCCACGATCCCGAGCCGCTCTCCCAGCAGGTGCGGCTGACCCTGGTCCGCCGGGACGGGGTGTGGAAGCTGCACGAGGTCCGGGAACTGCCCGACGCCGCCCGCTCCGCGGCGACCCCCGGAGGCGGGGCCGCCTGATCCGGCGGGGATCGTCGGCCGAACGGCGGGGCGACGTCTCGCGCGGGCGGAGAGGGTCTGCACCGCATGAGGTCCGGAGATGGGTCAGGGCCTCGCTCCGGAGCATCTCCGGAGCATCTCCGGAGCATCTCCGGAGCATCTCCGGAGCATCTCCGGAGCGAGGCCCTGGCCCATGGGGACGGCCGCGGACGAACCGGGCCGTCGAGTCCTCAGAGACCCAGCTGAGCCTCGAAGGCGCCCTCCTCGAGACGGGACTTCAGCGTCTGGACGAAGCGGCCGGCGTCGGCGCCGTCGACCAGTCGGTGGTCGTAGGTCAGCGACAGGTACATCATGTGGCGGATGCCGATGGTCTCGTTGCCGTCGGCGTCCTCGACGACCATCGGGCGCTTCACAATGCCGCCGGTGCCGAGGATCGCGACCTGCGGCTGGTTGATGATCGGCGTGTCGAACAGCGCACCCACCGAACCGAAGTTGGTGATGGTGAACGTGCCGCCGGCGAGCTCCTCCGGGCCGATCTTGTTGCTGCGGGTCCGCTCGGCGACGTCGGAGATCTTCTGCGCCAGGCCGGCGAGGTTCAGTCCGCCGGCGTCGGAGATGACCGGCACCAGCAGACCCTTGTCCGTGTCGACGGCCAGCCCCAGGTGCTCCCGATCGTGGTAGGTGATCTGCTGACTGTCCTCGTCGTACTCCGCGTTGAGCTTGGGGTGCTGCTTGAGCGCCTCGGTGACCGCAGCGGCGATGAACGGCAGGTAGGTCAGGTTGACGCCGTTCTGCTGCTGGAAGGATGCCTTGGCCTTCTTCCGCAGGTTCACGATGCGGGTCATGTCGACCTCGTGGACCTGGGTCAGCTGTGCGGAGACGTCCAGGGACTCGTTCATCCGCTGGGCGATCACCTGGCGGATGCGAGGCGCCTTCTCAGTGGTGCCGCGCTTGGTGGTGTCCACTGCGACCTCCGGGGCCGCGGCGGGGGCGGGAGCCGAAGCTGCCGGCGCGGCGGCCGTCTGCGCCTTGCGGGCCTCGACCGCGTCCAGGACGTCCTGCTTGCGGATGCGGCCGCCGACGCCGGTGCCGGTGACCTCGGAGAGGTCGATCTCCTCCTTGCGGGCCAGGCGGCGGACCAGCGGCGTCACGTAGCCTTCAGCGCCGGATCCGCTCGGCGACGCCGACGCGGAGGTCTCGGCCGGCTTCGTCGGGAGCCTTCTCCGGCTGCGGCGCGGACTTCTCGAGCCGGCTCCTCCGCGGCCGGCTCGAGG
>NZ_AFRW01000036.1 GCF_000220985.1 Nesterenkonia sp. F
AAGCCGCCGCCTGGGTCCATCACGGCGGGGCCGCGCCGTCGCGGCTGACCGTGGTGACACGCACCGCCCACCGCGTCCGCCGGTCCGCGGGTCTGGCGTGGCAGTTCCATCAGGTCGGCCTGTCCGACGACGACGTGATGGAAGTGCGCAGCCTCCCCGTGACCACGCCGCTGCGCACTGCCGGGGACATCTTCCTCGGCGTGGGCACCTCGGGCGGAGGTCGGAGCCTCGACGATCGGCCCAAGATGCCGCCGCTGCCGCCGCTGAGCTTCGACTCGCCGGCGCAGGAGCGCGCCGCGCTGCTCGCCGATGCCTTGGAGGACACCCCCGGTGAGGCGTGGTCGCGGCGGCGCCATCTTCTCGGCCGCATGCTCGACCCGGAGGAGGGTTCGGTGACCGTCGAGGAGCTCGTCGAGCATCTCCTCGACCGGGTGTGCTCGCGCCGAGACGACCCGACACGGGCGGCCCGCATCGCGGAGACCGCGGCTCAGTGCGCCTCGCGCCGCTTCCCCACCGTCCGGTACACGTCGTAGACGCCGTCGATCCGGCGCACCGAGTTCAGCACGTGGTTCAGATACCGCGGGTCGCCCATCTCGAAGGAGAACCGAGAGATCGCCACCCGGTCCCGCGAGGTCTGCACCGTCGCGGAGAGGATGTTCACCTGCGACTCGGCCAGCACCCGGGTGACGTCGGAGAGCAGCGAGGTACGGTCGAGCGCCTCGACCTGGATCTCGACCAGGAACACGGAGGACTTCGTCGGCGCCCACTCGACCTCGACCAGACGTTCCGGCTCCTGGCGCAGCTGGTCGACGTTGCGGCAGTCGGAGCGATGCACCGACACGCCCTGGCCGCGGGTCACGAAGCCCTCGATCTCGTCGGGCGGCACCGGAGTGCAGCACCGGGCGAGCTTGACCATCACGTTGCCCGCCCCCTTGACCACCACGCCGGCGTCCGAGTATTCCGAGGCCGGGGTGATCGGACGGGTGATCGGGGTGGTGTCGTGCTCCTCGGACTCGTCCTCCTCCGTCTCGAAGAGGGCGGTCAGATGCTCGATGACGTTCTGCGTGGAGACGTGGCTGTCGCCCACACCCGCATAGAGACCCGAGATGTCGGGATAGTGCAGCTCCTCCGCGACGGCCTTGAGGACGTCCGGGTTCATCACCTTCTGCAGCGCCAGGTTGGACTTGCGGATCGCCTTGGTCAGTTCGTCCTTGCCGCGCTCGATCGACTCCTCGCGCCGCTCCTTGGAGAACCACTGGCGGATCTTGTTGCGCGCCCGGGCGCTCTTGACGAACTGCTGCCAGTCGGCGCTGGGTCCGGCACTCTCGGCCTTGGAGGTGAAGATCTCCACCCAGTCGCCGTGCTGCAGCTCGGAGTTCAGCGGCACCAGCTTGCCGTTGACGCGCGCACCGATGGTCTTGTGACCGACGTCGGTGTGGATCGCATAGGCGAAGTCCACCGGGGTCGCCCCCGCCGGCAGCGCCATGACTTCGCCCTTCGGCGTGTAGACGAAGACCTCTTTGGCATTGATCTCGTAGCGCAGCGACTCGAGGAACTCGTCAGGATCGGTCGTCTCCGACTGCCAGTCGACCAGAGAGCGCAGCCATCCGATGTCCGCGGTGGTCTGGCTCTGCTGCGTCGCCGATTCCGGCGCGGGTCCCCCGGCGGCCGCCGGCGCGCCGGCCGCCGGCGAGGCACCGGCGGACTGCTTGTACTTCCAATGCGCGGCCACGCCGTACTCCGCGCGACGGTGCATCTCATAGGTGCGGATCTGGATCTCGACCGGCTTGCCCTGCGGACCGATGACCGTGGTGTGCAGCGACTGGTACATGTTGAACTTCGGCATCGCGATATAGTCCTTGAACCGCCCCGGCAGGGGGTTCCACCGCGCATGCAGCGTGCCCAGCGCGCCGTAGCAGTCTCGCACCGAGTCGACGAGCACCCGTACGCCCATCAGATCGTGGATGTCGTCGAAGTCCTTCCCGCGCACGATCATCTTCTGATAGATGGAGTAGTAGTGCTTGGGGCGGCCGGTGATCGTCGCGGCGATGCTCGCGCCGTCGAGGTCCTCCGCGATCGTCGATCGCACCTGGCCGAGGAACTTCTCGCGCTGCGGCGTCCGGTCTCCGACCAGGCGCACGATCTCCTCGTAGACCTTCGGATACAGCGCGGCGAAGGAGAGATCCTCGAGCTCCCATTTGATGGTGTTCATCCCCAGCCGGTGGGCCAGCGGGGAGAAGATCTCCAGCGTCTCCTTGGCCTTGCGGGCGCTGGACTCGGCCGGCACATACCGCCAGGTGCGCGCATTGTGCAGCCGGTCGGCCAGCTTGATCATCAGCACGCGGATGTCCTTGGCCATCGCCAGGACCATCTTGCGCACCGTCTCCGCCTGCGCGGCGTCGCCGAACTTCAACTTGTCCAGCTTCGTCACCCCGTCGACCAGCAGCGCGATCTCGTCGCCGAAGTCCGCGGTGAGCTGCTCGAGGCTGTAGTCGGTGTCCTCGACCGTGTCGTGGAGCAGCGCCGCGGCCAGCGTCGAGCCGGTCAGCCCCAGCTCGGCCAGGATCGTCGCCACCGCCACGGGGTGAGTGATGTAGGGGTCGCCGCTCTTGCGCTTCTGGTCGCGATGCCGCTCGTCGGCCACGGCGAACGCCCGTCGGATCAGCGGGACGTCCTGCTGCCCGTCGTTGGCCCGCATCGCCCGCAGCAGCGGCTCCAGCAGCGGCTCTCCGCCGTCGGTGTCCACCACGCCGACCGCACGCGCACGTCGGGTCACCGGCGGCGAGGGCGGACTCGCCGCGGTCACCGGGTCGGCGTTTCCTGCGCGCGCAGGGCGGGCGCCGTCGTCGTTCACCAGTGCGTACCTGCTCTCCACGGACTCCAGGGGCTCGGCGGCCGGTCGACGAGAGGGACCGCGCCCCGACGGGACTGCAGCCGCGGCGCCGGCCGACCGGTTGGTCTTCTCACGTGTGGCCGATTGTACCCCTGACCAGCGCCTCTCAGCGCACGGAGGGCCCGGAGGCCTCCGCAGGCGGCTCGCCGTCGTCTCCGCGCGGCTCGTCGAAGCCCTCGGCTCCAGTGATGACGATCTGCAGCTCCGGCTCCTCGTCGTCCTCATCGGGCTCGGGCTCCGGCAGCGGCGGGAACGAGGTCACCCGTCCGTCGGCGTCCAGCGGAGTGCCCGAGTACGTCACTCGGCCGATCTCGCGCTCCTCGCGCAGCTGGAGCACCTCGCGGGCGTGGGCGACGACGTCGGCGTCCCGGCCGCGCATCCAGCCGTAGAGCGGAGCCTGCACGAAGAGCGTGGCGATCGTGCCGACGATGATGCCGACGAAGAGCGCCAGGGCGATGTCGCGCAGCGTGCCGGCGCCGAGCAGCCAGGCGCCGATGAACAGGATCGAGCCCACCGGCAGGATGCCGACCACCGACGTGTTCAGCGAGCGGACCAGGGTCTGGTTCACCGCCAGGTTCACCCGTTCGGCGAAGGTCTGGTCCTTCTGGTCGAAGAGCCCGCGGACGTTCTCTCTGACCTTGTCGAAGACGACCATGGTGTCGTACAGCGCGTAGGACAGGATGGTCAGGAAGCCGATGATCGCGCTCGGGGTGACCTCGAAGTCGGTGGCCGCGTAGATGCCGGCAGTCGTGGCGACCACGAAGCCCAGGCCGATGATCGCGGCCACCGACATCTTCCAGGTCCGGAAGTACAACGCCATGTAGAGGGTGACCATGATGAGGAAGATCGCCAGGCCCAGCAGCATCTGCTCGGAGATGTGCTCGCCCCAGACCGGCCCGATGTAGGTGGAGGTCACCTGGTCCGAGCCCACCGAGTACGCCTCCTGCAGCGCGTCTGCGGCCTGCAGAGTCTGTTCCTCGTCCAGCTCGCCGGTGCGCACCTGGATCGTCCCCGGGGCGATGTTGGTGACCACGGCCTCCTCGTCGGTCACCTCGTCCATCGCCTCCTCGCCGGGGGCGACGTCGGTGTTCGCGGTGTCGGAGATGGTGAATTCCGAGCCGCCGGTGAACTCGATGCCGAGGTTGAAGCCGCCGCGGGCCAGCGGCACCGTCGCCGAGGCGAGCACCAGCAGCGCGGCGAGCAGGAACCACAGCCGCGACCGCTGGATGAACGGATGGGACCGTTGCCCGGTGTAGAGCTCGTTGCCGACAGTGGCGAATCGCGCGGCCATCAGCGCTCCTCCTCGTCCTCGCCGGCGGTCCGCGACCGTCCGGCTCGTCTGCGGCGCAGTCGCCGCCGTTCGGCGATGGTCAGCGAGGACCAGTCCACCTCGTCCTCGGTCTCCTCGACGGCCTCGACCTCCTCGGCCTGAGACTCGGCGGCCGTCTCGTCGGGGGCCTCGGCGGCCGTCTCGTCGGGGGCCTCGGCGGACGTCCCCGTCTCCTCACGCGCCGGATCCCTCGGAGCCGCCGGCCCGCCGGAGCGATCCCCGGCCGGGTCCCCTCCGGACTCCGGGTCGGCGGCGGCCGACTCCCCCTCGGGGCCCGCCGCACCCGCCGGAGCGCCGACCGGCACCGGAGCGGGCTCGGCCTCCGGCGTGGCCGCCGAGGCCGGCTCCGCCGCCGTCGGGGTGCGCGGCGTGCTGCGGAAGCGGCCCGCGCCGCGGTAGAGCACCTCGACCCCGAGCTCGTCCTCGGAGAGCCCGGAGAAGCGGCGCCCGGACGCGAAGAAGCGTCGTCGGGCCAGCAGCTGCATCAGCGGGTGGGTGAAGAGGAACACCAGGATGACGTCGATCAGCGCGGTCAGGCCGAGCGTGAAGGCGAAGCCGCGGACGTTGCCCACCGCCACCAGATAGAGCACGACGGCGGCGATGAGGTTGACCGCCTTCGAGGCCAGGATCGTCCGCCGGGCGCGCGCCCAGCCGGACTCCACCGAGCCGGCCAGCGAACGTCCTTCGCGCAGTTCGTCCTTGATGCGTTCGAAATAGACGATGAACGAGTCGGCGGTCAGACCGATCGAGACGATCAGTCCGGAGATGCCGGCCAGCGAGAGCCGGTAGCCGTCGCTCCAGCCCAGCAGTGCGATCGCCCACCAGGTCAGCACGCCGGCGACCACGAGCGAGGAGATGGTGACCAGACCCAGGGCCCGATACTGGACCAGCGCATAGCCGGCCACCAGCACCAGACCGATGATGCCCGCGATCAGCCCGTAGCGCAGCTGGTCGGCGCCGAGGGTGGCCGAGATCTGCTGCTCGGACTCGATGGAGAAGCTGATCGGCAGAGAGCCGTAGCGCAGCTGCTCGGAGAGGCCGCGTGCCTCGTCCTCGGTGAAGCTGCCGGTGATCTCGGCATTGCCGTCGGTGATCACCGCATTCGAGCCGGGGGCGGAGACCACCTGGCCGTCGAGGACGATGGCGAACTGGTTGCGCGCCCCCTCCAGCGCGGTGAGCCGCTGGGTGACCTGGTGGAACTGCTCGGCGCCGGTGTCGTCGAAGCTGAGGTTGACCGCCCAGCCGCCGGTGGTGTCGCCCTGCGGGCCGCGTTCCATCCCGAAGCCCGCGTCGTCCAGGTGCGTGCCGGAGACCTCCAGCGGGCCGAGCAGGTAGGTGCGTCCGGTCTTCGGGTCGCAGCTGATCAGGGGCTCGTCGTCGGCGATCTCGGTGCGCTCCTCGACGCTGAGGTCGCGGGAGCACGAGTGGTTCTCGAAGCGGGCGGCCAGCTGCGGAGTGATCCAGTTCGGGTCCGAGGCGTTCTCCGGCTCGGCGTCGGGCTCCTCGAAGTCCGAGGGCTGCGCCTCCTCCTCCGAGTCGCCGGCCTGGGCGACCTGCGCCTCGAGGCTGGCCCGCTGCTCATCCGTGAGGACGCTGTCGTCCTCGTCGTCCTCGTCGAGCAGCTGCTGCATGTACTCGGGATCCGTCCCCGTCTGCAGCACCGGCCGGAACTGCATGTCGGCCGAGGCCTGGATGAGCTCGCGCGTCTCCGCGTCCGGGCTCCCGGGCATGCTGACCACGACGTTCTGGTCGCCCTGCGTGGCGATCTCGGCCTCGGAGACGCCGCTGCCGTCGACGCGCTGACGGATGATCTCCACCGCCTGCTCGAGCTGCTCGTCGTCGAGCTGCTCATCGCCCTCGGTATGGGGCGAGAGCACCATCTGCGTGCCGCCCGAGAGGTCCAGGGCCAGCAGCGGCGCCCACTGCGCCTTGCCCTGGGTCGCGCCGTAGGTGAGCAGACCGCCCATTCCGAGGACGAGCACCAGCAGTCCGATCAGAGCGGCGCGTGCCCGCGTCGCCGGTGTGCTTCTGGCCATGTGGCTCGGTCAACCTTCCGCGTCACGAGGGAGTGGAATGCGGGGCGCGGCGGGCTCCCGCCCGCACACGCACC
>NZ_AFRW01000035.1 GCF_000220985.1 Nesterenkonia sp. F
GGAGGCCGAGGGGCTGCTGATCAGCCAGGACACGACGATCCAGACCAGCAGCCCGACCACCACCGTCGCCGCGGCGGTGAAACGCAGACCCACGCGCGTCGGCGCCCGATGAGCGGCCTCGCGCTGGGCGCGCAGCCGCTCCCGTCGGGACAGCACGGGGTCGTCGTCGAAGAGCCCCTGGTTGTCCATGCCGCCGAGGCTAGAGCCTCGGCGAGCCCGGGCCGAGCCGATCGGCCGCACCTGTGGATGCCCCGGCGTGTCCTCAGCCCGAGGAGCTGCCCTGTGCAGGAGTCTCGCGGGTCGGGGCGGACGAGGCGGCGGCCCCGTCGAGAGGGCTCAGGCAGACGCCCAGCACGCCGAGGCCCAGATGCGCCGCCAGCGAGGGCGGGACGTCGACCACCGGCACCGGCGCCGCGGAGTGCTCGTCCAGCGACTCGGCCAGCGCCAGCGCCTGCTCGGCGTTGCCGAAGCCATGGACGGCGATCCGCACCGGGGTCCCGGCGGCCGCCTCCTCCACGGCGCGGGCGGTCAGCCGCTCCACGGCACGGTCGAGGCTGCGCGGGCGCTCCTCGAGCTGGATCGCCCCGTCGCGCAGGGCCAGCAGCGGCCGCACCGACAGCAGCGTGCCGAGCAGCCCGCTCAGCGCGGTGATCCGTCCGCCGCGGCGCAGCTGTTCCAGGTTGGGCACCACGAAGAGCGCTGTGCTCGCCTCTGCGGTCGTCCGGGCCGCCGCGGCGGCCTCAGCCGCCGTGCCGCCCAGCAGCACGCACAGGGCCGCCTCGAGGACCGCATGGCCCATCGTCATCCCCGTCTGTCGGGAGTCGACGACCTCGACGGCGACGTCGACCTGCTCCGCGGCCAGCCGGGCGGCCTCGACGGTGCCGGACAGCGCAGAGGAGAGATGCACGGAGACGACGTGCTCGACGCCCTGCCGGGAGAGATCCGCATAGGCCTCGGCCAGCCGCCCCGGGGACGGGCGCGAGGTCACCACGCGGGTGCCCTGGGCCAGGGCCAGCGGCAGGTCCCGGCCGAGCTCCTCGCCGGCTTCGGGATGGATCTGCTCGCCGATCATCACCGGGATCGGCACCACGGTGATCGCCTCGGCGAGCGGGCCGAGCTCCTGCATCGGCAGGGCCGCCGAGGAGTCGGTGACCACGGCGACGCGCGGCCGACGACGGCGCAGCCCGGCGCGCAGCCCTGCCGCGCGTCGGGAGCTGCGCAGCCGCCGCTGCCAGGCCGCGCCCCAGGAGTCGAGACGCTGCTCGATCCGCTGATCGGCCCGCTGCGCGACGTCCATGCCAGGCTCTCCGGCGATCAGCCGGTCACCACGTTGACGAGCTTGGGCTCGCGGACGATGACCTTGCGGACGCCGCCGCCCTCCTCGACGTACTTCTGGATCTTCGGCAGCGCAAGGGCCCTGGCCTCCAGATCCGCGGCGGAGATGTCGGCCGGGACCTCGAGCTTGTCGCGCAGCTTGCCCTTGACCTGCACCACGGCGGTGACCGTGTCGTCGACCAGCAGCGACTCCTCGACGGCCGGCCAGCTGGAGTTCGCCACCGAGGGCTCGCGACCCAGGGCCGCCCACATGTCCTCGGCGGTGTACGGGGACACTAGCGAGAGGATCTGGGCGGTGATCTCGGTCGCCTCGCGCACCGCCGGGTCCGCCCCGCCCGCGCCGGCGTCGATCTCCTTGCGGATCGCGTTGACCAGCTCCATCAGCCGAGCCACGACCACGTTGAACTTCTGCACCTCGACCAGCTGCTCGACCTCGGCGACGGTGCGATGCGTCGACGCGCGCAGCCCGGCCGCGCCGTCGGCGGGATCGACGCCGACCTCGCTGGTCACGTCCTGGGCCAGCCGCCAGGCCCGGGCCAGGAACTTCGCCGAGCCCGACGGCGAGACGTCGGCCCAGTCGACGTCATCCTCCGGCGGGGAGGCGAAGACCATCGTCAGCCGCACCGCGTCGACGCCGTAGGCGTCGAGCTGCTCGCCCAGGTCCACGCCGTTGCCCAGCGACTTGCTCATCGCCCTGCCGCCGTTGAGCACCTGTCCCTGGTTCATCAGCGCGCTGAACGGCTCGTCGAAGTCGATCAGCCCGAGGTCGTGGATGACCTTGGTGAAGAAGCGCGCGTAGAGCAGGTGCAGGATCGCGTGCTCGACGCCGCCGACGTACTGGTCCACCGGCATCCAGCGCTTCGCGGCCTCGGCGTCGAAGACCTGGGCGTCATCGTTCGGGCTGAGGAAGCGCAGGAAGTACCAGGAGGAGTCGACGAAGGTGTCCATGGTGTCGGTGTCCCGCTCGGCGGCGCCGCCGCAGGACGGGCAGCTGGTGTGGACCCAGGACTCCGCGGCGGCCAGCGGGCTGCGGCCCTTCGGGGAGAGCTGCTCGCCGCGCAGGTCGTCGGGCAGCCGCACCGGCAGCTGATCCTCCGGGACCGGGACCTCGCCGCAGCTCTGGCAGTGGACGATCGGGATCGGCGCGCCCCAGAACCGCTGGCGGGAGAGCAGCCAGTCGCGCAGCCGGTAGTTCACCGTCGCCTCGCCGACGCGCTGCTCGGCCAGCACCTCGACGGCGCGCTCGATCGCGGCGGTCTTGTCCTCGCCCTCCCAGGCCGGAGAGTTGATCGCCGTGCCCTCGCCGGCGGTCGCGACGCCGGTCTCGGCGGGGTCCTGTTCGCCGGTGTCGACGACGACGCGGACGGCGAGGTCCATCGCCCGGGCGAACTCCAGGTCACGCTGGTCGTGGGCGGGCACGCCCATCACCGCGCCGGTGCCGTAGTCGGCCAGCACGTAGTCCGAGGCCCAGACGGGCAGCCGCTCGCCGGTCAGCGGGTGGATCGCGTACCGGCCGAGGAAGACGCCGGTGCGCTCGCGCTCGGCGGACTGGCGCTCGATGTCGGAGACCGAGCCCAGCTGCTCGCGGTAGGCGTCCAGCTCGGCCCGGTGCTCGTCGGTGACCAGCTGCTCGGCCAGCTCGGCGTCGGCCGCGACCACCATGAAGGTCACCCCGTAGAGCGTGTCGGGCCGGGTGGTGAAGACCTCCACCGGGTCGACGTCGGCGCCGTCGGCGGCCGGCTCGATGGTGTAGCGCACCGAGGCGCCGGTGGAGCGGCCGATCCAGTTGCGCTGCATGGCCAGCACGCGCTCGGGCCAGCGGCCGGAGAGCTGGTCCATGTCGTCGAGCAGCCTGTCGGCGTACTCGGTGATGGCGAAGTACCACTGGTTCAGCGACTTCTTGGTGACCTCGGTGCCGCAGCGCTCGCAGGCGCCGTCGACGACCTGCTCGTTGGCCAGCACGGTCTGGTCCTTCGGGCACCAGTTGACCGGCGAGTCCTTCCGGTAGGCCAGCCCGCGCTGATGGAACTGCAGGAACAGCCACTGCGTCCAGCGGTAGTAGGCCTCGTCAGAGGTGTGCAGCCGGCGGGTCCAGTCCGCCGAGATCGCGTAGCGCTTGAAGGAGGCCGCCTGCGTCTCGATGTTGCGGTAGGTCCACTCGGCCGGGTGCGCGTCGTTCTTGATCGCGGCGTTCTCCGCCGGCAGTCCGAAGGAGTCCCAGCCGATCGGGTGCAGCACGTTGTAGCCGCGCAGCCGCGCGTAGCGGGCCGGGACGTCGCCGATGGCGAAGGCCTCGGCATGGCCCATGTGCAGGTCGCCGGAGGGGTACGGGAACATGTCCAGCACGTACTTGCGCTCGCGCTCGTCGTCCTCGGCGGCGACGAAGGTGCCCTCCCGCTCCCAGTACGGCAGCCAGCGGGCCTCGATCGCCGAGACGTCGTACTGGGCGGGCTGCTGCTCGTGCTGGCCGGACGGCGCGGCCGGCGTCGCCGCGGAATCGCTCGCGTTGCTCACGTGTGGGGCACCTCGTGGTCGAGTGGCGTGGTCAGGGGCGGGCGGCCGCGAGGTCACGACCGCGGCCGACGGCGCGGGAGGGCCGCGCGTCGACCCGACCCAGTCTAACGGGACGCGCACGACGGCGCGGTGCCGACTCCGAGGCCGTCGCGCCCCGGTCGGCACGCCCGCCGCGCTAGCCTGGGACGGTGATCGACGACCACACCGCGACACCAGCCCCCGAGGCCGCCGACGACGGCGGCACCCCCTGGACCGGCGCCCCGCCGCGGACCGGCGAACCGACCACGGTGACCGTCGACGTCGACGGGCGCGACCATCCGGTCCGCCTCTGGCGGTATGCGGGCCCCTCTCGACCCGCCGACGACGCGTCCGCCGCTCGTCGGAGCCTGCTGCTGATCCACGGCTTCCGCGGCGACCATCACGGCATGATGCTGCTGGCCGATGCGCTGACCGACCACGAGGTGCTCGTCCCGGATCTGCCCGGCTTCGGCGAGACCGCGCCGGTCCCCGGCCGCGAGCACGGTCTGGAGACCTACGCCGCGGTCGTCGAGGGGCTGGCCGCGGCGCTGGGTCTGGGCGCCGAGGACGTGCTGGCCGGGCATTCCTTCGGCTCGCTGGTGGTCGCCGCCCACGCGGCCCGCACGTCGCGCAGCTGGGCGGCACTGGTGCTGATCTGCCCGATCAGCGACGACATCTTCTCCGGGTCGCTGCTGCCGGGTGCGCTGGGCGTGGAGGCCTTCTATGCCGGCGCCCGCGCCCTGCCCGAGCCGGCCGCGCTGACGCTGCTGCGCTGCCGGCCCATCATCGAGCTGACGAACCTGACGATGCTCACCAGCAGCGACGCCCGGATCGCCGCCTACGTCCGCGATCAGCACCGGCGGCACTTCAGCGGCTTCTCCGACCGGCGCACGGTCGATGAGGCCTATCGGGCCTCCAGCCGGCACACGGTGCTCGAGTTCGCCGAGCGCCTGGAGCTGCCGGTGCTGCTCATCGGTGCCTCCCGCGACCAGATCAGCACCGCCCAAGGACGACGGCGGCTGCGCGAGGCGCTGCCGCAGGCGCGGCTGGAGGTGCTGCGCGGCGTCGGACATCTGATCCACTACGAGAAGCCCGCCCCGGCGGCCCGGGCGATCGGCCGATTCCTCGCCGACCTCGACGCCGGAGTGTTCTGAGGCCGGCATCCGCGTGACATCAGGCCCGATGCCGTCGGAGGATCTGGCGTGCGGAGAGCCAGATCATCCCGACGCTGATCAGCAGTCCGGGAATCGCGGAGATGACCAGCCATCCGGGCACAGGAAGCCCGGCGAGCTGGACGCCCAGCACTCCCAGGAATCCCAGGGCCCAGACGAGGCCTGTCACCAGGAGCAGGATCAGCAGCATCGCGACGATCCCGTCGGCGCCCCGCAGCGCGCGGGACTCGTGAGCATCCGTCATCGTGGTGTCGCTCCTGGCTGTGACGAGGTGCGGTCTTCTCCGTCCGCCCCTCATTCTGCCTCAGCGCGAGGGAGACCAGGGCAGCATGACGCTCACCGGGACGAGGGTCGGCCCTCCGGAACGCGCCCGGCGCTCAGATCTGCAGCGCGTCGACGTCGTCGACGGCGATCCGCACCCCACGGCCTTCGCGGTGGGCGCTGTGGGTCCGGCGCACCCGGCGGATCTCGCCGACGACCTCCTCGGCCTGGGCATAGCTGAAGAACAGCAGCCAGCGCTGCCGCTCCTCGTCGACCGGGGCCGGGCCGATCCAGGCCAGCCCCTCGGGCAGCCGCAGCTGGCCGATCAGCTGCTCGGCCTCCTGGGCCTCGCCGGTCAGCGAGAGCATCCGGCGCGCCGGCGGCAGTCCCAGCTCGCGGCGGCGCGCCAGCTCGCGCCGCGCCCAGCCGACCGGATCCCATCGCACCAGGGCCGTGGTGAGCTCCTCGGCGCCGGCGGTGACCACCACGGTCCCCTCTCCCCGTTCAGCCTCCCGACGCGGGCGCACCAGCGAGGCCGCGCGGAACCAGCGGGCCAGCATCCGACGCGGGACATCCAGGCCCTCGCGGGTCAGCTGGGCGTCGCCGTCGAGCAGCAGCGCGGCGGCGTAGCCGTCCTCGGCCACCGGCTCCACGCCCGGGGTGGAGACCACCAGTGCGGCCTGCGCGGAGACCGTCTCCACCGGGTGGTCGCCGGTCGAGGAGACCACCGGCACTCCGGCGAAGGCCCGGCCCAGCTCATGGGCGGTGCGGTCGGCTCCGCGCGATCCGGCGCGGAAGGTCGCGTGGCCGCAGACGGTGCAGCGGTGGTCCCGGTGGTGCAGCCCGCACCAGCGGCAGCGCAGCGTGCGGGACTGCCCGTGGTGGGCGGGGATGGTCAGCGGCCCGTGGCAGCTCGGGCACTCCTGGCGGCTGCGGCAGCGCTCGCAGAGCACCGCCGGGATGAAGCCGGCACGACCGACCTGGATGAGCACCGGCCCGTGCGCCAGAGCCTCGCGGGCAGTCCGATAGGCGGCCGCGGGCATCCGGGCCCGGGCTGCCGAGGGGTCGTGCTCCTGCTGGTAGGAGTCGGCGTTGGCCATCACCAGCGGCGTCGCCTCGCGGCGCAGCTGCCGATCCGGGGCGTCTCGGTCAG
>NZ_AFRW01000034.1 GCF_000220985.1 Nesterenkonia sp. F
GCACCTCGGCGCGCCGGGGCTCCCCGCCGGCTCCACCGGCCGCTCCGCCGGGCGCGGTCGGCGCGGGAGCGGGCGTCGGCCGCGGCCTCGACGCCGTCGTGCGCGTCGCGGGCCTGCGCCTCATCGGCATGCTCATGGTCAGCTCCTCCCCTCGGCGACCACCATCGCGGTCGCGACGTCGCCGTCGTGCGACAGCGACAGATGCCAGCGTGCGACGCCGCGCCGCTCGGCGACGGCGCCCACCGTGTCGGTGACGGCCACGCGCGGCGCCCCGGAGTCGTCGACGACGACCTCGCAGTGCTGCCAGGACATCCCCGCGGGGGCTCCCAGCGCCTTGGCCACGGCCTCCTTGGCCGCGAAGCGTGCGGCCAGCGAGCGCACCGGCAGCCGTCGCTCGGCGTCGGTGAACAGTCTCTCGCGCAGCCCGGGCGCGCGGTCCAGCTGGCCGCCGAAGCGGCTGACCTCGACGACGTCGACGCCGATCCCGATGATCACGTGCGATCCTCCCTCGACATGGTCGTCGGGCGCGCTCACCCGACATCCGCTCCCGCACGGCGACGCCCGGGCTTCGGCACACGGCCCGCAGGCGGGCCGCGGGCCGATCACTCGACGGTGACGGACTTGGCCAGGTTGCGCGGCTGATCGACGTCGTAGCCCTTCTCCGTGGCCAGCGCGCAGGCGAAGATCTGCAGCGGCACGGTGGTCAGCAGCGGCATCAGCAGCGGCTGGGTCTCGGGCACCCGGAAGACCGCCTCGGAGAAGTCCTCGACCGCCGCGTCGCCGTCTTCGGCGACGGTGATCGTCTTCGCCCCGCGGGCGCGGACCTCCTGGATGTTGGAGACCACCTTGGAGTGCAGCGAGTCGCGGCCCCGCGGCGACGGGACGACGACGAAGACCGGCTGACCGTCGTCGATCAGCGCGATGGGTCCATGCTTCAGCTCGCCGGCGGCGAAGCCCTCGGCGTGGATGTAGGCCAGCTCCTTGAGCTTCAGCGCGCCCTCCATCGCCACCGGGTAGCCGACGTGACGGCCCAGGAACAGCACCGACGGGGTCTCGGCCATGTCCTGGGCGAGCTGCTTGACCTGCCCCGAGGTGTCCAGGATCTCCTGGATCTTGCCGGGGATCTTGTGCAGGTCGGCGAGGATGTCGGTGATCTGGCCCTGGAAGAGCTGGCCGCGCAGCTGCGCCAGATACAGGCCCAGCAGGTAGGAGGCGGCGATCATCGCCAGGAAGGCCTTGGTGGAGGCCACCGCGATCTCCGGGCCGGCGTGCAGGTAGAGCACCGCGTCGGACTCGCGCGGGATGGTCGAGCCGTTGGTGTTGCAGATGGCCAGCGTCTTGGCCCCCTGCTCCTTGGCGTAGCGCACGGCCATGAGGGTGTCCATGGTCTCGCCGGACTGTGAGATGGAGACGACCAGCGTCGTCTCGTCGATGATCGGGTCGCGGTAGCGGAACTCGTGGGCGAGCTCGACCTCCACCGGCACCCGGGTCCAGTGCTCGATGGCGTACTTGGCCACCGTGCCGGCGTAGGCGGCGGTGCCGCAGGCCAGCACGATGATCTTCTGCACGGTCTTCAGGTCCTCGGCCTCGATGCGCATCTCGTCCAGGACCAGCCGGCCGTCGGCGTCGGTGCGGCCCAGCAGGGTGTCCTCCACCGCCTTGGGCTGCTCGTTGATCTCCTTCTCCATGAAGGTGTCGTAGCCGCCCTTCTCGGCGGCCGCGGCGTCCCAGTCGACGGTGAAGCGCCGACCCTCGGCGGGCCGGCCGTCGAAGCCGATGATCTGCAGCTCCTCGCTGGTGATCGTCACGATCTGGTCCTGCGCGAGCTCCACGGCCTCGCGGGTGAAGTCGATGAATCCCGAGACGTCGGAGCCGAGGAAGTTCTCGCCCTCGCCCAGGCCGACCACCAGCGGCGAGTTGCGGCGGGCGGCGACGACGCGGTCGGGCTGGTCGGCGTGGACGGCGAGCAGGGTGAAGGCGCCCTCGAGCCGGCCGCAGGCCAGGCGCATCGCCTCAGTCAGGTCCCCGGCGGCGTCGCCGGCGAAGTGCGTGCCGATGAGCTGGGCGGCGACCTCGGTGTCGGTCTGCGAGGTGAAGCTGATGCCGTCGGCGGCCAGGCCGGCCTTCAGCTCGGCGAAGTTCTCGATGATGCCGTTGTGGATGACGGCGAGCTTGCCGTCGTCGCCCAGGTGGGGGTGGGCGTTCTGGTCGTTCGGCCCGCCGTGGGTGGCCCAGCGGGTGTGGCCGATGCCGACCAGGGACTCCGCGACCGGGCTGGCCGCGATCTCGCCCTCCAGATTGACGAGCTTGCCGGCCTTCTTGCGGGTCTCCACGCTGCCGTCGGAGACGGTCGCGACGCCCGCCGAGTCGTATCCTCGGTACTCCAATCGGCGCAGCCCTTCGAGCAGGACGTCGAGCGCCGCATGGTCAGCAGTCTTCTCGGGGCGGCCGATGTAGCCGACGATTCCACACATGCCTCATAGCGTATCGTGTTCCCGTGTCTTCGCACCCGAACGACGATCCGCGCCCCGCGGCGCCGATCCCCAGCGAGCCGCACCCCACGGGACCGCTCCCCGCGGAGGTCGCCGGCACCGCCCCCTGGGCCGGCTCTCCGGCGCCCGGCGGCTCCGAGCACTACAGTCCGTTCGTCGAGCTGGCCCGCCGCGACTGGGCCCGGCTGGCCCACCGGCTGGAGCAGCCGCTGAACCAGGACGACGTCGACCGGCTCCGCGGCATCGGCGAGCACCTCTCGCTCGAGGAGGTCGCCCAGGTCTATCTGCCGCTCAGCCGCCTGCTGTCCATCTACGTCGAGTCGGCGGCCCATCTGCGCGCGGCCACCAACGACTTCCTCGGCGGGACCACCCGGCGGACGCCCTTCGTCATCGGCGTGGCCGGCTCGGTCGCCGTCGGCAAGTCCACCACTGCCCGCGTGCTGCAGGAGCTGCTGCGCCGCTGGCCGTCGACGCCGCGGGTGGAGCTGGTCACCACCGACGGCTTCCTGCACCCCAACGCCGAGCTGCGCCGACGCGGGCTGATGGAGCGCAAGGGCTTCCCAGAGGCCTATGACCGACGGAAGCTGCTGCGCATGGTCTCGGAGGTCAAGTCCGGCAAGCCCGAGGTCCGCGCCCCCTGGTACTCGCATCTGCACTACGACATCGTCCCGGACCGCGAGGTCGTCATCCGCAGCCCCGACGTGCTGATCGTCGAGGGGCTCAATGTCCTGCAGCCGGCCCGGGTCCGCGCCGACGGGACCACCGGGCTGGCGCTCAGCGACTTCTTCGACTTCTCGATCTACGTGGACGCCAACCCCGAGCACATCGAGCAGTGGTACGTGGACCGTTTCATGCGGTGGCGCCACGGGGCCTTCGCGAACCCGGAGAGCTACTTCCACCAGTACTCCTACCTCTCCGACGACGAGGCCGTGCAGCGGGCCACCGACATCTGGAACCGCATCAACGGACCCAACCTGCGCGAGAACATCCAGCCGACCCGCTCCCGGGCGCGGCTGGTGATGAGCAAGAGCCGCGACCACTCGGTCTCGAGGGTGCTGCTGCGCAAGGTATGAGGCGCACCGTCTGAGGCGCGCGCCCGGCCTCGGCCCCATGGTCTAGCCTGGGGCCTGCTGCACCCTGTTCGTCGACCCGGAGGCCGCTGTGGCCGCATCACCCTCGCCCGCCGTCCGCGCCCGCCGTCGCCTGGCGGTGACCCTGCTGGCCCTCGTGCTGGCGGCCGCGCTGGGCCTCGGCGCCTGGCGGCTGGTCGCCGGCGGGGTCGACGCCTCGCCGGATCCGGCCGCCGACTCCGGGACGGCCTCGGATGGGCCCTCCGACGGTTCCTCCGGAGCCTCCTCGTCCACGGCATCCTCCGGGTCCGCGGCGAGCGGCTCCGCCGGAGACTCACCGTCCGGATCCTCCTCGGCGTCGGCGAGCGCGGACGGGGACGACGCGGACGCCGACGAGGACGCCGCCGAGGACGCCGCCGAGGACGCCGTGAGCTCGGCCTCGCGGAATCCGGAGTCGAAGCATGTGCTGGTCAACCGGCGCAACCCCCTGCAGCCGCAGGACTATGAGCCCGAGGTCCGCGTCCTGGACGTCGAGATGGTCTACGCCGGCCAGGAGATGCGGCCGCAGGCCGCCGACGCGCTGGAGGAGCTCTTCGCCGCCGCGGAGCAGCAGGGCCACACGTTGCAGGTGACCACCGCATACCGCACCTACAGCCACCAGAAGGCGCTGTACGATCAGCGACTGGAGGCCTCGGGCCGCGAGGTCGCCGACGAGTACACCGCGCGGCCGGGCTACTCGGAGCACCAGACCGGCCTGGCCGTCGACGTCACCTCGAACCATGACTGCCAGCTGCAGGGCTGCTTCGGCGACACGGCGGAGGGGCGGTGGGTCGCCGAGCATGCCGCCGAGCACGGCTTCGTCATCCGCTACCCGGAGGGCGACGCCGACATCACCGGCTACTCCTACGAGCCCTGGCACCTTCGCTACGTCGGCGTCGAGACCGCCCGGGCGGTGCAGAGGGCCGGCGTGACGCTGGAGGAGTACTGGGGCGAGCCGGCCGCGGCCGAGTACCCCGACGCCGAGGGCTGAGCGGCTCGGACCGCCCCCGACGGCCCCTGCACGAAGGGCATCATCGCCGGCGTCCTCGCCCGGGCCCGCCTCGCGACCCCGCAGCTCAGGAGCGCGGCTCGACCACGGGCTCCGGCCCGGTCGGCTCGGGCGGGGCGGTGCGGTGGCGCCGCTCGCCCATCACCTCGACGATGCCGTCCAGTCGGGTGCGCACCCGCTCCTCGCTGAGCTGCAGCTGCTCCGGGACGCCGTCGGCGACGAGCTCGTCCAGCGGCCAGATGCCCCGATGCGATCCCTCATCATCGGGGCCGCGATCCACAGTCACCGGGGTCCAGTCCATGGCGGTGACCTGCGGATCGCCGTCCTCGGGCACGGAGATCGTCGTCAGCACCGCCGCGCCGGTGGCCGTCGCCTGCACGCAGCACTCCTCGTCCTGATTGGTCAGGAAGTTCCCCATCGACCAGACGGTCTGCATGCCCTCGCCGTCGGGACCGCCGTCGAGGACCTCGATCGGCTGCGGCGTGTGCGAGTGGCTGCCCAGCACGACGTCGATCTCGCCGCCGGCGGCCAGCGCCTCGCCGTAGGAGCGCTGCGCCGCCGTCGGGCTGTCGGTGTACTCCCGGCCCCAGTGCACCGAGGCGAGGACGATGTCGGCCCCGGCCTCGCGGGCGGCTCGGGCGCGGGCGGTCAGCTCCTCGGGCGAGGACTCGTCGAGCGCCCAGCCGCGCCCCTCAGGCAGCTCATGGGCCCCGTTGCGGAGGCGCGTGGCGGAGAGATGCGCCACAGTGACCTCCTGCCCGCCGCGTTCGAGCGTGTAGATCTGCGGAGCCCCGGCCTCCTCGGCGCTGCGGGCCGTGCCCGCATGGCCCAGCCCCTGCTCGTCGAAGACCTCCAGCGTGCGCTCGAGCCCGGCGATCCCCTGGTCCATGGAGTGGTTCGTGGCCGTGCTGCAGCCGTCGAAGCCGAGGTCGGCGAGGTCGGCGACCAGGGAGGCCGGGGCGCCGAAGACCGGGTAGCCGATCGGCTCCTGACCCCGCGGGGCCACCGGGGCCTCCATGCCGCAGAGCGCCAGATCCGCGCCGGAGACCCAGTCCTCCATGCCGGCCATCATCGGGGTGAAGTCGTATCCGTCGTCACCGTCGTCACCGTCGTCGCCGTCCTGCGCCGTGGCCAGGACGTTGCCGTGGGGCAGCACGTCCCCGGCGGCGAAGAGCGTGAACTGCTCCGCGGCCTGCCCCGACTCGGGGCTCGAGGCAGAGTCCGAGGCCGGCGCCGACGAGGCTCCGCCCGAGGAGGACGGGCTCGAGTCCTGATCCGACGGCGAGCTCGACGACGGCGCCGCATCCGACGCCCCCTCCCCCGAGCCGCCCTCCGGAGCCGCCGCACAGGAGCTCAGCACCAGGAGCCCGGCGAGCAGACCCGCGCACGCCGCCGGCACGGAGACGGGTCGAGTCGAGGAGGTGTGGGCAGGGAGGGCGACGCGGGCGACCATGGATCGAGCGTAGGCCATGGCGCCGGACCGGTGCATCGACCCGACCGACGAGTCCCCGGCAGGTATGGCGACGGGGGCTGTGCCGTGGTTCCGGGGCCCGCGGGCGCTGCTCGGCGGCTAGCATCGGAGGATGCTCACCGGATTCAGAGATTTCATCATGAAGGGGAACGTCGTCGACCTCGCAGTCGCCGTCATCATCGGAGCCGCCTTCGGCACCGTGGTCACGGCCCTCGTCGAGCACGTGCTGATGCCGCTGATCTCGGCGCTCGTGGGCTCGCCGAGCTTCGACGAGTTCGCCGTCGTCGAGATCGACGGCAACCTGCTGCAGTTCGGGATGCTGCTGACGGCGCTGGTGAACTTCCTGCTGGTCGCCGCGGCCGTCTACGTCGCCGTGGTGCTGCCGATGACCAGATACCGCGAGGCGCGCGAGCGACGACTGGGCCTCGCGGCCGCGGACGACACGGCGGATGCGGACCCGAATCTCCAGGTGCTCCATGAGATCCGCGACCTGCTCGCCGAGCAGCGCGACGCCGGCACCACCGACGCCGACGCCTCAGGAGCCTCCGGCGACCGGTCCTGACGCCTCAGAGCGCGAGCTCGGCGCGCACCACCTCGGCCAGCGACTCTGACTCGGCACGGGCGATCTCCGCAGTGGTGGCCTCGACCATCACGCGGACCACCGGTTCGGTCCCCGAGGGACGCAGCAGCACGCGGCCGGCCTCGCCGAGTCGGCCCTCGACATCGGCGACGGCGCTCTGGACCACATCGTGGGACTTCACCCGAGCCTTGTCCACGTCTTTGACGTTGACCAGCACCTGCGGCAGGCGGGTCATCGCCGCATCGGCGAGCTCGCGCAGGGACGACCCGGTGGAGGCGACGCGGGCGGCCAGCTGCAGACCGGTGAGCACTCCGTCGCCGGTGGTGGCGTGCTCGGAGAGGATCAGGTGCCCGGACTGTTCTCCGCCGAGCGAGTACCCGCCGGCGCGCATGGCCTCCAGCACGTAGCGGTCGCCGACGGCGGCCTCGACGATCTGCACTCCGGCAGCCTGCATGCCGAGCTTCAGGCCCAGGTTGCTCATCACCGTGACGACGAGCGTGTCGTCGGCCAGCCGGCCCTCCGCCTTCAGCTTGGCGGCCAGGATGCCCATGATCTCGTCGCCGTCGACCACGGCGCCGGCGTGGTCCACCGCCAGGCAGCGGTCGGCGTCGCCGTCGTGGGCGATGCCCAGGTCCGCGCCGTGGCTGACCACCGCCTCCTGGAGGTTCTCCAGATGGGTCGAGCCGAAGCCGTCGTTGATGTTGAGGCCGTCGGGATCGGCGCCGATCACCACGACCTCCGCGCCCGCGTCGGTGAAGACCTGCGGCGAGCAGCCGCTGGCGGCGCCGTGCGCGCAGTCCAGCACGATCTTCAGTCCGTCGAGCCGGGTGCCGTCCAGAGCGCCGAGCAGATGGACCAGGTAGCGGTCCTCGGCGTCGGCGAATCGCCGCACGCGGCCGACGTCGCCGCCGGTGGGCCGCGGCGGGTCCTGCGCCATGTGCTCCTCGATGGCCATCTCTGCGGCGTCGTCGAGCTTCTGCCCGCCGCGGGCGAGGAACTTGATGCCGTTGTCCTCGGCCGGATTGTGGGACGCCGAGATCATCACGCCGAAATCGGCGTCGATGTCGGCGACCAGGAAGGCGGCGGCCGGAGTCGGCAGCACGCCGGCGTCGTGGACGTCCACTCCGGAGCTGGCCAGTCCGGCCTCGACGGCGGCGGCGAGATAGTCGCCGCTGATGCGCGGGTCGCGGGCGACGACGGCGAGCGGGCGGCGCCCCTCGGGGACGTCGGCGCCGAGGACCGCGGCCGCCGCCTGGGAGAGTCTGAGGGTGAGCTCGGCGGTGAGCAGCTCGTTGGCCACCCCGCGCACTCCGTCGGTTCCGAAGAGTCGTGCCATGGAGATCAAGTCTAGCTCCGACCGAGGGCCGGCGCCGCGCACGGCGCGGGGGCGGCGAGGCGGCGGGATCGCCGAGCCGGCAACGACTCGCCGTGCGGCTCCTCTTCCCGGCAGACGCACGAAGGCCCCGAGGACCGGAGTCCTCGGGGCCTTCGTCGATCCGCACGGCGAAGCCGTGTGGAGGATGCGATGATCAGCGCTTGGAGTACTGCGGGGCCTTGCGGGCCTTCTTGAGACCGGCCTTCTTGCGCTCGACGGCGCGGTCGTCGCGGGACAGGAAGCCGGCCTTCTTCAGCGCCGGACGATTGTGGTCCCGGTCGATCTCGTTGAGCGCGCGGGCCACGCCCAGGCGCATCGCGCCGGACTGGCCGGAGGGGCCGCCGCCGTCGATGCGGGCGATGACGTCGTAGGCGCCCTCGAGACCCAGCAGGGTGAAGGGGTCGTTGACCTCCTGCTGGTGCAGCTTGTTCGGGAAGTAGTCCTCCAGGCTGCGGCCGTTGATGGTCCACTGGCCGGTGCCGGGCACCAGGCGGACGCGGGCGCGAGCCCGCTTGCGACGGCCGACGGCGGCGCCGCCGATGGTCAGCGGGGCGCGCTCGGTCTCGCCGGCGGTCTCCTCGGCGGCGGGGCCGGTGGACTCCGAGGTGTACTGCGACAGACCCTCGGCTTCGTTCAGCTCTTCAGTGTTCTGAGCCACGGTTCTCCTTGAAAATGTTTCGTGATCGGGTGGCCAGGACTACTGAGCGACCTGGGAGATCTCGTACGGCTTCGGCTTCTGCGCCGCATGCGGGTGCTCCGAGCCGGCGTAGACGTGCAGCTTCTTCAGCTGAGTCGCGCCGAGCTTGTTGTGGGGCACCATGCCCTTGACGGCCTGCTCGACCGCGCGGGTGGGGTGGCGCTCCATCATCTGCTCGAAGTTCGCCGAACGGATGCCGCCCGGGAAGCCGGAGTGCCGCCAGTAGGTCTTCTTGGAGGCCTTGTCCCCGGTGACGGCGACCTTGTCGGCGTTGATGATGATGACGTGATCGCCCATGTCCTGGTGGGGGACGAAGGTCGGCTTGTGCTTGCCGCGCAGCAGGGCGGCGGTCTGGCTGGCGAGACGACCCAGCACGACGTCAGTGGCGTCGATGATGTGCCACTGGGCGTCGGCGTCGCCAGGCTTGGGGGTGTACGTACGCACGGTGATGATGCCTTCGGTCGGTGTTCTACGGTTCAGCTCGCCGGACGCCCGATGGTGTGAGAGACACCGCGCGTCGGCGACTGTTTCTTCGCGAGTGCGCCGTCCGGCTTCTCGGGTGAGGACCGAGAAGATGCCGGGCCCGTGGTTTCCCCTGCCGCTCGTGGAGGCATCCGGCCATGCAACTGAGCCGCCTCGACACGAGTCCCCGCGGGGGTGGACACGCACAACAGGAATAGAGTATAGCCGTTCGGACCGGGCGGGGCAAAGAATGCCCTGCGCCCCGCTCCGCCCCTCCTCGGGATGACTCCGTGGGAGATGTGGGAATACGCGCACTTTCCCACATCTCCCACGGAGTCATCCAAGGGATGGTCGTCAGCCCCGGTGGCGGGCCATCAGCTCCTGCACCCGCGGCGCCAGCGGATGCTCGGCCTCCAGCCCGGTGATCCGGGCGACCAGCTCCGCCGACGTCAGCTCGGCGAGCATCCGCGCCAGCTCCGCGGCCTGCTCGTCGTCGGCGTCGCGGAAGGCCAGTGCGGCGTCGACGACGGCGAGCAGCCCGTCGACCGACAGCCCGCGCTCGGCGGCCGCGGCCGCCGGGCCGATGAGCCGCTCGTGCCGGGAGAGCTTGCGCAGCGGCTGGCGACCGACGCGGCCGACGGTGTCCGGCAGACCGGGGTTGGCGAAGCGCCGCAGGATGGTGGCGCGGTAGTCGGCCAGCTCGGCCTCGCTGAAGCCGTGCTCGGCCTGCAGCACCGCCGAGGTCTCCTGCAGCGCCGCGGCGACGCCGGCGGCGACCCGCGCGTCGGCCAGCGCCTCGGCCACCGTGCCGAGACCCGCGCGCGCACCCAGGTACGCCGCCGCCGCGTGGCCGGTGTTCACCGTGAACAGCTTGCGCTCGATGTAGGGGCCCAGCGCCTCGACGAAGTGCGCACCGGGCAGCTGCGGCGGCCGTTCGCCGAAGGGCCCGCGCTCGATGGCCCACTCGTAGAACGGCTCGACCGTGACGTCCAGCCCGGCGCCGTCGGGCTGGACGGGCACGATGCGATCGACGGCGGTATTGGCGAAGACGGCCTTCGCCGCGAGCTCCTCCCAGTCCGCGCCGGCCTCGGCCGCCGCGGTCACCATGTGCTCGCGCAGCGTGTCCGTGGCGCCGATGGCGTTCTCGCAGGCCATGATCTGCAGCGGCTCCGCCGAGGCGTCGCGCCGACGCAGCCCCTCCACCAGATGCGGGGCGATGAAGCGCAGCACCGTCGGGCCGACGGCGGTGGTCGCCACGGCGGCGACGGCGAGCTCCTCCGCGACGGCCTCCGGGTCCTGCGCGGAGTTCACCGCGCGGAATCCGGAGACCTCGCGGTCCACGCCTCCGTCGCCGACCTCGTGGACGGTGTAGGAGCCCGCCCCGGCCAGCGCGTCGACCAGCCCGGCGGCGACGTCGGAGAAGACGACCTCGTAGCCGCCCTCGTGGAGCAGCATCCCGACGAAGCCGCGTCCGATGTTGCCGGCGCCGAAGTGCACCGCCGTGCCGGAGGCCGGGGCGTTCCCGGTGTCCGCCGGCACGGGCATGGTGTCAGTCGCATCAGTCATGATCGCGCTCCTCAGCTCTGCTCGATCGACGAGAGCAGCTCGTGCAGCTCCCGCTCGGTGGTCGCGGCCTTCAGCTGCTCGACGGTCTCGGTCTTGGAGAAGAGCTTCGCGATCCGCGAGAGGATCTGCAGGTGCTCGTCCCCGACGCCGGCGATGCCGATGACGAAGGTCGCCTGCTGGCCTCCCCAGTCGACGCCGCCGTCGTAGCGGGCCACGGACAGGGCCGAGGCCTTGACCGCGTCCTTCGCGTCGCCGGTGCCGTGCGGGATGGCCAGTTCATTGCCCATGAAGGTCGAGACGGTCTCCTCGCGGGCCTGCATCGCCGCCAGGTAGTCCTCGGTGACCGCACCGGCGGAGACCAGGACGTCGGCGGCCTCGGCCATCGCCTCCTGCTGGGTGGCCGAGCCGGAGTGGATGCGCACCCGGTCGAGGGTGAGGACCTCGCCGGCGTCGTCCTGGGCCGGGGCCCCGGCGGACGCGCCGGCGTCCTGAGCCGGCTCGGACTGCTCCGCCTCATCGGCCGGACTCGCACCAGCCGGCTCGGTGCCGCCCTCCTGCGCGGACTGCCGGACCATCTCGACGACCTCGTCGTACTCGGGCGCGTCCATGAAGCTGTCCACCGAGACGTGGACGGCCTCGGGCTCCTGACCCTTGGCCCGGTCGGTGAGCCGCTGCTGGGTGATGACCAGGTCGGTGTCGCCCGGCAGGGCGGACACCGCCTTGTTGGTCACCGAGACGCCCTCGATGCCGGCGTCCTTGATCTTGGTGCGCAGCACCGAGGCTCCCATGGCGGAGGAGCCCATGCCGGCGTCGCAGGCGAAGATGATCCGCTCGATCTTCTTCTGCGCGACGACGGTCCCGCCGGAGGCCTGCGCGGCGAGGCCCGAGAGCGCGGCCGAGGACTTGCCCTTGGCGGATTCGGTCTTCGCCACCGCCGAGGAGAAGGCGTCCTCGCTCGCCAGGTCCTTCTTCCGGCCGGCGAGCAGGATCAGCGCGGCGATCGCGAAGCTGACCGCGGCCGAGAGGATGACCGACAGCACGACGCCGACGTAGCTGTCCGAGGCCGTCTGGATCAGGACGGCGATGATCGAGCCGGGCGCGGCCGGAGCACGCAGGCCCGAGTCGAAGAGGGCGTTGGTCGCCACGCCGGTGGCGCCGCCGCCGATGACGGCGAGCAGAAGGGCCGGCTTCATCAGCACGTAGGGGAAGTAGACCTCGTGGATGCCGCCGACGAACTGGATCAGGGCCGCACCGGGGGCGGTGGCCCGAGCGGCGCCGACGCCGAAGAAGGAGAAGGCCAGCAGCACGCCGAGGCCGGGACCGGGGTTGGCCTCGAGCAGGAAGAGGATGGACTTGCCGGCCTCCCCGGAGGATGCATCGATGCCCAGCGGGGTCAGGACGCCGTGGTTGATGGCGTTGTTGAGGAAGAAGACCTTGGCCGGCTCGATGATGAGCGAGGTCAGCGGCAGCAGGCCGGTGTCGACCAGGTAGCCGACGGCCGCGCCGAGCACGTCCATGATCCAGTTGATGATCGGGGCCAGCCCGAAGAAGCCGACGACGGCCATCACGAAGCCGAGGACGCCGGCCGAGAACATGTTGACCAGCATCTCGAAGCCGGCCCTGATACGCCCCTCGAGGGCGCCGTCGAGCGTCTTCATGAGCCAGGCGGCCAGCGGGCCCATGATCATCGCGCCGATGAACATGTGGATCTGCCCGATGTCGTCGGCACCCTCCGGCTGCGCGGCATTGACCAGGTCGATCAGGTGGTCGGATCCGACGATGACGCCGAAGGTGGCCGTCGCGCCGACGACCGCCCCGCGCATCTCGTGGATCATCCTGCCGCCCTGCACCGCGATGAGGATGGGCAGCAGGTAGTGGATCATCGGGCCGACGATCGTCGAGAAGGCGTCGATGGGTCCCCAGCCGTCGGTGAACTCATCGACGTTCACCACCACGGCGGTGACGATGCCCCAGGCGATGAGCGCGGGGATGATGGGCATGATCATGCCCGAGAGGAAGGAGCCGAGTTTCTGGATGCCGACGCGCAGCCCTCCCAGGGCCGAGCCGCGTTCGGTCGTCGTCGTGGTCATCGTCGACCTTTCGTGTCAGTGCGAGTCAGAGGTGGTGGGTGGGAGCGGCGTCGGTCCTGCCCGGGGCGGGACAGGACGCCGGCGGAGCGGGGAGGAACGGACTCCCCGCCCCGAGGGCGCGACCGAGCAGGATCAGCCCTGCGCGGCCTCGCGGGCGACCTGATGGGCCGCGGCGCGGGCGCCGGCGGCGTCCTCGGCCACCAGCGCAGCCCGGGCGGCGGCGACTGCGGTCTCACGGGTGCGTCGGCCCAGCTCCAGGCGGACGTCGGCGAGCGCGGCCGGGGCCATCGACAGGCTGGTCGCGCCGAGCCCGACGAGCACCACGGCCAGCAGCGGGTCGGCGGCGGCCTCGCCGCAGACGCCCACCGGCGAGTCGGTGGCCGCTCCGGCCGAGCCGACCTCGCCGACCAGCCGGAGCACCGCCGGGTGCCACGGGTCCTGCAGGTCGGCGACGGATCCGAGCAGCCGGTCGGCGGCCATCGTGTACTGGGTCAGGTCGTTGGTCCCGATCGAGGCGAAGTCCGCGTGCCGCAGGATGGGCTCGGCCACCAACGCCGAGGACGGCACCTCGACCATCACCCCGGCAGTGCGCAGACCGTGCTCGTGGGCGATCGCGACGAACTGCTCGGCCTCGGCGACGGTGGAGACCATCGGCGCCATCACCCAGACGTCGGCCTCAGTCTCCGCCTCGGCCTCGGCCAGCGCGGTGAGCTGGTCGCGCAGGATCTGCTCGTGCGCCAGCAGCGCACGCAGCCCGCGGCGGCCCAGCGCTGGATTCTCCTCCTCCTCGGTGAGGAACGGCAGCGGCTTGTCCGCCCCGGCGTCGAGCGCCCGGACGACGACCTTCCTGCCGGCGAAGGCCTCCAGCAGCCGCCGGTAGGACTCCCGCTGGGTCGCGACGTCGGGCGCCTCGTCGGCGGAGAGGAAGAGGAACTCGGTGCGGAAGAGTCCCACGCCCTCGGCGCCGAGCTCGACGGCCTCGGCCGCGCCGTCGGGCGATCCGAGGTTGGCCAGCAGCGGGACCTCGGTGCCGTCGGCGAGCGCCCCGGGGGTCACCGGTGCCGCGACGGCGGCGGCGCGCTCGTCGATGCGGCGCTGGGCGTCGTCGAGCTGCTCGTCGGTGACCTCGGTGAGCACCGCCGAGTCGGCGGCGTCGACGATGACCGTCTCGCCGTCGCGCAGCTGGTCGGCCTCGACCGCGCCCACGACGGCGGTGATCGCCTTCTCGCGGGCGAGGATCGCGGTGTGCGAGGTCGGCCCGCCCTGGACGGTCACCACGGCGAGCACCTGGTCCATGTCCAGCAGCGCGGTGTCGGCCGGGGCGAGGTCCTCGGCGACGAGGACGAACGGGCGGCCCGGGGCCGGCACGCCCGGAGCCGGCAGTCCGCGCAGCCGGGCGATGACCCGCTGCGAGACGTCGGCGAGGTCGGCGGCGCGCTCAGCCATGTAGCCGCCCATGCCCTCCAGTGTGGCGCGGAACTCGGCGAAGGCGTCGTGGACGGCGAACTCGCCGGTCAGCCCCTTCTCCAGGCGGGCGGTCGCGGCCTTCTTCAGCGTGGGGTCCTTGGCCATCATGGCCTGGGCCTGCAGCACGTCGCGGGCGGAGCCGCCGGCGGCCTCGCCGCGGGCCTTCAGATCCTCGGCGACGGCGGCGACGGCCTCCTCGACCCGGGCGGTCTCCTGCTCGGCGGTGAGCGTGGACTGGTCCTCGGCGGGCGCCTCGGGAGCCGGCGCCATCCGGGCCACCGGCCCGTGCGCGACGCCCTGTCCGACGCCGATGCCCTCCAGGCGCGCCATCAGCGGACCACCTCCGCCGTCGTCGGGATCGCGGTCGCCTCGGCGCGCGCGGCGGGGCGCGGCGCCCGGGAGTCATGGGTGCGGATGATCACGGGGATCCTCCTGAGCAGAGTGATCGGCGTCAGCGATGTCGGCGGTGTCGGCGCCCGCCCGGACGGCGGCGAGCTCCCGGCGGGCCAGCTCGAGGGCGGCCGTCCCGTCGGGATCGCGGAAGACGCTCTCCGGCAGCACTGCCACGGCGGCGCCGACGAGCGCGGCGCAGCGGCGGATCTCCGGGGCGCGGGCCGTCAGCTGCGGCCCCAGGAGGACGACGTCGACGGCGTCGACGGCTCCGGGCAGCATCGCCTCGGTGCCGGCGGACGCGCGGAGATCCAGGCCCTCGGCCTCCGCGCCGCGGCGGATGCGCTGGGCGACGAACGTGCTGGACGCACCGGCGCCGCAGACCACCAGGATCTCCATCGATCGCTCACTCCTCCTCTTCCTCTCAGATTCTCCGCCCCGGCGATCTGGGTCACAACCAGGACAGTTTCCCCGGGGGCGGAAAACTGCGGGCCACATGCGCGTGATCCCTCGTCCATCTGCCGCTCACCGTGCGGTCACCCGCGCATCTGCCGGCCCCGGAACGACCGGCGGCGCGGGCGGTAGGGTGGAGGCCGTGGAGTGGAGCGCATGACCGGCCAGCGCCGAGAGAAGCTGATCAGCATCCTGCTGCACGGCGACGGCTGGATCACCGCCGCCGCACTGGCCGACCGGCTCGGGGTGACGCCGCGCAGCGTGCGCTCCTACATCGCCCGGATCAACGCCCGCGCCGCGCACGCCGGCCAGGGCGAGGCCGTGGAGTCCGGGCCGGCCGGCTACCGCGCCGACCGCGCCGTGCTGGCCACGCTGCGCGGCGGGCCGCGCGCCAGTCCGCGCGACCGGCTGCACCGGCTGGTGCGCGAGCTGCTCGACGCCGATCAGGGCCTCGACGTCTTCGTCGCCGCCGAGCGGCACCACGTCAGCGACGCCACCGTCGAGGCCGACCTCGCCCGCATCCGCAGTCTGCTCGAGGACACGGCGCTGCGTCTGCGCCGCAGCGGCTCCGTGGTCCGGCTCGACGGCGACGAGCTCTCCCGCCGTCGGCTGGTCTCCCGACTGGCCCACGACGAGATGGAGGAGGGCACCTTCGACGTCGGCGTGCTGCGCCGGGCCGCCGGACTGGAGACGGTCGACGACCGGGCCTTCGGTCCCTTCACCCAGGCCCTGGGCACAGAGCTGGCCGCGCTGGGCTACTACGTCAACGAGTTCGCCGCCGCCGACGTCGCGCTGCACATCGCCATCGCCGCCGACCGCGTCTCGCGCGGCCGGGCGCTGGAGACCACCCGCGGCGAGCCCGACGAGGACCAGCGGCGGCTCGCCGAGGTGCTGGACACGCTGTGCATCCGGCACTTCGACGTCGCCATGGGATCCGGCGATCTGCAGCACCTGACCTCGCTGGTGCTCACCCGCGTCGTCGCCCCGGGCGGCGCGGCCGAGGAACGCGTGCGTCTGGATCCGGCGGTCGAGGAGGCGGTGCGCACGGCGGTGACCCGCGCGGCGCACGGTTATCTGGTCGACATCGCCCACGAGGACTTCATCCGCCGGCTGACCCTGCACGTGCAGAACCTGGTGCTCCGCGCCCGCGAGCACGCGCCGTCGCGGAACCCGCTGACCCGATCGTTGAAGGCCGACTTCCCGATGGTCTTCCAGGTCGCGGTCTCCATCGCCAGCGACGTCGGCGAGCAGCTGGAGGTGACCATCCACGACGACGAGATCGCCTATATCGCCATGCACGTCGGCGGACGCCTGGAGCGCAGCCGGCAGGCCGAGACGGTGCTGACCGCGACGATCGTCTGCCCCGGCTACTACGAGCTGCACGAGCTGCTGCATTCGCGCATCGCCCGCTCGCTGGGACCCTCCATCGAGGTCACCGAGGTGCTCACCGGGGTGGACCCGGACTGGGAGGCGGTGGACACCGATCTGGTGCTGACCACCATCGAGCCGCCGCAGCCCGACGAACGGACCGTGCGGCTGCCGCCGTTCCTCTCCGAGGGAGATCTGGGGCGGATCTCCGCGGCGGCGGCCCGACGTCGGCGAAGCCTGCGCCTGGCCCGGCTGCGCGCGGAGCTGTCGCGGTATCTGAGCGAGGACGCCTTCATCCGCCCGCTCGTCGCCCGCGACGAGGAGGAGGCGATCCGCGCGCTGGCCGAGCCGCTGATCGCCCGCGAGGTCATCGACCAGCAGTACGTGGAGAACACCGTCGAGCGCGAGCGGCTCTCCTCCACCGCCTTCACCGAGACGCTGGCGGTGCCGCATGCGCTGCGGATGAGCGCCTCGCGGACCGCGATCTCCATCGGGATCGCCGACGGCTCGCTGCCCTGGGGCGACTCCCGGGTCCAGGTGGTCGCGCTGACGGCGTTCAGCGAGGAGGAGCGCGAGGCCTTCCAGACGGTCTTCGAACAGCTCGTGGAGGTCTTCAGCGAACGCGACAGCGTCACGCGGATCATCCGCCGCGGCGAGGACTTCGCCGGATTCCTGGACGAGCTCGCCGCGGTCATCGACGGCTGAGCACGGCGCCCGGAAGCCCGTCGTCGACGGCTCCGCCCGAACGACGACGGCTCCGGAGCTCCGGCCGGAACTCCGGTCGGGACCGGGGAGTTCGGACCGGAGCTCCGGAGCCGTCGTGGGATCAGGCTGGAACGGGTCAGTGCGCCCGCTCGTAGGCCCCCTCGGACATGTCCTCGAGCTCGCGGCCCTTGGTCTCCGGCACCCACTTGATCACGAAGATCAGCGAGAGCACCGCCGAGACCGCGTAGAAGCCGTAGGCGAAGACCAGCGAGAGGTCGGCCATGGCCGGGAAGATCGTCGAGATGACGAAGTTCGCCAGCCAGTTGGCCGCCGCCGAGACGCCCAGGGCGATCGCGCGGATGCGGTTGGGGAACATCTCGCCCAGCAGCACCCACATGAACGGGCCCCAGGTCGCGCCGAAGAAGAGCACGAAGACGTTGGCCGAGACCAGCGCGATCATGCCCCAGGCGCCGGGCAGCTCGAGCTCGCCGTCGACGGTGACCGCCTGGCTGAAGGCCACCGCCATCATGCCCAGGCCGACGGCCATGCCGGCCGAGCCCACCGCCAGCGGCATCCGCCGGCCGACCTTGTCGACGATCAGGATGCCGATCACCGTGGCGAGGATGTTCACCGACGTGGTGATCACCTGGATCAGGAAGGACTGGTCCTCGGTGAGGCCCACCGCCTGCCACAGGGTGTTGGAGTAGTAGAAGATCACGTTGATGCCGACGAACTGCTGGAAGATCGCCAGGCCGAGGCCGACCCAGAGGATCGGCATGATCTTTCCACCGACGACGAGGTCGCGGATCTTCTGCCGGGACTCGTGGTTGATGGTCCGGGAGATCTCGGCGATCTTCTCGCGGACCTGAGACTCCTCGGAGAGGCCGACGACCTCCCGCAGCACCTGGGCCGCGCGGCGGTCGTCGCCGCGGGAGACCAGGTAGCGCGGGGACTCCGGGATGGAGGTGGCCAGCAGGCCGTAGATCAGCGCCGGGGCGGCCTCGATGACGAACATCCACCGCCAGGCGTCCATGCCCAGCCACAGCTCGGCGTCGGAGCCGCCGGCGAGGTTGGCCACGAAGGCGTTGGAGACCGCCGCGGCGAAGATGCCGACCACGATGGCCAGCTGCCACAGCGAGCCGAGCCGGCCGCGGAGGTTGGTCGGGGCGACCTCAGCGATGTAGGCCGGGGCGATCACCGAGGCCATGCCCACGCCGACGCCGCCGAGCAGGCGCCAGGCGATGAGGTCCACCGGACCGACGGCGAGGCCGGAGCCGATCGCGGAGACGAAGAAGGCCGACGCGGCGATCAGCATCGCCCCGACGCGGCCGAGCCGGTCGGAGAGCGAGCCGCCGACCCAGGCACCGACCATGCAGCCGAGCAGGGCGGAGGAGACGGCGAAGCCGATCAGCCAGTCGGAGAGGCCGAAGGCGGATTGGATGGCCGAGACGGCGCCGTTGATGACGGCGGTGTCGAAGCCGAAGAGGAAGCCGCCGAACGCGGCCACCAGCACGACCCAGGCCACGGAGGTGGCCGCGAGGTCCTGAGAGCGGGAGTTGATGCTCATTCTGGTCGTGGTTCCTTCAGGTTGCGGGATGTCGAACGGAAGAGGCCCCGACGCCGGGAGGGGATCCGGCGACGAGACCGTCGGTCGTCGCTCTTCGTGAGAGCACCCGCACGAGTATGCGCCTCAGACGTGCTTCGCGCCACGCGCGCCTCCGGCGCATGACGCGCGCCTCGTGGGCCAGGTCACCGCCGGATCCCCGGGATGGCGCGGCACACACCGGACGAGAGGCTCCGCACCCCGATGGCGGACCGTGAGGAAAATCACCCCTGACCTGACGCGTCGTCGGGCGAC
The DNA here is from genome assembly GCF_000220985.1 of Nesterenkonia sp. F. GTDB lineage: Bacteria > Actinomycetota > Actinomycetes > Actinomycetales > Micrococcaceae > Nesterenkonia. Next base: position 19,093 of record NZ_AFRW01000034.1, read on the forward strand.
GGCGCCCCGCGCAGCGCCCGCGTCCGATCGGCGCGGGCGGCCAGCTGGTCGTCGGGCGGGTAGCTCACCGCCTCCAGCACCAGGCCGTGCGGCGGGGCCAGGCGGACCTCGGCGTCCCAGCTGCCCCGGCCCAGCCGCTCGGCCAGCCATCCGGGCGCGCGGCGCCCCTCCCCCACCTCCAGGCAGGCGCCGACCAGTGCGCGGACCATGTGGTGGCAGAACGCGTCGGCGGTCAGCTCGGCGGTGATCACGCCGTCGGCGCCGCGGCGGATCCGGAAGTCCTGCAGCTCGCGGATCGTGGTGCCCGTCTCCCGCGGCCGGCAGAAGCTGGCGAAGTCGTGCAGTCCGGTGACCATGGCGGCCTCGGCGTCCATCAGCGTCGCGTCCAGCGCCCGGCGGTGCCAGGCGGTGTGCCCGCGGCCCAGCGGATCGCGATGCGCGTCGTCGTCGACGATCCGGTAGCTGTAGCTGCGGCTGAGCGCCGAGAAGCGCGCGTCGAAGGCCTGCGGGACGGCGCGGGCGGCACGGACGACGACGGCGCCCTCCTGACGGGCCAGCACTCCGGCGATCCGGCGCAGCAGCGCATCCTGCGGAGCGATGTCCCGCCCGCGGGAGAGTCCGGCCCATTCCTCCAGGCTGAGGTCGAAGTGCACCACCTGACCGCGGGCATGGACGCCGCTGTCGGTGCGCCCGGCGACGACGACCGGCACCTCGCGTCGGATGAGGGTGGCCAGCCCCTCGCGCAGCACCCCCTGACGGTGCGCAGCCCCGGCTGGGCGGCCCAGCCGTGGTAGGCCGCGCCGTCGTAGGCGAGGTCGAGACGGACGCGGACCGGCGTCTCGTTCTCCTGCGGGGCACTGGGGTCTGCGGCGGAGGACATGGCCTCCAGCCTATCGAGCACTCCCCCGGCCCGGTTCACGGCTCCGGACGCACTGAGGCCCCCGACCCATCGTGGGTCGGGGGCCTCAGTGCGGCGACGCCGCCGGCGGACCGGCGGCGGCCGAGGATCAGGCGAGGATCACTTCTCCTCGGAGGTCTCCTCGGACTCCTCGCCCTCGGACTGCTCAGTCTGCTCCGACGACTCGGCGGCCTCGACCTCGGGGGCCTCGGTCTCCTCCGCCGGCTGCTCGACGCCCTCGGCCGGAGCCTCCTCGGCGGGCGCGGTGGCGGCGGCCTGCTCGGCTTCCTGGACCACGGCCTGCTTCGGGGACACCGGCTCCATGACGAGCTCGATGACGGCCATCGGGGCGTTGTCGCCCTTGCGGTTGCCGATCTTGGTGATGCGGGTGTAGCCGCCGTGGCGGTTCTCCATCGCCGGGGCGATCACGGTGAACAGCTCGTGCACCACCGCCTGGTTGGTGGAGTTGCGTGCGCTGATCTTGCTGACCACCTGACGACGAGCGTGCAGGTCGCCCTTCTTGGCGATGGTGATCAGCCGCTCGGCATAGGGGCGCAGCCGCTTGGCCTTGGTCAGCGTCGTGGTGATCGAGCGGTGCTCGATCAGGTTCGCGGACAGGTTCGCCAGCATCTGCTTCTCATGCGTCGGGCTCCCGCCCAGGCGCGGTCCCTTGGTGGGGGTAGGCATGGTCTCGTTCTCCTTGGATGGGGCTCCGGACGCCCCGAGAGCTCAGCTCGGCGCGGCCGGCGCGCAGAATGATGTGGTCGTCGCCGAACTTACAGCTGCTCGTCGACGGAGGGCTCCTCGTCGCCCGCCTCCTGGAAGCGGGCCGCCGTCGGGTCGAACCCGGCCGGAGAGTCCTTCAGCGACAGGCCGAGCTCGGTCAGCTTGTCCTTGACCTCGTCGATGGACTTCGCACCGAAGTTGCGGATGTCCATCAGATCGGCCTCGGAGCGGGCCACCAGCTCGCCGACGGTGTGGATGCCCTCGCGCTTGAGGCAGTTGTAGGAGCGCACTGTGAGCTCCAGGTCCTCGATCGGCAGGGCCATGTCCTGCGCCAGGGCGGCGTCGGTCGGCGACGGGCCGATCTCGATGCCCTCGGCGGCGACGTTGAGCTCACGGGCCAGCGAGAACAGCTCCACCAGCGTGGTGCCGGCCGAGGCCAGCGCGTCCCGCGGGGCGACCGACGGCTTGGTCTCGACGTCGACGATCAGCTTGTCGAAGTCGGTGCGCTGCTCGACGCGCGTCGCCTCGACCTTGAAGCTGACCTTCAGCACCGGCGAGTAGATGGAGTCCACCGAGATCCGGCCGATCTCGGCGTCGGCCGCCTTGTTCTGCTCCGCGGACACATAGCCGCGACCGCGCTCGACGGTGAACTCGATGTCCATCCGGCCTTCCTCGTTCAGCGTGGCGAGGTGCAGGTCCGGATTGTGGATCTCGACGCCGGCCGGCGGGGTGATGTCCGCGGCGGTCACCTGGCCGGGCCCCTCCTTGCGGAGGTAGGCCACGACCGGCTCGTCGTGCTCCGAGGAGACCGAGAGCTGCTTGATGTTCAGCACCAGCTCGGTGACGTCCTCCTTGACACCGGCGACGGTGCTGAACTCGTGCAGCACGCCGTCGATGCGGACGCTCGTCACCGCCGCCCCCGGGATGGAGGAGAGCAGCGTGCGACGCAGCGAGTTGCCCAGGGTGTAGCCGAAGCCCGGCTCCAGGGGCTCGATGACGAAGCGCGAACGGTCATCTGCGACGACTTCTTCGGTCAGCGTGGGGCGCTGTGCAATGAGCACTGATGATTCCTTTCAGAGTGCATCCGCTATATGACGCATTCTCACTGATGATGATGCTCTCACCCCGCCGCGGCCCGCAGGCCGCGGCGGAGGCGCTGTCTGTAGAAGGTCGCTCAGACGCGACGACGCTTCGGCGGGCGGCAGCCGTTGTGCGCGCTCGGCGTGACGTCCTGGATGGAGCCGACCTCGAGGCCGGCGGCCTGCAGCGAGCGGATCGCAGTCTCGCGCCCGGAGCCCGGGCCCTTGACGAACACGTCGACCTTCTTCAGGCCGTGCTCCTGCGACCGCTTGGCGGCCTGCTCGGCGGCCATCTGCGCGGCGTAGGGGGTGGACTTGCGGGAGCCCTTGAACCCGACCTCGCCGGAGGTCGCCCAGGAGATCACCGCACCGGTGGAGTCGGTGATCGAGACGATGGTGTTGTTGAAGGTCGACTTGATGTGGGCCTGACCCTGCGTGATGTTCTTGCTGGCCTTGCGGCGCGGCTTGCGGGCCGCTGCGCGGTTCTTGGGGGGCATATCTTCTCCGTGACTCGAGTTGGTCGGATCGGCGGGGGACCCTCAGGGATCCTCGGCGCGCCGAACTACTTCTTCTTGCCTGCGACGGTCTTCTTCGGACCCTTGCGGGTGCGGGCGTTGGTCTGCGTGTGCTGACCGCGGACCGGCAGGCCGCGGCGGTGGCGCAGGCCCTGGTAGGACCCGATCTCGACCTTGCGGCGGATGTCGGCGGCGACCTCGCGGCGGAGGTCGCCCTCCACCTGGAAGTTGCCCTCGATGTAGTCACGCAGTGCGACCAGCTGGTCGTCCGTGAGGTCCTTCACGCGGGTCTCCGGCGAGATGCCGGTGGCCTCGACGGTCTCTGCTGCACGGGTCTTGCCGACGCCGTAGATGTAAGTGAGTGCGATCACCGTGCGCTTCTCGCGCGGGATGTCCACACCTGCCAGACGTGCCATCGTGGCAGTCCTCCTTGCTGTCGTCCGAAGGTCTTCGACAGTGCGTTCCCATCTGGACCGCTCGCGGCCGACGTCGGAGGTGACGCCTTCAGCGGGTCCCCGGCCTTCGGCAACCGGGGGTCTGTCCGTCCAGCTCATCGACGGACTGCACTGCCGTGCTGGTATTGAGCTGTCGAAGCGCTCGGCGCGCCCTCACGCGTTCCTCGTCGAGAAGGTGAGGGTCAGCCCTGGCGCTGCTTGTGACGCGGGTTCTTCTTGCAGATCACTCGGATCACACCGCGGCGGCGGATGATCTTGCACTCAGAGCAGACCTGCTTCACGCTCGGGTGAACCTTCATGGCTTTCCTCTTTACTTGTAGCGGTAGACGATTCGTCCACGGTTGAGGTCATACGGGCTCATCTCCACCACGACCCGGTCCTCGGGGAGGATCCGGATGTAGTGCTGACGCATCTTGCCCGAGATCGTGGCGAGCACCACGTGCTCGTTCTCCAGACGCACGCGGAACATCGCATTGGGGAGAGCCTCGGTCACCCGGCCCTCCACCTCGATCACACCTTCTTTTTTACCCATATGCTCCACACCGTTCGCGATCCCTCCGATCCCGTCGACGCCGCCGCTTGAAGCGGGGTCGGCTCCGGACGACGGCCGCGGCGCGCGCACGAGGGCACGTCGCCGCACGGCCGACGCAGAGCGCCGTCATCGTCGGTGCAGACCGGGGAGAATCTGGTTCAGTTTCTGGTCAGACGTCTCTGCATGCTCGACGAGAGAGGACCCGCCGGCGCGCATGAGGGCACAGTCGACCCACAGAGACAACCAGCAGTCAATAGTACCCGAATCCGACGACGTCGAGCAATTCCCCTCCCGCGCCCTCCTCACCGGCGCGGGCGGGGTCGCCGCGAGCGTCGTCCGGGCCGCACGGGGCCGGGCGGACGGGCCGCGGCGGCCGACGCCGACGCTCAGCGCTGCGGGATCGGCGTCGGCGTCACACCCAGCGGCTCGAGCTCGGAGGCCCCGCCGTCGTGGGCGGTGAGCACCCAGATGCCGTCGTCGTGGCAGGCCACCGAGTGCTCCCACTGACTGGCCCGGGCACCGTCCTCGGTGACCACGGTCCAGTCGTCGTCGAGCACGCGGGTGGCGACGCCGCCGCGGGTGAGCATGGGCTCGATCGCCACGGCCATGCCCGGGCGGATCCGCGCGCCGCGGTGTCCGGTGGCATAGTTGAACACGTCCGGCGCCATATGCATGGCCGAGCCGATGCCGTGGCCGACGTACTCCTCGAGGATGCCCAGCCGCTCCCCCGCCTGGGACGCCACGAACGCCTCGACGGCCTCGCCCACCTCGCCGATGTGCTTCGCCTCGGCGAAGGCGGCGATGCCGGCCCACATCGCCCCGCGGGTGATCGCCGAGAGCCGCTCGTCGCCCGCGTCGGCGGTGCCCTGCGCGGAGGACCCCAGCACCACGGTGCGGGCCGAGTCGGAGTGCCAGCCGGAGATGATGCAGCCGGCGTCGACCGTCAGCACGTCGCCCACGGCGAGCTCCCGCTCCCCCGGGATCCCGTGGACGACCTCCTCGTTGACCGAGGTGCAGATGGTGCCCGGGAAGCCGTAGTAGCCCAGGAAGTTCGGCGTCGCACCGCGCTCGGCGATGAAGGCGGCGAACAGCCGGTCCAGCTGTCCGGTGGTCATCCCCGGAGCAGCGGCCGCGACGACGGCGTCCAGCGCGCCGGCCAGCACGGAGCCTGCGGCATCCATGTGCCGCAGCTGCTCCGGAGTCTTCAGCTCGATGCGCTGGCGCGAGAACATCCCCATCAGTCCTTCAGCACGTCCATGATGCGGGCGGTGACGTCGTCGATGTCGCCCAGCCCGTCCACGCGGCGCAGCAGGCCGCGGGACTCGTACTCGGCGATCATCGGCGCGGTCTCGGTGTCGAAGAGCTCGAGCCGGCGACGGATCGCGTCCTCGTCGGCGTCGTCGTCGCGGCCCTCGATCTCGGCACGCTTCTTCAGCCGCTGGATCAGCTCCTCGCGGTCGGCGGTGAGCTCCAGGACCACGTCCAGCGAGACGTCGAGGCGCTCGAGCATCTCGTCCAGCGCGGTCACCTGGGCCCGGTTGCGCGGGTAGCCGTCCAGCAGGAAGCCGGAGGCGGCGTCGTCCCAGGACAGCCGGTCCTCCACCATGCGGTTGGTGACCGAGTCGGGCACCAGCTCGCCGGCGTCGACGTACTGCTGGGCCTCCCGGCCCAGCTCGGTGCCGCCCTTGATGTTGGCCCGGAAGATGTCCCCGGTGGAGATCGCGACGATCCCCAGATCCTGGCAGATGCGCGTGGACTGGGTGCCCTTGCCCGAACCGGCCGGTCCGACGATCAGCATGCGTGTCATCGCAGAAGTCCTTCGTAGTTTCGCTGTTCCATCTGTGCGTTGATCTGCTTCACCGTGGTCAGCCCCACACCCACCATGATGAGGATCGAGGTGCCGCCGAACGGGAAGCTCTGGCTCACCCCGAGAAGCACCATGGCGATCATCGGGATCAGCGCGATGAAGCCCAGGTACAGCGAGCCGGGGAAGGTGATCCGGGAGATCACGTAGCTCAGGTAGCGCTCGGTGGGGCGGCCGGCCCGGACGCTCGGGATGAAGCCGCCGAACTTGCGCATGTTCTCGGCGACCTCGTTCGGGTTGAAGGTGATCGTCACGTAGAAGTACGTGAAGAAGATGGTCATCAGGAAGAAGCAGATCATGTACACCGGGTGCGTCCCGCCGGAGAAGTACTGCTGGATGAACTGCATCACCGGGCCGACGTCCTCGCCGGGGGCCGGCTGGTTGAACTGTGCGATGACCGAGGGCAGCGTCAGCACCGAGGAGGCGAAGATGACCGGGATCACGCCGGCCATGTTCACCTTGATCGGGATGTAGGTCGAGGATCCGCCCAGCGTGCGGCGGCCGACCTGCCGCTTGGCGTACTGCACCGGGACGCGGCGCTGAGACTGCTCGACGAAGACGACCGCGGCGATGGCGACCAGGCCGATCAGCAGCACCAGCGCGAAGATCCGCCAGCCCTGGGTCGACCAGATCTCGCCCATCGCTCCGGGGAAGCCGGCGGCGATGGACACGAAGATGAGGATGGACATGCCGTTGCCGACGCCGCGCTCGGTGATCTGCTCGCCGAGCCACATGATCAGCGCGACGCCGGTCACCAGAGCCAGGATCATCAGCAGGATGACGCCCAGGCTGTCGTCCGGCACGATCGGCAGATCGCAGCCGAGCAGGGCGCCGGAACGGGCCATCGTCACGATGGTGGTCGCATTCAGCGTGCCCAGCGCGATGGTCAGATAGCGGGTGTACTGGGTGAGCTTCGCCTGCCCCTGCGGGCCTTCCCGCTGGAGGTTCTCGAAGCGCGGGATGACCACGCGCAGCAGCTGCACGATGATCGCCGCGGTGATGTAGGGCATGATGCCCAGCGCGAAGATCGACACCTGCAGCATCGCCCCGCCGGAGAACATGTTGACGAAGGAGTAGACCCCGCCCTCGGTGTTGCCCAGGGCCAGGCACTGCTGCACCGTCCCGTAGTCCACTCCTGGCGCGGGGATGAAGGCACCGATGCGATAGATCGCGATGATCCCGATCGTGAACCAGATCTTCCGGCGCAGATCAGGTGTCTGGAACACCCGGGCGATTGCGCTGAACAAGCGTCCTCCTGTGGGGCTGAAGCAGTCAGTGCGGCGACCGTCGGACACCCTGGGCGCCGTGGGCCGGCGCCGTCGTCGACGGACTCCGAACTGCGGTCGTCCCTCGGTGCCTTCCGAGGTGTGCGGTCACACAGACAGCCATACTAACGCCCGTGACGCGGGCGGGATGAATCATGGCACGGACACGCGGGCCCGCAGATGCACGACGGCCCCCGCCGGACCCTCCGCAACCCCGCCTGAGCGGGATCTGCGGAGGTCGACGGGGGCCGTCATGTCAGATCGGCGCGAGGACTTCTCAGCCCTGCTCGATCGTGGTGACCGAGCCGCCGGCGGCCTGGATCTTCTCCACGGCCGAGGACGAGAAGGCGTGCGCCGTCACGTGCACGGCCACCGAGATCTCCCCGGAGCCGAGGACCTTGACCGGCCGGCCCTTCTTCGCCACGCCCTGGCCGACGAGGCCGTCGACGGTCACGTCGCCGCCGGACGGGTACAGCTCGCCCAGCTTCGACAGGTTGACCGGCGAGTACTCGACGCGGAACGGGCTCTTGAAGCCGCGCAGCTTCGGCAGGCGCATGTGCAGCGGAAGCTGCCCGCCCTCGAAGCCTGCCGGCACCTGGTAGCGAGCCTTGGTCCCCTTCATTCCACGACCTGCGGTCTTGCCCTTCGACGCTTCACCACGACCCACACGCTGGCGGGACTTCTTGGAGCCGGGGGCCGGACGCAGGTCGTGGACCTTGAGGACGTCGGACTCTGCAGCGTTGTTGTCTGCCATCGTCACTTCGCCTCCTCGACGGTCACGAGATGCTTCACGGAGTTCAGCATGCCCACGGTCACGGCGTCGGCGTCGCGGACGACGGTGTGCCCCACGCGCTTCAGGCCCAGCGACCGCACCGTCTCACGGTGGGCCGGCGTGGCGCCGATGGTGGACTTGGACTGCGTGATCTCCAGCTTCGCGTCGCTGGGGACCACGTTCTTCGCGGTGGTCTGGATGTCGCTCATCCTCATGCACCTGCCTTCTCTGCCCGGGCGGCACGGTCCGCCTCCATAGTGCGGAGCATCGGTGCCGGAGCGACCTCGTCGAGCGCCTTGCCGCGGCGGGCGGCCACGGCTTCGGGCTCCTCGAGCTGCTTCAGCGCGTCGATGGTGCCGTGCACGATGTTGATCGAGTTGACCGAGCCCATGGACTTGGTCAGCACGTCGTGGATGCCGGCGCACTCGAGGACGGCACGCACCGGACCGCCGGCGATCACACCGGTACCCGGCGAGGCCGGACGCAGGAGCACGACGCCGGCGGCGTCCTCGCCCTTGACCAGGTGCGGGATGGTGGAGCCGACGCGCGGGACGCGGAAGAAGTTCTTCTTCGCCTCCTCGACGCCCTTCTGGATGGCCGCGGGGACCTCCTTGGCCTTGCCGTAGCCGACGCCCACCATGCCGTCGCCGTCGCCGACGACGACCAGCGCGGTGAAGCTGAAGCGCCGGCCGCCCTTGACCACCTTGGAGACGCGGTTGATGGTGACGACGCGCTCGAGGAACTTGTCCCGGTCGTCGTCCCGGCCGCCGCCGCGGCCTCCGCCGCGACCGCCGCCCTCGCCGCGTCCACGACCGCCGCGGCCTCCACGGCCGCCGCGGTCCTCACGACCGCCCTGGGACGAGCTGTTCTGGTCGGCCTGCTGGGTGTCGCCGCTGCCCTGAGCCTTCTCGGCGGCCTCGACGGCGTTCTCGTTGGCCTCAGTCACAGATGAAACCTTCTCAGTGTTGTCGGTGTTCTCACTCACAGCTGCAGACCACCCTCCCGGGCGCCGTCGGCGACGGCGGCCACGCGACCGTGGTACTTGTTGCCGCCGCGGTCGAAGACCACGGCCTCGATGCCGGCCGCCTGAGCGCGCTCGGCGATCAGCTCGCCGACCTTCTTCGCCTTGGCGGTCTTGTCGCCGTCGAAGCTGCGCAGATCGGCCTCCATCGTGGTGGCCGAGACCAGCGTGCGGGACTCCTGGTCGTTGACGACCTGGGCGACCATGTGCCGGGAGGACCGGGTGACCACCAGGCGCGGACGCTCGGCGGTGCCGTCGATCTTCTTGCGCAGGCGGATGTGGCGGCGGCCGCGGGCAGCGGACTTGGACTTGCCCTGGATACCAATAGCCATGGTTTACTTACCTGCCTTTCCGGCCTTGCGGCGAATCTGCTCGCCCTCGTAGCGGACGCCCTTGCCCTGGTACGGGTCGGGACGGCGCAGCTTGCGGATGTTCGCGGCGACCTGTCCGACCTGCTGCTTGTCGATGCCGGAGATCGAGAGCTTGTTCGCGCCCTCCACCTGGAAGGAGATCCCCTCGGGGGCCGCCATCTCGATGGAGTGCGAGTAGCCCAGCGCGAACTCGAGGTCCGAGCCCTTGGCCTGGACGCGGTAACCGGTCCCGACGATCTCGAGCTTCTTGGTGAAGCCCTCGGTGACGCCGTGGACCATGTTGGCGATCAGCGTCCGGGTCAGGCCGTGCAGCGAGCGGGACTCCCGCTCGTCGTCCGGACGGGTCACCGTGATGGTGTCCTCTTCGACGGACACCTCGATGCCCTCGGACAGGGTGCGGGCGAGCTCGCCCTTCGGTCCCTTGACGGTGAGGTCGCGACCCTTCAGGTCGACCTCGACGCCGGCAGGAATGGTGATCGGAAGCTTACCGATGCGTGACATAGTGCTTCGACTCCCTTCGCGTCACCAGACGTAGGCGAGGACTTCCCCGCCGACGCCCTTCTTGGCTGCCTGCCGGTCGGTCAGCAGACCGGAGGAGGTGGACAGGATCGCGATGCCCAGGCCGCCCAGCACATGCGGGAGGTTGTTGGACTTCGCGTACACCCGGAGACCGGGCTTGGAGATGCGACGCAGGCCGGCGATGGACCGCTCGCGGTCGGGACCGAACTTGAGGTCGATGGCCAGGGTCTTGCCGACCTCTGCCTCGTCCTCGCGCCAGTCGGTGATGTATCCCTCGGCCTTCAGGATGTCGGCCACACGCACCTTCAGCTTGGAGCTGGGCATGGAGACCTGGTCGTGGAAAGCCGAGTTGGCGTTGCGCAGACGCGTGAGCATGTCTGCGACTGGGTCAGTCATTGTCATGAGGGGCGTTCGCCCTTCCCCGCCACGGTTTCCGATCTCCGAAGGAACTCTGGGTTCGCCGCCCGGAGGGGCGACGGCCCGACAGAACCTCTGGTGAAAGGACCTGCGGCGTAGTGCTTACTGGTCGGTCTTGAACGGGAAGCCGAGCGCCTTCAGCAGCGCACGGCCCTCGTCGTCGGTCTTCGCGGAGGTCACGACGGTGATGTCCATGCCGCGCGGGCGGTCGATCTTGTCCTGATCGATCTCGTGGAACACCGACTGCTCGCTCAACCCGAAGGTGTAGTTGCCGTTGCCGTCGAACTGCCGGTCGCTCAGCCCGCGGAAGTCGCGGATGCGCGGCAGCGCGAAGGTCACCAGGCGGTCGATGAACTCCCACATCCGGTCGCCGCGCAGCGTGGTGTGCGCGCCGATCGGCTGGCCCTCGCGCAGCTTGAACTGCGCGATGGACTTCCGAGCCCGGGTGATCTTCGGCTTCTGGCCGGTGATGCTGGTCAGGTCGGCCACGGCGCCGTCGATGATCTTGGAGTCGCGGGCAGCCTCGCCGACGCCCATGTTCACCACGACCTTCACCAGGCCGGGCACCTCCATGACGTTGCCGTAGGAGAACTGCTCCTGCATCGCGCCGCGGATCTCGTCGCGGTACTTGGTCTTCAGTCGGGGGGTGATCTTCTGCGTCACGCTCTGCACCTCGGTCATCACAGGTCCTTTCCGGAGGCCTTGGCGTAGCGGACCCGCACAGTCTTGGTGCGGCCGTCACGCTCGACGGTCTCCTCCCGGTGGCCGACGCGGGTGGGCTTGCCCGTCTCCGGGTCCACCACGGCCACGTTGGAGATGTGCAGCGGGGCCTCGGACTCCACGATGCCGCCCTCGGTGCTGCCGGCCTGGCCGGCGCGCAGGTGGCGCTTCATCCGGTTGACGCCCTCGACGACGACGCGCTCCTCGCGCGGCCGCACCTCGAGGACCTTGCCCTGCTTGCCCTTGTCCTTGCCGGACAGGACCTGGACGAGGTCGTCCTTCTTGATGTTTGCCATGAGTCAGAGCACCTCCGGCGCGAGCGAGACGATCTTCATGAACTTCTTGTCGCGCAGCTCGCGGCCCACCGGGCCGAAGATGCGAGTACCACGCGGGTCCTGGGTCTCACCCTTGAGGATGACGGCAGCGTTCTCGTCGAAGCTGATGTAGGACCCGTCGTGGCGACGGGACTTCTTCCGCGACCGCACGACCACGCCCTTGACGACGTCGCCCTTCTTGACGTTGCCGCCGGGGATGGCGTCCTTCACGGTGGCGACGAAGATGTCGCCGATGCCTGCATAGCGGCGTCCGGATCCGCCGAGCACACGGATGACCAAGAGTTCCTTGGCACCGGTGTTGTCAGCGATCTTCAGCCGCGATTCCTGCTGAATCACTTGTCTACTCCTGTCGTCTCGCCGGTTCTCCCCGCTGGTGCGGCGAGCCTTGCGGAACTTCCGAATGAACTTCCCCCGGCCGCTTACCCACGTGGACTGCGTCGTGCCGGCCGGAACAGGTCCGACCGCACCGACGCGGCGCCTGATTCACGAGGCCGAGGCGGCATGGATGGGGGACGTGCGCTGTCCTCCGATCCTCCCGGCGATGATCATCGCGGGAGGACTGCGGGGTGGAGGCCCCGCATACAAGGGCGCACAGCCTCAATAGCATACCTGAAAACAGCTCGGGGCCCAACTCAGCAGGTGAGTCGGGCCCCGAGCCGTCGTTCTAGGAGGCAGCGTCGAGCGTGGACGCAGTGATGCCGGAGAGCCCGGAGATCACTTCGCCTTCTCGATGATGCGCACCAGGCGCCAGCGCTTGGTCGCCGAGAGCGGGCGGGTCTCGGCGAGCTGGACGGTGTCGCCCACGCCGGCCTCCTCGTTCTCGTCGTGCGCCGTGAACTTCGAGTGCCGCTTCATCACCTTCCCGTACAGGGAGTGCTTCTTGCGGTCCTCGACCTCGACCACGAT
>NZ_AFRW01000033.1 GCF_000220985.1 Nesterenkonia sp. F
CGCAGCTCCCCCGCCGATATGGATGAATTCCTCATGACCACGGGGCGACGCCGGGCTCACCGGCCCGGCGGCCGCGATGAGCTCGGCGACGGCCGGCGGCTCAGCTGATGATCAGCGCGATCGCCGCGCCGAGGATGAGGAACGGCCCGAAGGGGATGCGGCTGCGCCGGCCCGCCCGGCGGGTGATCAGCAGCCCGGCGGCGACCAGCCCGCCCAGCAGGAACGCCAGCACGACGGCTGCCAGCATCGTCGTCCAGCCGAGGAACCCGGTGTAGAGCCCGAGCACCGCCGCCAGCTTCACATCCCCCATCCCGAGCGACGGCGGATGGATCAGCCGGATCAGCAGGAAGGTCCCTCCCCAGATCAGCGCCGCGGCCGCCGCGCGCAGCAGACCCTCCAGGTCGCCGGTGAGCAGGGTGACCCCGGCCAGCACCCCCAGCGTCGTGAGCCCCCACGGGTAGAGGATGCGGTTGGGCAGCCGGTGCTCGGCGAGGTCCACGAAGCTCAGCGCCACTGCGCAGAGGGCGAAGGCCGCGCCGCCGCACAGCAGCAGCACGCCGGCGAGCAGGTCGAGCATCGAGCCGGAGGTGAGGAGGTCGCCGATATGGGGGATCACGGGAACCAGCGTAGGCCGATCCGAGCGATGCCGGGAACGGTGGAGGCCGACCTGTGGAGGGCCGCGACCCGCATCCGCCCGTAGGATGGAGATGACTCACGAGAGCGAGGCATCATGAGGAACACCCCCGCCAGGACGCCGGAGGGCGACGGCGGCGACTCCTGGGGCGCGCTGGCCCGCGACGCACGCTCCCACCTGCTGCGCACCGCCCTGCCGGTGCTGATCCCGGTGGCGGTGATGTGGGTGATGCTGCTGGTCCGCCTGGTCACCGGCAACTGGCTGACGCTGTCGCTCAGCCTCGAGGCGCGCGAGCTCTCCGGGCTGATCGGCATCGTCACGATGCCGCTGGTGCACGGCGGAGTCAGACACCTGATCGGCAACACCGTCGCCTGGCTGCTGCTCGGCGGACTGATCGCCCTGCTCGACCGCCGCTTCCCGCTGATCCTGCTGCTGATCTGGCTGCTCTCCGGCGCGGTCCTGTGGGTGATCGGCACTCCGTGGGTCTGCCAGGCGCCCGGCTCGCTGGACTGCGCCGGCCACCACATCGGCGCCTCCGGGGTGACCTACGGCTTCGGCACCTTCCTCATCGCCTACGGCGTCCTGACCCGACGGATCGTCGCCGTGCTGGTCGCCGTGCTCGTGCTGCTCGTCCACGGGGTCTCGATGCTCTTCGGCATGCTGCCGTTCACCGCCGGGACGGGCGTCTCCTGGACCGCTCACCTCTCCGGCGCGATCGCCGGCGTCGCCGTGGCCTTCCTCATGACGCGGACGGCCCGGGCCGCACGAGCGGCCCGGGCCTGATCAGCATCGTCGCGCGCCGGAGCGGCCGCGCGCTCAGCCCTGGTCGAGCAGCTCGGTGACCAGCGCGGCGATCCGCGAGCGCTCGGAGCGGTTCAGCGTCACGTGGCCGAAGAGCGGGTTGTCCTTCAGCGTCTCGACCACGGCGGCGACTCCGTCGTGCCGGCCCACGCGCAGGTTGTCGCGCTGGGCGACGTCGTGGGTGAGCACGATCTTGGAGTTGTGCCCCATCCTCGACATCACCGTCAGCAGCACGTTCTTCTCCAGCGACTGCGCCTCGTCGACGATCACCCAGGCGTCGTGGAGGCTCCGGCCGCGGATGTGGGTCAGCGGCATGACCTCCAGCAGCCCGCGATGAGCGACCTCGTCGAGGACGTTCTCGCTGACCAGCGCACCGAGCGTGTCGTAGACCGCCTGCCCCCACGGGTTCATCTTCTCCGTCTCGGTGCCCGGCAGATAGCCCAGGTCCTGGCCGCCGACGGCGTAGAGCGGGCGGAAGACCACGATCCGCTTGTGCTCGCGCCGCTCCAGCACCGCCTCGAGGCCGGCGCAGAGGGCCAGGGCGGATTTGCCGGTGCCGGCGCGCCCGCCCATCGAGACGATCCCGACCTCCCGGTCGGTGAGCATGTCGATGGCCAGCCGCTGCTCGGCCGAGCGGCCGTGGACGCCGAAGACCTCGCGGTCGCCGCGGACCAGCTGCACGTGCTTCTGCGAGGCCCCGTCGATGCGGACGCGTCCCAGCGCCGAGCCCGTGCCCGAGGAGATCACCAGGCCGGTGTTGGTGGGCAGGTCCTCGGCGTCGTCGAGGTCGATCAGCTCGCCGTCGTAGAGGCTGGAGAGCTGCTCGTCGGTGGCGGTGACCTCGGCCAGTCCGGTCCAGCCGGTGTCGGCGACCCACTCGTTGCGGTACTCGTCGGCGTCGAGGCCCATGGCCGAGGCCTTCACCCGCATCGGCAGGTCCTTCGAGACCACGGTGACCTCGCGGCCCTCGTCGGCGAAGCTCTTGGCCACAGCGAGGATGCGCGAGTCGTTGTCCGAGCCGCGGAAACCGTGCGGCAGCACCTCCAGCGAGATGTGGTTGAGCTCGACGAGCAGGCTCCCGCCCTCCTCGTTGAGCGGGATCGGCTGGTTCAGCGCCCCGTGGGCGACGCGCATCTCGTCGAGCAGCCGCAGGGCGGTGCGAGCGTAGTAGCCCAGCTCGGCGTCGTGCCGCTTGCCCTCCAGCTCGGAGATGACGACGAGGGGGACGATCACCTCGTGCTCGGCGAAGCGGAGCATCGCCCGCGGGTCCGAGAGCAGCACGGAGGTGTCGAGCACATAGGTCTTCTGCGCGACCGCGCCGGCGGACGCGTCCCGCGCGTCGGCCGAGTGCTCAGGGGTGGTCGGGGCGGAGGAGTTCAGGGAGGGCACGATTTCTCCAGACCGGGGAGCGGCGGCCTCGGCGCCCCGCAGGCCCCGGCCGTCGCCGGCCGTGCCCGGAAGGACGCGGGGCGGATGCCGCTCCCGCTTCGACGATCGGACGGTGTGTGCGGTTCGGCCCGCAGGGGCCGGACCGACCCCATCTGCCGTACGGCATGTGTCGGGCCTCTCCGGTCAGGTTCCTGACACTGCCCAGACTAGACCTGCCCGCCGCGGCTGGGGTCAACAACACGGACGTCGAGATGACGGCTCGGTGAACTCTCCCCCGCCCCGGCGATGACCACGAGCCGGACGGCGCATGACGTCTCCAGGTCACCGCCGTCGCCGGGCGGCGAAGCTCCGTGCCCGGCCCGGCTCAGCCCCCGTAGCGCCGCTGGCGCTGGGCGAAGTCGCGCAGCGCCCGGATGAAGTCCACTCGGCGGAAGTCCGGCCAGAGCGCCTCGCAGAAGTAGAACTCCGAGTAGGCCGACTGCCACATCAGGAATCCGGAGAGCCGCTGCTCGCCGGAGGTGCGGATGATCAGGTCCGGGTCGGGCTGGCCGCGGGTGTAGAGCCGGTCGGCGATCGCCCCCGGCGTCAGCTCCTCGGCCACCGCGCCGGGACTGCGTCCCCGGCTCTCGGCGTCGCGCAGCAGCGCCTTCACCGCGTCGACGATCTCCTGGCGTCCGCCGTAGCCGACGGCGACGTTGACGTGCACCGAGGGCGGCTCGTCGTCGGCGATCTCGGCGATCTCGCGCAGCCGGGCCGCCAACGGCTCGGGCAGCAGCTCCGGCGCTCCGACCGGGTGGACGCGCACCGGGCGTCCGCCCGGCCGCGACTCGGCCAGCCGCTCCAGCGTGTCGCCGATGATCTCCATCAGCTGGTCCAGCTCCTCGGAGGAGCGGCTCATGTTGTCGGTGGAGAGCATGTAGAGCGTGACCGTCGGCACGTCGAGCTCGGCGCACCATCCGATGAACTCGACGATCTTGTCGGCTCCGGCGAGGTGCCCGTCGGCGGTGTGCGCACCGGCCTGGCGGGCCCAGCGACGGTTGCCGTCGACGACGACGCCGATGTGCCGGGGCAGCCGGTCGGCGGGCAGGGCACGGCGCAGCCGCCGCTCATACACCGCATAGGGCAGGTCCCGCAGGCTCATGGCGCCTCCTCGCTCATCGTCGTCGCCGACGGCGGAGCGTCGACGCGGACACCACGGTATCGCGCGGCGACGGTGTTACCTGCCGGTCACTTCCCCGGCGTAGACTGGGGCCATGACCCTGCGGACCGACTCCCGAGACTCCCCGGGCGAGCGCCCGCAGGCCGAGCCGTCCGCCTCCTCCCGGTCCGCTCCGGCGATGCCGCCCAAGCCGGCGATGCGCGGCTGGCTGCATGCGGGCATGGTGCCGCTGGCGCTGGCCGTCGGCGTCGTGCTGGTGGTGCTCGCGCCGCCGGAGTTGAGGATCCCGTCGGCCGTCTACGCGGTGACCGGCCTGCTGCTCTTCGCCGTCTCGGCGACCTACCACCTGGGGCATTGGCGTCCCCGCACGCGGATGCTGTTGAAGCGGCTCGACCACACCAACATCATGCTGATCATCGCCGGCACCTACACGCCGCTGACGCTGGCGCTGCTGCCGGCGCCGAAGGATCTGATCCTGCTGACCGGAGTCTGGGTCGGTGCGCTGGGCGGCGTGGCCTTCCGCCTGCTGTGGACGGCGGCGCCGCGCTGGCTGTACGTGCCGGTCTACGTGCTGCTCGGGCTGGCGGCCGTCGTCTTCCTCGGCGACTTCTTCGCCGCCGACGTCGCCGCCGCGGTGCTGATCTGCGTCGGCGGGGCCGCCTACATCACCGGAGCGGTCGTCTACGGGCTGAAGCGGCCGGTGCTCTCGCCGCGCTGGTTCGGCTTCCACGAGCTCTTCCACGCCTGCACGCTGGTGGGTTTCGTCTGCCACGCCGTCGCGATCATGCTCGCCGTGCTGGGCTGACTCCGGCTCGGCGCGCCGGCCGACTCAGGCGGGCGACTCAGCCGGGCGGCCGCTCGCCCAGTCGCCCCAGCGCGGCGGCGACGGTGGACTCCGGCGGCAGGCAGACCATGGCCTCGACGGCGTTGAGGCAGACGCTCAGCCGCAGCGGACGCCCCGGCCCGATCGCGCCCTCGGCGGGCGGCTCGACGGCGGGGCCGTGCAGCACCGCCGCCCGGCGCACCGCGGCCAGGTCCTCCGCGGTCGCGGAGAGGATCCGGAACGCCGGCGACCCGACGGCGACGCGCCGCAGCACCTGCAGACTGGAGCCGACGACCATCGGGGCCCGCGGGGCGGCGGTCGGCGCATGGTGGAGGATGTCGGCGGCGCGCAGGGCGTCCTCGTCGGGGAGCCCGTCACCGTCGGCGGTCGCCACCAGGGCTTCGGCCTGCTGCAGCGCGTCGGCGGCCGCGGCGACGCCGCCGGGCTCGGGCCCGTCGAAGGGCGTGGCCAGCGCCGGGCCCTGCAGGGCGGCGGTGAGCATCGCGCCGCCGTCGGCGCTCTCCACCAGGGCCGGACGGCCCTCCTCGTCCTCGACGACGAAGCGCCGCCGCAGCGTGGCCAGCAGCCGACGCCCGCGGTCCAGCCAGCGCTGCGCGTCCCCTGCTCCGACCGAGGCGAGCGTGAAGCAGGCGCTGATCATCTGGGCGTGATCGGTCAGCGTGCCCAGCGCCGCATCGGCGCGACCGGCATGGGAGACGCGGCGGACCACCGGACCGGCGTCGGCGTCTCCGGCGGCGAGGCCGGGGCCGACGTCGCCCGTCCCGTCGTCGACGTGGACGTCCCAGAGCCTCTCGCCGAGCCGTCCGGCTCGCTCCAGCAGGTCCTCGTCCGCCCAGCAGACGGCGGCCTCGGCCAGCGAGCGCACCGCCATCGCGTTCCAGGCGGCGACGGCCTTCTCGTCGCGCGCCGGCTGGGCGCGGGCCGCTCGACGACGCCGCAGCACCGGCAGCACGGCCTCCCACACGCGGCGGTCCTCGCCGCTGAGCGGAGCGTCGAAGTGCACAGTGCGCGGAGTGTCCTCGGTGACGTGCGCCGCCGTCCCCGCCTCGTCGGCGGGCACGCCGCGGTCGAGCGCCACCAGCCGGGCCGCGTCGTCGTCGCCGAGCCCGGCCGCGCGGGCCGCGGCCCGCAGGTCGCGGTCGCTCATCAGGTAGGTCCCGCCTTCCTGGTGGCGGCCTGAGGCGTCGACGGTGTCGGCGTCGAGCGAGGACGCCAGCAGCCCGGAGTCCAGCAGCATCCGGCGGTGCAGCCAGTCGACGACGCCGCGCCCCACCCGCTCGGCCTCGGCGCGCGTCGCCTCCGTGGCGGCCGGGTGCACGCTCAACCGCGCATAGTGGCCCAGCAGCTGGGCGTTGTCCGCGAGCATCTTCTCGAAGTGCGGCAGCGCCCAGGCGCGGTCGGTGGCGTAGCGGGCGAATCCGCCCTCGATCTGATCGTGCAGCGCAGACCGGCCCATCGCCTCCATCACGCGGATCGCCGGCGGACCCGCCGGGGACTCGGGATCCCGGGCGGCCTCCTCCAGCAGCAGGCCCAGCAGCGGCGACGGCGGGAACTTCGGCGCCGGGGAGAACCCGCCGTGGACGGTGTCCTCCTCGGCGAGCAGCGCCTGGATCGCCTGCGCGACGACGTCGCCGGCCTGCGCGAGGATCCCCGTGCCCGGCACGCCGTCGTGCTCGGGATGGGGCGCCCCCAGCTCCTCCGCAGGCGCAGTGGCCAGCTGGGCCTGGCGCCGTCGCTGGTCGCCGAGCGCGGCGGCGATCTGCGCCGCCGAGGCCTCGACCTCATCGCGCCGGCGTGTCCAGGCGGCCCGCACGGCGTCGAGGACCTCCGCGAAGGACGGGATCTGTCCGCGGCGCCGGGGCGGGAAGTAGGTGCCGGCATGGAAGACGCGGCCCGAGGGATCGGTGAAGACGCTCATCGGCCAGCCGCCCTGCCCGGTGAGGGCCTGAGTGGCGGCCATATAGGCGTCATCGACGTCCGGGTGCTCTTCGCGGTCGACCTTGATCGCGACGAAGCCGTCGTTCAGCGTCTCCGCGATCTGTGCGTCGGAGAAGGACTCGGCGGCCATCACGTGGCACCAGTGGCAGGCCGAGTAGCCGATCGAGACGAAGACCGGCACGTCGCGGCGTCGGGCCTCGGCGAAGGCCCCCTCGCCCCACGGATGCCAGTCGACCGGGTTGTCGGCGTGCTGGCGCAGATAGCGTGACGAGCTCTCGGCGAGGCGATGTCCCATGCCCCCAGTCTCGTCCACCGGCGCGCCGCCGTCGACGGGTCCCCGGCACCGAGCGTCCGCTCCGCCGCTCATCCCGCCGGTGCGACCCCTTCGCTCCGGCCCGCCGAACCGACACGCTCCGCCGTACGGCCCGGCCCCAGATCCTCCCGGATGAACCGGGCGCCCTTCTCCCCGATCATGATCGTCGGCGCGTTGGTGTTGCCGGTGGTGATCGTCGGCATGATGGAGGCGTCGATCACGCGGAGGCCGTCCAGCCCGCGCACCCGCAGCCGGGGGTCGACGACGGCGCCGTCGTCGACGCCCATCCGGCAGGTGCCGACCTGGTGGTGATACGTCACCGCATACCGGCGGATGTAGTCGATCAGCTCGTCCTCCTCGGTGACCTCGGGACCGGGATGCACCTCCACCGCGCCCCACTCGTCGGCCAGGGCCGGCTGGGCGAGGATGTCCCGGCACTGCTTCAGCGAGAAGAGCAGCGCCTCGACGTCTCCCGGGTCGGCGAGCGCGCCCAGATCGATGCGCGCCGGGTCCTCCAGTCCGGGGCCGGAGAGCGTGATCTCCCCGCGGCTGCGGGGCGAGACGATGCCGGAGTGCAGCGTGAAGGCGGTGCCCTCGACCTCCTCCATGCCCGGCGAGTACATCGGCACCGCGAAGAAGATCGGCTGAGTGTCGGGGACGGTGAGGTCGGGCCGGCTGCGGGCGAACAGGTGGGTCTGGGTCACCGAGACGCCGGGCTTCGGCGGGTCGACGTCGCGGGACATCGACACCCCGATCACCGGCGCCAGCAGGTGGTCGTGCAGGTTCTTGCCCACGCCCGGCAGGTCATGCACGACGTCGACGCCGGCCTCGCGCAGCTCCTCGGCCGGACCGATGCCGGAGCGGAGCAGGATCTGCGGAGAGTCCAGGGCCCCGGCGCAGAGGATCACCTGGTCGGCGCGCAGCTCGCGCTCGTCGCCGGTCCTCCCCAGGCGCACTCCGACGGCGGATCCGTCCTCGACGATCACCGAGTGGACGTGGGCCTCGGTCAGGATGCTCAGCCGATCGCGCACCGGCTTCAGATGCGTCTTCCAGGTGTTGACCCGCTCGCCGTCGCGGATGGTGACCTGCTGCTGGGACACGCCGTCGAGCGTCTCGCCGTTGTAGTCGGGGTTGTACGCGACACCGGACTCCACGGCGGCGTCGACGATCGCCTGATGGATGGGTTCGAGCGGATAGTCTCCGTCGACGGTCAGCGGGCCGCCGGATCCGCGCAGCTCGTCGGCGCCGGAGGAGAAGTCCTCGAGCTCTCGATAGATCGGGAGCACGCTCTCCCAGGACCAGTCCGGCCCGCAGTCGACGGCCCAGCCGTCGAAGTCGCTCGGCGCGCCGCGCACCCAGATCGTGGCGTTGAGCGCATGGGAGCCGCCGAGGACCTTCCCGCGGGGCAGGTGCATCGGCTGGTCGGCAGTGCCCTCCATGCCCACGGTGTAGTAGTTCCAATCTTCGGGACCGTGCCAGAGCTCCCCCATCCGGGAGAGATCGTGGATCGCCGGATTGTGGTCCTCCCCTCCGGCCTCCAGCAGGGTCACCGCGACGCCGGCGTCGACGAGCCGGCGGGCGACCACGCAGCCGGCCGATCCGGCTCCGACGACGAGAGCCGTGGTCTCCGAGGTCGACGTCGCGCTCGGCGACGTCCCGAGAGTCGGGCTCTCATCGGCTCGGGCCGATGTGCTGGCGGACGTGCTGGCGGGTGACGATGTCATGGCAGGTCGCTCCTCCTCAGTCGAACCGCGCCCGGGCGGGGCGGGCAGGTCAGGTCGCATCCCACTTTCGGCGCCCATCCGGGCCCACCGGTTGTGATTCACTGCACACTGCCATGCAGGTGGTGCACGATCCTCCGACTGTGACGTGCACGACTCCCCCGTAACCTGCGTTCATCCGCGGAATAGCGCCGATCCCGACCCCGTTGGCGTCTCCGTGCCGCGGCGGGCGTCGACGGCGTCGACGACGTCGGCCCGCACGGTGCCCGCCGCACCGCCCCCTGAACACGACGTGAACGGAGCCGAAGCATGTCCGCCACCGCGGAGCCCGCCGAGAAGACCCGCGCCCGCCGATTGCCGCGATGGATGACCTCCTTCGGCAACCAGATCCTCGCCGCCCTGGTCGTGGGTCTGGGCGTCGGGTTCATCGCCCGGTCGATGGGCGGCGACCAGGACGACCCGAACTGGCTGACCACCACCGTCAGCGAGGTCGGCGGCGTCTACGTCTCGCTGCTGACCGCCGCCGTGGTGCCGCTGGTGTTCACCGCCGTGGTCACCTCCATCGCCCAGCTGCGCCAGGTCACCAACGCCGCCCGACTGGCCGGACAGACGCTGCTGTGGTTCGCCATCACCGCCTTCATCGCCGTGCTGCTGGGGCTGGCGATCGGCACGATCGGCCGGCCCGGGCAGCACACCGGCGTCGAGGCCGACGCCGCCGCGGCGCCGTCGAGCCAGGGTTCATGGCTGGGCTTCCTGGACTCGATCGTGCCGGCGAACTTCATGGGCCTGACCGCCGAGTCCTCGACGGCCGCCTCCGGCGCCGTCGAGACCGGCCTGACCTTCAACGTGCTGCAGATCCTCGTCATCTCCATCGCCATCGGCATCGCGGCGATGATGATCGGGCCGAAGGCCGAGCCGTTCCTGGACGTCACCTCCGCGATGCTCGCGATCATCCAGAAGGTGCTGTGGTGGATCATCCGCCTGGCGCCGATCGGCACCCTGGCGCTGATCGCCCGCGCCGTCGCGACCTACGGCTGGGACGCGCTGTCCTCGCTGGGGATCTTCGTGCTGTGCATGTACGTCGGCCTGGCGCTGGTCTTCCTGGTGGTCTACCCGATCCTGGTGCGCAGCAACGGGCTGGCCGCCAAGCAGTACTTCACCGGCGTGTGGCCGGCAGTGCAGCTCGGCTTCGTCTCCCGCTCCTCGGTGGGCACGATGCCGCTGACCCAGCGGGTCACCGAGCGCAATCTCGGCGTGCCGCGCTCCTACGCCTCCTTCGCCGTCCCGCTGGGCGCGGTGACCAAGATGGACGGCTGCGCGGCCCTCTACCCGGCGATCGCCGCGCTCTTCGTGGCCCAGTTCTTCGGCCTGGACATGAGCATCACCCAGTACGTGCTGGTCGTCTTCGTCTCCGTGATCGGCTCCGCCGCGACCGCCGGCACCACCGGCGCGACGGTGATGCTCACGCTGACGCTGTCCACGCTGGGACTGCCGTTGGAGGGCGTGGGCCTGCTGCTGGCCGTCGAGCCCATCGTCGACATGGGTCGCACGGCGCTCAACGTCGCCGGCCAGGCACTGGTGCCGACCATCGTGGCCAAGCGTGAGGGCATCCTCGACCAGGAGCTCTACTCGGCCCGCCGCACCGGCCTGCCCTTCGACGACGACACGGAGGAGGGCTCAGCAGAGGACTCAGCAGACGGCGCTGAGGAGAGCTCCGCGGGCGGGGCAGAGTCCGTCGAGGCTCCCGCCGCCCGCTGACCCGCTCCTCCGGCACCTCCCCCACCATCGAGCGGGGGATCCACTACCGCTGAATCGCCGCATCGGCGGCACAGCGGTAGTGGATCCCCCGCTCGATGCGTCGGGGCCCTCAGACCGCAGCGCCCTGCCGCCGCAGCGCCGTCCGGACCATCGCGACGGCCCCGCGGAAGCCGGCGCGCAGATCCGCCCGGTGGAAGCAGAGCACCACCCACCCGGCGGCGCGGAAGACGTTTTCCCGGTGCTGGTCGGCGCGGTGTTGCTCCGGGGTGTAGTGGGTCTCGCCGTCGTACTGGATCGCGATCCCCCACTCGGGATAGGCCATATCCGCCGGCGGCGAGAGCGGATCCCCCAGATCCGCGGGGACCTGCAGCGCCGGCTCGGGGAGCCCCGCCTCGATCAGGGCCAGACGGAGCAGAGTCTCCGGTGGCGAATCCGCTCCGCACCGGACGTCGTCCAGCGCCGCCGTCGCTCGACGGCGGCCGCGCACCCGGCGCGTGCC
The DNA here is from genome assembly GCF_000220985.1 of Nesterenkonia sp. F. Classification (GTDB taxonomy): domain Bacteria; phylum Actinomycetota; class Actinomycetes; order Actinomycetales; family Micrococcaceae; genus Nesterenkonia. The sequence continues at coordinate 11,057 of NZ_AFRW01000033.1, forward strand.
CCCGAGCACCTCGGACAGATCGTCGAGGGTCGCGAACGGCTCCGCCCGTCCCTCGTAGAGTGCCCGGGGCCTGCGCACCAGCTGGTCACCGAGCACCACGAGCTGACGGATCGAGCAGCTCGCGGCCAGCTCCAGCCAGGTGCGCGCCGGCGAGCTGACGCGGAGACCGTCGAACGTCACGACGTCGTGGTCGCGCACCGTGCTGCGGTGCCCGACGACGCCGGCCCGCTCGACGCGGGTGTCCGACGCCGGGGCCTGGCTGAGATGGACACGAAGGTCCTGTTCCAGATGCGGCGGCAGGTGGAGCCCGCGGATCCGAGCCGCCGTGGTGTGCGAGAGCCAGGTCTCGGGGACCTCGACGGCGAGGGCCCGGGCGACGAGCAGGCTGCGGTCGACGGGCGAAGCCGAGGCGACGAGAGCGGCCGGTGCGTGGACGCCGGAACCGAGGGAGACGACGTCGTCGTAGGTCAGCCGTCGCGCGTCGACGCCATAGCGCCGCGCCTGGTCGAGGGTGAAAGCTCGATCCGACAACGCGGCGGGCAGCGGGAGGCGGCGAGGCTGGCGACGAATCACGCCACGAGTCTGGACCAGATGCTCGTCGTCGCGCTGACGTTCTCCACAACCCCGCATCGAGCGGGGGATCCACTACTGCTGAATCGCCGGATCGGCGGCACAGCGGTAGTGGATTCCCCGTTCGATGCAGGAGGGGAGCGCCCCGGATCACCGGGTCAGCGTCAGCCGCGGCACGTCCGGCGGCTCGAAGCCCAGCACCTGCCCGTAGAAGCTCAGCGACGCCTCGAAGCTGGCGATGATGTTCTCCGCCTTCCGGAAGCCGTGCTGCTCGCCGGCGAAGAGCAGATAGGCATGCGGGATGCCCTTCGTCGCCAGCGCGTCGCGGAAGCGCTCGGCCTGGCTCGGCGGGACGATGCGGTCCTCCTCGCCCTGGAGCAGCAGCACCGGGCAGCTCAGCGACTCCACATGGCTCAGCGGCGCCCGCTCGCGGTAGACCTCGATCTCCTCCGGGTACGCCCCGATCATCTGGTCGAGGTAACGCGACTCGAAGTCGTGGGTGTCCTCGGCCAGCCCGACCGCGTCGGCCACGCCGAAGCTCGACACCCCGGCGGCGAAGACCTCGGTGCGCGTCAGGCAGGCCAGCGTCGTCCAGCCGCCGGCGCTGCCGCCCTCGATCGCCAGCCGCTCCCCGTCGGCGATCCCCTCGGCCACCAGATGCCGCATCACCGTCACCGTGTCCTCGACGTCGACGACGCCCCACTGCCGCTTGAGCCGGTCGCGATAGGCCCGGCCGAAGCCGGTGGAGCCGCCATAGTTGATGTCGACGACGCCGATGCCTCGCGAGGTCCAGTACGCCACCGCCGGCGAGAGCCCGACGGCGGCCTGCCCCGTGGGGCCTCCGTGGACCTGGGCGATGAACGGCGGCAGCTCCCCCTCGGGCCCGACGACGCCCTCCTGCCGCGGCGGGTAGAGCACCGCGTGGACGTGGTGGCCATCCTCGGCGGTCACCGTGATCGGCTCGGGGACCGGCAGCAGACCCGGGGCAGGGGCGTCGCGCCGCGAGGAGCGCAGCGTGCGCAGCCCGGTGATCCGCCAGCCGTAGCCGTCGTTGACCAGCCGCCCGGCCTGCACGCCGAGGAACTGCTCCGGCGAGGTCCCGGTGAAGGCCACCAGTCCGTCGTCGCGGACGACGGCCCCGGCGACGTCGGTGTGCGGCACGTGCAGCTCGGCCACCGCCCCGGTGGAGAGGTCGAGGACGCCGAGCAGGTCGACGGCGGTGCCGTGCCGGATCAGCGCGGTGTCCGGATCGAGCAGCGTCAGCCACTGCTCGCCGAGCTGCCAGAGCGGCCCCGCGTGCTCGCGCTCCTCGCGCAGCAGCTGGGTCGCCCCGGTCGCCGCCGACCAGCCCCAGGGGTTCCACCATCCGGAACGGTCGGAGAGGTGGACCAGCCGCTCGGCGTCGCGCCACTCCGGCTGCAGCACCGAGGTGTGCTCGTCACCGTCGACGACCTCCTCCTCGACCACGACGCCGTCGACCAGCCGCCCGACGTGCAGCGCGGTCCCGTCCCAGGGCATCTGCGGGCGCTCCCAGGAGATCCACGCCAGCCGCGTGCCGTCGGGCGAGATCCGCGGGTGGGCCACGAAGCGCGACGACGGCGTCACTCGCCGCACCCGGGCCGGGTCCTGCGCTGCGGAGCCGTCCAGCGGCACGGCGGCGATATAGCGTTCGATGTGCGGGGCGCCGTCGGGGCCGCGGCGGTCGGCGGTGTGGTCCTCGCAGATCCACCAGACCTCCGTCACGACGCCCGCGGGGGCCTGTCGGCCGGGGACGACGAGCGGCTGCGCCCAGCGCAGCGAGGGGCCTCCGGCCGAGGCGACCTCCGGACCGACCGGGCTGATCGGCACCGGCTCCTCACCCTCGCGGAATCGGTGGATGCGCTGGTCGGCGCAGTTCACGAAGAGCACCAGCGGCGACTCCGAGCCGTCGTCGAGCAGCTCGGCCGGCACGGCCGCCCACGCCGACCCGCCGTACTCGTGCACGCGGGACCGGGCGTCGAAGGGCGCCGGCAGCACGGTGACGACGTCGACGTCGGCCGCGTCGTCCTCCGGCGAGACCGGGGCGGCGGTGCGCACCAGAGCCTGGCGGCCGCCCTCGTCGGCACGTCCTTCGACCCACCAGAGATGGTCGCCGACGATGCTCGGCGCCGAGAGCCGATGGCCGCCCACGGCGAGCTGCTCGGCGGAGATCGCCGAGGGCCAGGCGCCGTGGGGCAGTACGCGCACCGAAGATGTTGCAGAGGTCACATGCGAGGCCATGCCGTCAGTCTAGGGGCTCGCCCCGGATGCTCGCCGGGCACCGGCCGACGGTCCGCTCTCAGTGCTCCGCGTCGCGGCTCTCCGTCGGCTGATCGTCGGCTCCGCGCGGGGCGCCGGAGGCGTCGCTCCCGGTCTCCTGCGGATCACCGAAGCGGTCGGCCGCCGCGGCCTCGCGAGCGCGCCGCTGGCCGGCGCCGATGCGGCTGGGCACGATCTCGGCCGGATTCACCTCGCCGGGGAACTCGACCTCGGTCCCCTCCTGCTCGGCCTCGACCGTCGAGCGGTACTTCATCCGGCGCATGCGCTTGGCCAGATCCCGGACGACGAGGATCAGCAGCACGGCGATCAGCGCAGTGAAGAAGAAGCCCTCGGGGCCGGGACTGATGTCCGTCTCCTCCAGCCCGGGGCGAAGGTCGGGCGAGTCGCCGCCTCCGCCGAGGGCGAGGGCGGTCGCTGCGGGTAGATGAAGCACGGGTCTCTCGCCTCTGGGTCAGCCGTCGGTCAGCGGCCGGCACGCGCCGGCCCGGGGCACCAGTCTACGCCTCCCGCGCGGCCTCCGCAGGCCGCCGAGGCCCGGCACAGCGCCGCACGGCGAGGGCGACGACGCAGGAACGGCGCGGGACGGCGCGGAGCGTTCAGCGCAGCCCGGCGAAGAGGTCGTCCTCCGGCGCCTGCGACTCCACGCGGGACGCGACCAGGATGTAGTCGTCATAGGGCCAGATCCGACGCAGCAGGTCGTTCGGCGTGGCGAAGAAGAAGCTTCCCGGGGCGACCTGGGTCCGGTGGGCCAGCAGTGCTCGATCGCGGTGCTCGATGAAGGGGCCGATCGGGACCTGGGTGGTGACCTCGTGCTTGGTCAGCCACGGCATGGCCTCGGGATCCTCGAAGCGCGCCAGGCGGTCGCCGAAGGGCGACTCCATGCCCGCCTCCTCCAGCGCCTCGTGGATCGCCCGGAAGCGCACCGGGTTGAAGGCCTTGTCGTAATAGAGCTTCTGCGGCTCCCACGGTTCGCCGACGCCGGCGTAGCGGCCCGGATCTCCGGCCACCTCGTAGGCCTCCTTCGCGATCCGGTGGGACATGATGTGGTCCGGGTGCGGGTATCCGCCGGACTCGTCGTAGGCGACGATCACATGCGGCCGGAAGCGGCGCACCAGGCGCACCAGCGGCAGGGCGGCCCGCTCGAGCGGCAGGGCGGCGAAGCATCCGGCGGGCAGCGGCGGCGTCGGGTCGCCCTCGGGCAGCCCGGAGTCCTCGAATCCGAGCCATTCGTGCTCGATGCCGAGCTCCTCGGCGGCCCGAGCCATCTCCTGCCGGCGCAGCCCGGGCAGGTCCCGATGGGCCCGCGGGATCTCGGCGGCCTCCTCGTTGAGCAGGTCGCCGCGCTCGCCCCCGGTGGCGGTGGCGACCATGACCCGGGCGCCGGCGGCGGCGTAGGCGGCCATCGTCGCCGCGCCCTTGGAGGACTCGTCGTCGGGGTGGGCATGGACGGCGAGCATCCGCAGGCCCTCCGACGGCGGCACCGTCGCCGCACCGGCCTGCTCGGCGTCGGCGTGCAGTCCGGTGTCGGGATCGAGGCGCGTCACCGGAGTGGTGGTGGGCACGTGGTCGGCCGGCTGGTCTGGCGTCGGGGTCACAGCTCTCTCCGTGGTCTCGATGTCGTGTCGATGTCGTGTCGATGTCGTCTCGACGAGGTCGGGGCGTCGGGGCGTCGGCGCGTCGGCGCCGCGGCGACGGGCTCGTGCAGTCGGGGCCGCACCGGCTCGCCGTCGCGGACGGGCCGCGGCGGAGCGACCCGTCGCGCAGTGCAACAGCAGGGCACGCGGAGTTCATCCCGGTGCGCCGCGTGACCCGGCGGACGCCGGCGCCGCACGACGTCGCCGTCGGGCGGACACCTGCGCCGACCCTCTAGACTATGCCCGATGAGCCGAGCCGCCGATCCCGCCGTCCTCGCCGAGCGCTACGGCACCGTGCGCCGTCGGCCGTCCCGCCGTCTGCGCACCGTGCTGATCAGTCTGGCGCTGATCGCCGCGCTGGGCCTGGGCGTCTGGGTCGTCGCGGACGGACCGAGCCGTCTGCCGGAGTCGAAGGACGTCGGCTACGACATCGTCTCCGACTCCGAGGCGTCGGTCGACTTCGAGGTCACCAAGGAGTTCGACTCCACCGTGCGCTGCATGGTGCAGGTCCTCGACGACTCCTACGCGGTGGTCGGCGCCGATACCGTCACCGTCGGCCCGCACACCGGCGACGACGTCTCCGAGCGGACGCAGAGCTTCACCGTCGATCTGCGCACCGAGCGCCGCGGGGTGACCGGCGTGGTCGAGTCGTGCTGGACGGTCGAGACGTGAGAGGTCGCACGCCGCCGCCGCGACCGAGCGCCCTGCTGGTGCTGGCCGTGGTGCTGGTGATCATCGGAGGGCTGACGCTCGCCGGCTGCGCGTCCCCGGCCGCCGAAGACGGCGGCGGCGAGGCGGAGCCGCCGGTGGTGCTGTCCGCCGCCTCCGCCGAGCCCGCGCTGGAGCGGCTGGCCGCCGACCCGGACGTCGCCGACGTCGTCTCGACCATGGCCCCGGAGTACGCCGGCACCTCGACGCTCGTCTCACAGATCGACTCCGGCCGCTCCTTCGACGTCGTGTTCAGCGCCTCACGCCGTCACATGACCGAGCTGCAGGACGGCGGACACATCGGCGGCGACCCGCTGCCCGTGGCGACCAACCGCCTCGTGCTCGCCGTGCCGGCCGAGAACCCCGGGGAGATCGAGAGCTTCGCAGACTTCGCCGACCGCGCCGAGGAGCTGACCACGGCGATCTGCGCCCCGCAGGTGCCCTGTGGCATGCTCGCCGGGGCCCTCTCCGAGGAACTGGCGCTGGACCTGCACGCCGACACCGAGGAGACCTCGGTGTCCTCGGTGCTGTCGAAGATCAGCCTCGGCGAGGTCGACGCCGGGCTCGTCTACCGCACTGACGCCGCGGCCGCCGGCGAGGACGTCCGGACCCTCGAGGTCCCGGAGCACGACGGCGGCACCAATCAGATGTGGGCCGGCCTCTCCGCCGCCCCGACGCATCCGCAGGCCGCCGAGCAGCTGATGGGCGAGCTGGCCTCGGAGGACGGCCGCGCGGCCTTCGAGGAGTCCGGCTTCCTGCCGCCGCCGGCGGCCGAGTCTGAGGACGACGCCGAGGACGAGGGCCATGACGACGGTGCCGCGTCAGCCGCCGACGACGCGGGCTCCTGATCATGGTCGGCCGGTCGTCCCGTCTCCGCTCCCGCCCGGCGATCCCGGTGCTGCCGCCGGCCCTGGGCGTGCTCGCGCTGCTCGGCGCCGCGCTGCTGGTCGGACCGGTCGTCGCGCTGGTGCTGCAGGCCGATCTGCTCGCCGTCCCCGACCTGCTCGGCGGCGACCGGGCGCGCGATGCCCTGGTGCTCAGCCTCTGGACGGCCGGCGTCTCGACGCTGATCTGCCTGCTGCTCGGCGTTCCACTGGGCCTGCTGCTCGGGCGCGGGAGGAGTCCTCTGCTGCGCTGGCTGCGCCCGCTGGTGCTGCTGCCGCTGGTGCTGCCGCCGGTGGTCGCCGGGGTCGCCCTGCTCGCGGCCTTCGGCCGCGCCGGAATGCTGGGCGGCACGCTCGAGCTGCTGGGTCTGCAGGTCACCTTCACCTCCGCGGCGGTGGTGCTGGCGCAGAGCTTCGTCGCACTGCCCTTCATGGTGCTCTCGGTGGAGTCCGCCGTGCAGGGCGTCTCGCGCGAGTACGAGGAGGCCGCCGCCACCATGGGCGCCGGACCTCTGGCGACTCTGTGGTGGGTGGTGCTGCCGCTGATCCGCCCGGCGCTGACCGCCGGAGTGGTGCTGGTCTTCGCCCGCTGCCTGGGTGAGTTCGGCGCCACGCTGGCCTTCGCCGGCTCGGCCCCGGGCATCACCCGCACGGCGCCGGTGCAGATCTACCTGCTCCAGCAGTCGGACCCGCGGACCGCCGCGGCGCTGGCGACGGTGATGATCGCCGCGGCCCTGGCCGTCGTCGCCGTCGTCCACGGTCCCGTCCGCGGCTGGTTCCGCCCGCGCGGCTGAGCCGCCGCGTCCGCCGCCCCGATCCGCCGACCCCGGTCGGGCGCCGTCGGCCCGGCGCCCTCAGTCTGGCGCACTCCGTCTGACGCCCTCAGTCTGGCGCCCTCCGTCTGGCGCCCTCCGTCTGGCACCCTCGGCCTGGCCCCCGTCCACGACGTCAGGCCCGACACGAGCGTCGCCGATGCCCGGAGGCATTGAGCCGCGGGCCGGATCCGCACTATCCTGGGGTACACGCAACACCACCCCGCCGGGGACGGCCCGGGCCGACGCCCGGGACCGCTGATCCTCAGGCGGGGTCTTTGCATGCACGACGAGGAACCTGACGGCATCGTTCCGACGGGGCCCCGAGCCGCCGCGGAGCGGTGCCGCTCGCTGTGGCACGACCCCGTGCGGCGAGGTCCGGACCCCGCCGAGGAGGACGGCACGGGTTCCTCCCCGAACCGAGGAGAAGACTGTGTCGACGAACACCCACGAGACCGACCCCAACGCCCAGTGGCTCACCCAGGAGGCCTACGACCGGCTCCAGGCCGAGCTGGACCACCTCCGCGGTCCCGGCCGGCAGGAGATCGTCGACAAGATCGAGGCCGCCCGCGAAGAGGGTGACCTGAAGGAGAACGGGGGCTACCACGCCGCCAAGGATGAGCAGGGCAAGGCCGAGGCGCGCATCCAGTACCTGACCCAGCTGCTGGAGAAGGCCTACGTCGGCGAGACTCCGGCCGGCGACGGCACCGTGGTGCCCGGGATGAAGGTCACCGCCTCCGTCGCGGGCAACGAGATGACCTTCCTCTTCGGCAACCGCGAGATCGCCGGCGACTCGGACATGGACGTCTACTCCCCCGATTCCCCCATCGGGCAGGCGATCAACGGCACCAAGGTCGGCGACACGCTCAGCTACGCCGCCCCGAACGGCAAGGAGATCCCGGTGGAGATCAAGGCCTCGGAGCCTTTCACCGGCTGATCGATCGTCGGAGCGACGCCGCGCGCGGCGTCGACGATGCACTGCGGGCCCGGCGCTCCGTCCTCAGGGACGGAGCGCCGGGCCCGCAGAGCGTCGGAGCCGCCTGCCGTCGCGCGCCGCGCGATGGA
>NZ_AFRW01000032.1 GCF_000220985.1 Nesterenkonia sp. F
GAGGAATCTCGTAGTGTTGATCCTATGGCCCAGGACAGCACATCCGTCGGATATCCGTCCCACTGGGAGGCGGATGTCGTGCTGCGCGACGGCGCGGCGGCCCATCTGCGTCCCATCGGCGCCGCGGACGCCGAGCGGCTCCAGCGGATGCACGCCGCCCAGTCGGAGTCCTCGATCTACCTGCGCTACTTCACCTACAAGTCCGCGCTGACGACGAAGGAGCTGGCTCACTTCACCGGCGTCGACCATCTCGACCGGGTCGCGCTGGTCATCCTGCTCGACGAGCAGATCATCGGCGTCGGCCGGTACGACCGCATCGACGACACCGCCGAGGCCGAGGTCTCGTTCAACATCTCCGACGAGCACCAGGGCCGCGGGCTGGGCTCCATCCTGCTGGAGCACCTGGCCGCCGCCGGACGCGAGCGCGGCATCGAGCGTTTCACCGCCGAGGTGCTGCCGGAGAACCGGAAGATGCTGGCGGTGTTCACCGAGGCCGGCTACGAGGTCCGGCGCCGCTTCGAGGACGGCGTGGTCGCGCTGACCTTCCCCATCGATCCCACCGACCGCTCCCGGGCCGTCATGGAGTCCCGCGAGCACCGGGCCGAGGCGCGCAGCGTCGCCGAGCTGACGGCCCCGGCCCACGTCGCCGTCGTCGGCGCCTCCCGGCAGCCGGGGTCTCCGGGCCATCAGGTGCTGCAGAACATCATCGAGGGGCGCTTCACCGGCGGCGTGCACGCGATCAACCCCGAAGCCTTCGAAGTCGGCGGCACCACCGCCCACGCCTCGCTGGGCGAGCTGAAGCAGGCGATCGACGTCGCCGTGATCTGCGTGCCGGCAGCGCAGCTGCCCGCCGTCGTCGCCGACTGCGGCCGTCACGGGGTGAAGGGACTGGTGGTGATCACCGACGGTCTGGAGGCCGTCCCGCCCGACGCCGACGGGGACGCCGGGAATCCCGGAGCGACCGGGGAGACGGGGAACGTCGGAGCGGGTTCCGACGGCGGATCCGGCTTCGACCAGCGGGCCTTGGTCCGGCTGGCGCGCCGCTGGGGCATGCGGGTGATCGGCCCGGCCTCGGTCGGGCTCATCCGCACCACCCCAGACGTCTCGCTGAACGCCTCGCTCTCACCGCAGATGCCGCTGCGCGGCGGCGTGGGGCTGTTCAGCCAGTCCGCCCCGATGGGCATCTCACTGCACGCCGCCGCCCACCGGCGCGGCGTCGGCGTCTCCACGGTGATCTCGGCGGGCAGCCGCGCCGACCTCTCCGGCAACGACGCCATGCAGCACTTCGAGGACGACACCGCCACCCGCGCGGTCGGACTGTCGCTGGAGTCGCTGGGCAACCCGCGGAAGTTCTCGCGGATCGCGCGGCGCCTGTCGCTGAGCAAGCCGGTGGTCGTGGCGACTTCCGGGGTGATGGGGCGCAGCCTGCCTCCGGGGCACGACGTGCGCACCACGCTGGCGCCGGCCGGGGCGGTCGAATCGATGCTCGAACAGTCGGGAGTCATCCCGGTGGGCAACCACGACTCGCTGATGGACGTGCTGCAGGTGCTGGCCGGCCAGCCGCTGCCCGTCGACGGCCGGCTCGGAGTGCTGGCGGACTCGCCGGCGATGGCCGCCGCGCTCGCCGACGCCGCCGCACGGCACGGGCTGCATCCGGTGCGCTCCGACGGCGCCCTGACCCTGGACGGCACCCGCCGGCGGGCCGAGGAGACCCTGGCGGCGGCGCTGGAGGCGATGCTGGACGACGAGGACGTCGACGCCGTCGCCGTCTGCCTGCAGCCCGGGCTCGACGGCGCGCACCGCGACCTCACCGAGACGATCGCCGCCGTCGCCCGCCGGCACCCGAAGCCGGTGGTCCTCTCGCTGATCGGCGTGCTGGATCCGCAGGCGCCGCTGAACCTGCTGGCCGGCGCGGCGCCGGTGCGGGAGGCCGGCGCGCTGCAGCAGGGGCTGCCGGTGTTCTCCTCCCCGGAGCGTTCGGTGGCCGCGTTGGGCAAGATCGTCGAGTATCAGAGGTGGCGACGGCGCGGCATCGGCGAGACCTGGGTCCCGCCGGGGCTGGAGGGCCCGACGGTCCGTCGCGCGGCCGACGAGCTGCTCGACGCCCGGCTCGCCGAGGCCGGAGGCGGACCGCGGCTGCATCGGCTGGAGCCCGCGCGGACCGCCGAGCTGCTGAGGCTCTACGGGCTGGAGGTCATGGAGTCGGTGCCCTTCCGCACCGAGGATGAGGCCGTGGCCGCCGCCGAGCGGCTCGGCTACCCGGTCGCGGTCAAGGCGACCACCGATTCGCTGCGCCACCGCCTGGACCTGGGCGGAGTCCGGTTGAGCATCACGGACGCGCCGATGCTGCGTCGGACGGCGGCGGACATGCGCGAGCAGCTGGCCGGCTACGGAGACCCGGGGCTGGAGGTCCAGGCCATGGCGCCGACGGGGCAGGGCTGCATGGTCAGCGCCCTGGAGGACCCGCTGATGGGTCCGGTGGTCTCCTTCGGGCTCTCCGGCGACGCGGTGGAGCTGCTCGACGACTGGGCCCACGCGGTGCCGCCGCTGACCGACCAGGACGTCGCCGACCTGGTCCGCCGGCCCCGCGCGGCCCGGCGGCTGCTCGGGCACCGCGGCCTGCCGGCGGTGGACCTGGACGCCGTCGAGGACGCCGTCCAGCGGGTCGCGATCCTGAAGGACGAGCACCCGCAGGTCGCCTCGCTGCAGCTGGCCCCGCTGCTGGCCGGCCGGCACGGCGTGCGCATCCTGCACGCGGCCGTGGACATCGCCGATCCGCAGCAGCGCACGGACTCGGCGCGGCGGGCGATCGGCCGCCGGTGAGCGGTCGTCGTCGTTCCTCGCCATGGCATTCACCCCCCTCGTCGGGAGATTCTCCGGCGACGGGCGAACAGTTCGGCGAGGGCCCGCTCAGACCCCGCCGGTGCGGGCGACGTGCTCGGCCAGCCGGCGCAGGCCGTCGTCGATGCTCACCGACGGCGTCCAGTCCAGCGCCCGGTGCGTGGTGCGCTGGTCGAACCAGTGGGCGGTGGAGAGCTGCTCGGCGAGGAACCGGGTCATCGGCGGCTCGTCGTCGTGCGGGCCGGTGATCCGCTCGGAGAGCGCCCAGACCGTCTCCACCGCGGACCCGGCCGCCCGGGCGAGGCCCGGGGTGACCCGCAGGCGCGGCCGCGGGGCGCCGCCGGCCGCGGCGATGCCCATCATCAGCTCGCCGATCGGTCGCGGCTCGCCGTTGGTGAGCACCAGTCGGGAACCGTGGATCTGCGGCAGCCGGCGCAGGCCGGCGGCGAAGGCGTCCACGGCGTTGTCGATGTAGAGCGTGTCGACCAGGGCCGCGCCCGAGCCGATCAGCGGCAGCCGGCCGGAGCGGGCGCGGTCGACGATGCGCCGGGTCAGCTGTCCGTCGCCGGGGCCCCAGATCAGGTGCGGACGCAGGATCAGCGTCTTCAGCCCGTCCGCGGCGCGGGCGGCGACCAGCTGCTCGGCCTCGGCCTTGGTCTGCGCATAGGAGCCCTCGGCGCGCACCGGGTCGGGGTCGCCGGCGGTCTCGCCGACCAGCGAGGAGCCCGCGTGGGCGACCGAGGGAGAGGAGACGTGCAGCAGATGTCCGACGCCGGCGGTCCGGGCGGCGTCGAGCAGCGTGCGGGTGCCCTCGACGTTGACGGCCACGAAGTCCCGGTGGTCGCCGGAGACCGAGACCTTGGCGGCCATGTGCACGATCGCGTCCTGGCCGGCGACCGCCTCGGCGACGGCGGCGGGATCGGTCAGCGAGCCGCGCACCTCGCGGGCGCCGCCGACGGCGGAGGCGCTGCGCTGCAGCGTGGTGACCGCATAGCCGTCGTCGACGAGCCGGCGGGCCACGCTGCGGCCCAGCAGGCCGGAGGCGCCGGTGAGCAGCACGCGGGAGCCGGGGGAGATCTCCTCGACGGACGCCCGGGGGTCGGCTGTTCGGAGGTCATCTGCTCGGGAGTCGATGTCATGGCGAGCCGGGCCTCCTCCCGGACGTCACCCGCTCGGCCCAGCCGGCCAGGCGCGTGCGGTCGATCTTCGAGTTGTGCCGGATGTCGGTGGGCATCTCGTCGACGACGAGCACCGCGGCGACGTCGATCCCGCCGGCGGCCGCGCGCACCTCGGCGGCGAACTCCGGGGTCGCCAGCGGCGACCGGCCGGCGGTCAGCCGGCGCGCCTCAGTTCCTCGGGGCGGCTCGATGATGACCACTACGGCCTGGGTGCCGCGCGGGCCGACGCCGACGGCGGCGCCGCGGCCCACAGTCTCCAGCGTGTCGACCGGCGTCTCCAGCGCTCCCGGCCCGACAGGACCGTCCGGCGTGGTGATCACATGCTGAAGACGCCCCTCGATCCAGAGGCGTCCGTCGGCGTCGACATGTCCGACGTCGTTGGTGCGGTGCCAGAGCAGGCCGTCGGCGGTGTCGCGGCGACTGGTCCGATCGGTGAACCACAGCCGGTCGTAGCCGGCCTTCAGGTGGGCGGCCGAGACGACGAGCTCCGCCAGCGTCCCCGGCGCCTCGGCCGGGGGCAGGAGCTCCTCGGCGGGCCGGCCCTCGGCGTCCAGCGGGGCCAGGCCCACGTGCACGCCGGCCACCGGGCGCCCGACGCAGACTCCGGACTGGCCGGTGGCCATGGCGGCATGGACGCCGTCGCGATCGATGTCAGCCTGCAGCAGCCCCTCAGTCATGCCGTAGGGGGTGTGGATCTCGGCGGCCGGCACCAGCCGCTGGACGGCGTCGAGCAGGTCCGGGTGCACCGGTGCGCCGGCGGAGAGCACCAGTCGGATGCGCGCCAGCGCCCGGCGCTGCGCGGCGTCGAGCGCGGAGGCGGTCTCGACGACGTTGCGCAGCGCCGCGGGAGAGCCGAAGAACATCGTGGCATCGCCGGCGCGGGCGGCCTCGGCGACGGCCGCGGCCGTCAGCGTGGCGGGCTTGGTGACTGACATGTCAGGCGTGACCGACGTGGCTCCGATGGCCGGGCCCAGCAGGGCGAAGGGTGCGAAGCCGGCGATGAGCGAGGAGCCGGGTTCGACGGAGAACTGCCGGCGGAGCAGCGCCACGAGCGCTCCCAGGCGTCCGTGCGTGTAGACCACGCCCTTCGCCGGCCCGGTGGAGCCGGAGGTGAAGAGCACCGCCGCCTCGTCCTCGGGGAGGGGTGCGCCAGGCCGTCCGGGCGCCGTCCGGCGTGCTCCGCGAGCAGCGCGTCGACCGAGCTCTCCACGCCCAGGGCGCGGCGGGTCGTCGGCGCCAGGCTCCGGACGCTGAGCCGCCGTCCCGGCCAGGCCAGCGTGCGGGCGACCGTCAGCCCGGGCGTCGCGCCGATGACCCAGTCGGGACGGGCGCTGCGCGCCGCCCGGGTCATCCCGCGCAGCCCCAGGCCCGCGTCGGCGACGACGGCGACGGCCCCGACGCGCAGGCAGGCGTAGAGCACCACGGTGAGGTCGTTGCCGGGCTCGACCAGCATCGAGACCCGGTCGCCGCGGCGCATGCCGCGGGCCGCGAGTCCGGAGGCCAGCGCAGCGACCCGTGCGTCGAGCTCGCCCCAGGTCAGCGCCGATCCGGGCTCGACGACGGCGAGGTCGTCGGCCCGCGGACCGGCGGCGGCCTCGGCGAGCTGGGCGTGCAGTCCGGCGACGTCGCCGACGGGGGCGGGGGAGCGGCCGGAGCGGCCGGCGACGGCCCCGCGGGCCTCGCTGTCGCCGCCGTCGTCGCCGCCGTCGTCGTCTCGTCCGACTCCCCGGATCACCGCGTCGTCGAGCCAGGCCAGCAGCGGCCCGGCGACGTCGCGCTCCTCGGCGAGCAGGTGGCCGGCGCCCTCGAAGCGGTGCAGATCGGCCTGGGGCAGCCGGTCCCGGAGGTCGGCGAGATGACGCTCCTGGAAGACCGGATCCTTCGGGCCCCAGAGCAGCAGCGCCGGCCGACTCCACTCGCGCAGGGCCGTGGAGATCCGCTCCAGCGCCGGGCGGGACCGGTGCTCGGCCGCGGCGGGGATGTCGGCGACGAAGCCGCCGATGCCGCCGCGCAGCGCGGAGGAGGCGTAGGGCGCCCGGTAGGCGGCGGCGACCTCCGGGGCGAGGCCGCCCTCGGCCAGGGCGAGCGTGGTGCGCAGGAATCCCGGCGTGGAGACGGTCGCCGCGGGCAGCACTCCGGGGGCCAGCGCGGCCCGCAGCGCGGCGGGGATCGGTTCGTCGACCGGGTGGTCGACGGCGGTGTTCAGCGTGGTGACCGCGTCGACGGCCTGCGGGTGACGCACGGCCCAGCCCAGCGAGATCACCCCGCCCCAGTCGTGGCCGAGGGTGACCAGCGGGCCGGAGTCGTCGACGTCGAGGGCGTCCATGAGCCCGTCGAGGTCGTCGAGGCGCTGCTCCAGCGTGCGGTGGGTCCCGGCCCCGGCGCGCGGGGCCCCGGCGTGGGCGAGGCGTTCGGAGAAGCCCATGTCCAGCTGGTCAGGGGCGACGATCCGCCAGGCGGTCCCGCCGGCCTCGGCCTGCGCCAGGCTCGCGGCGAGCACCTCGCGCCAGAGGTAGGACCAGGTCGGATTGCCGTGGACCGCCAGCACGGTGCCGGCCGGAGCGATCCCGCGTGCGGCCAGCGCCGGGCCGGTGTCGAGCACGTGGAAGGTGCGCCGCCCGTCGGCGGCGGGCGCGGCGACCAGCCGCGACCAGGACGGGTCCAGACCGGGCATCGGCCGCGGCGGCGTCGTCGCGGCCCGCGGCGGGATCGCGCCTC
>NZ_AFRW01000031.1 GCF_000220985.1 Nesterenkonia sp. F
AAACACTTGTTTCATTCGCCGTCGGGCGGACCGACCCGCTGGTAGCGTGCACGGGTCAGCACTCCGCGAGGGTCAGGACCTGCACTCATGGATATCTCACGACGGTCGGCCGTCGGTCTGGCGGCCGCTTCGGTCGGAGCCTTCGTCGTCAGCGCCTGCAGCAGTACGGAGCCGGAGAGCGCCGCACGGTCTTCGTCCCCCGGCTCATCCCCGTCCCAGGATCCGAGTCCCTCGACGTCTCCGTCGGAGGAGCCGACCCCCGAGGTCGAGACCGAGGTCTGGGGCGACGTCGCGGCAGTCTCGCATCTGTTCTTCCACTCGCTGGTCGTCGACCCCCAGCGAGCCTTCGACGGCGACTCCCGGGCGGCGGGCTATCTGGACTACATGGTCACCGTCGAGGAGTTCACCGCGATCCTGGAGCAGGTCCACCAGAACGGCTATGTCCTGGTCAGCCCGCATGATCTGTTCACCGTCGACGACGCCGGCGCGGTGAGCCGCGCCGAACTGGAGGTGCCGAAGGGGAAGAAGCCGCTGGTGCTCTCCGTCGACGACGTCTCCTACTACTCCTACATGGAGGGCGACGGGTTCGCCTCGACCCTGAAAGTCGAGGGCGGCCGGGTGACCAACACCTACGTCGACGCCTCGGGGGCCGAGCACACCGGCAGCTACGACGTGGTGCCGCTGCTCGACGACTTCATCGACGAGCATCCCGACTTCTCGCCGACCGGCGCCAGGGGTGTGATCGCGATGACCGGTTACGACGGTGTGCTGGGTTACCGCACTTCGCCGACGGCCAACGGCGAGGAGAACGACCATCTCGCCCAGTCGCGGGACACCGCGACCGAGGTCGCCGCAGCCCTGCGTGAGAGCGGCTGGGAGTTCGCCTCCCACACCTGGGGCCACATCGACTGCGGCGGCACCTCCACCGCTGCGGTCCGTGCCGACATGAAGCGCTGGAAGGACGAGGTCGAACCGCTGGTCGGCGAGACCGATCTGCTGATCTATCCCTTCGGCGCGGACATCGCCGGCATCGAGCACTATTCCGGGCCCTGCTTCGACTTCCTGAAGTCCCAGGGATTCGACGCCTTCTTCAACGTCGACGCCAGCACGACCGCCTGGGGCCAGTTCGACGAGTCCTACATGCGGCAGGCGCGGATCAACGTCGACGGGATCTCGCTGAAGGCCGCCGTGCAGGGCGAGCATGAGGTCCTCCAGACGTTCTTCGACCCGGCCTCCGTGCTCGACCCCGCCCGTCCCGACGCGATCTCCGGGACGAGCTGACCG
>NZ_AFRW01000030.1 GCF_000220985.1 Nesterenkonia sp. F
GATCCCCACCTCGACGTGCTCCGGGATCGCGGCCCGCACCGCCGCGACCCGCTGACGCGCCTGCTCGGGCTCGAGCGGGACCGGAGGGATCTTGATCGCGGCGGTCCCGGGCAGCGCGGCGATCTCCCCGTAGAGCTCGAGGCTGAACTCGACATGCGTGGTGGTCGGGTTGTCGTAGACCATCACCGGCAGATCGGTGGCGGCGGTGACCGTCCGGTAGAGCCCGAGGACTTCCCGGGAGGCCAGCGGCTGGTAGGCCATCGGCGCCAGCAGCACGCCGGAGGCGCCGGCGGCCTCGGCGTCGGCGAGGTGCCGCAGCACCTGGGAGGTGCGCAGCGCCCCGACGCCGGCGATCACCGGTGTGGTCCCGGCGTGAGCGACGGCGAGCTCGACGACGCGCGCCCGCTCCGCGGCGGTGAGATAGGCGTAGGAGCCGGTGGATCCCAGCACCGTGATCGCATCGACGCCGGCGGCCGCGAGCCGCTCGATCAGGCCGATCAGCGCCGGCTCGTCGAGGACGTCATCCGGCATCGGGGTGAGCGGGAACGCGTGGAGTCCGCCGAACATGGTGATCCTCTCCGTGACGGGGCGTGCGGCACAGGATACGCCCCGGACACGACGCGGG
>NZ_AFRW01000029.1 GCF_000220985.1 Nesterenkonia sp. F
CCGGTCACCGTGGTCCCGGGGATCTCCTCGGCGATCGCGGTCCCGGCCGCGGCCGGCATCCCCGTCACCGCGCGCGAGGTCTCCAAGGCCGTCACCGTCATCTCCGGCCACGACCCGCTCTCCGAGGAGGAGCTGGCCGGGCTGGTCGGTCTGGGCGGGACCGTGGTGGTGCTGATGGGCGTGGGCACCCTGGGCCACACGGTCTCCGGACTGCAGCGCCGCGGGATGGCGCCGACGACGCCGGTGGCGGTCATCGAGCAGGGCTTCGGCGAGGCTCAGCGCACCTCGATCGCTCCGCTCTGCGACGTGCTGGCGACGACCGCCCGGCGCGGCGTGCGCGCCCCGGCGGTGGTGGTGATCGGCGACGTCGTCGCCCTGGCCGCCGACGAGCCCGGCACCGGCGAGGCCGCGATCGAGGGCCCCGGCATGCGACGCGTCCGCGCACTGGCGACGGCGGTGGTGGGATGATGGCCCCCATGGAGCAGCATCCCTCGACCGCCGCCCCCACCGGCCCGACGTCGGCCGGCACGAGCGCGTCCTCCCCCGCCCCGCCCGGCGGCGGGCTGCCGCAGTCGCTGACCGGCTTCCGCATCGGAGTGACCTCCGACCGGCGCAGCGAGGACCTGATCTCGGCGTTCGAGCGCCGCGGCGCGGAGGTCATGCATGCCCCGGCGCTGCGCATCGCTCCGCTGACCGAGTCGGTGACGCTGCAGCGTGACACCCACCTGGTCGTCGACGCCGCGCCGGACTACACGATCATCACCACCGCCTACGGCATGCGCCGCTGGTCCGAGGCCGCCGACACCTACGGGCTCGGCACCCGGCTGCACGAGGTGCTGGACGGCTCCTCCATCCTGGTCCGCGGACCCAAGGCCCGCGGTGCGGTGCGGGCCGCCGGGCTCGACGACGACGGCGCCGCCGAGGACGAGCGCACCGCCACCGTCATCGACATGCTCCTGGAGCGTGATCTGGCCGGGAAGACCGTGGCCTTCCAGCTGCACGGCCGCACCGACCACGAGCAGATCGCGCGGATCGAGGCCGCCGGCGCCCGAGCCATCACGGTGATGCCCTACGCCTGGATGAAGCCGGCCGAGGACTCCGAACTGCTGCGGATGATCGACGCGGTGATCGACCGACAGCTGGACATGGTCACCTTCACCGCGGCTCCGGCGGTGGACGCCTTCCTCGAGGTGGCCCACCAGTACGGCAGGGCCGAGGCGATGCTGGAGGCCTTCCGCTCGGACGTCACCTGCGCGGCCGTCGGCGACGTGACCGCCGCCCCGCTGCTGGACTCCGGGGTCCGGCCGATCATCCCGTCGCGCTGGCGGCAGGGGGCGCTGATCCGGCTGGTCGGCGACCACCTGGAGCAGCACCAGACGCTGCGGGCGACCACCCGGCACGGGCCGGTGGAGCTGCGCGGCGTAGAGGTGCGCTTCCCCCAGGTCAGCGCCGAGCCGGTGCGTCTGGCACCGGGACCTCTGGCGCTGATGCGGGCCCTGGTCAAGGCCGAGGGCGCCGTGCTCTCCCGCTCCCATCTGCTGACCGTGCTGGGCCAGTGCGACTCCGAGCACGCCCTGGAGATGTGGGTCTCGCGGCTGCGCAAGGCGCTGCCCGTCTCCGACGTCATCTCGACAGTGGTCAAGCGCGGCTACCGCCTGGCGGTCTGAACCGCGTGGGCGACGGCGGCGCCTCGGCCGGACCGGATTGCGCGACCCGACGTCAGGGGCGGCAGGCCGCGCGCACTCGTCGTCGTCGGCACGCGCCGGGGGCTGGGCGGCATACTGGAGCCATGATCACCGTCTCCTCACCCGACCGTCGCGCCCGGCGCGAAGTCCGGCGGCCGGTTCGACTCGGCGTCGGCGTGCTGACCGTCGGCACGCTCGCGCTGCTCACCGGATGCGACGACTCCCCCGACGCGCCCCAGGCCCCGGCCGAGACGCTGGCCGAGGCGCTGACCACCGGCGACTTCTCCGAGGTTCCCGTCGCCGGAGCGGCCGCCGGCGACCTCGAGGCCGCCGTGGCGAACCTCCACGAGCCCTTCGGCGAGATCGACCCGGAGATCACCGTCGGCGAGATCGCCCTGGACGTTCCGGAGGAGGACTCCCCGCGGGCGCCGACGGCGACGGTCCCGCTGCACCACGTCTGGGACCTCGCCGAGCTGGGGGCGACGGACGAGACCTGGGAGTACGACACCGAGGCGGAGTTCACCTACTCCCGCGACGCCGAGGAATGGCGGCTGGAGGCCGACGTCGAGGACATCCTCGCCGACTACGACGGCGTCGAGGCGGTGGGCATCTCCACCGTCTCCGGCGACCGGGGTCGCATCATGGACCGGAACGGCAAGGCGATGGTGCGCGACCGGGACATCATCCGCGTCGGCCTCGACAAGACGCGGCTGACCGAGGACGGCTCCCCCGCCTCGGAGAAGCGGCAGCGTGCGGCGGCGCGGCAGCTGGCCGAGCTGGTCGACATCGACGCCGAGAGCTACGCCGACAAGGTGGTCGGCTACGGCGACGAGGCCTTCGTCGAGGCGATCCCGCTGCGCGCGGACTCGGACCGGGTGACCGCCGCGGAGCTGGAGTCGGTCCCCGGCGGGGTCGGGCGCGAGGACACCATGTCGCTGGCCGAGTCGTCGGACTTCGCGCCGCTGCTGCTGGGGCGCGTCGGGGATGTGACCGCCGAGGACCTCGAGGAGGACGAGACGCTGCAGGTCGGCGACACCATCGGCCAGTCCGGCATGCAGGCGGCCTACGACGACGTGCTGCGCGGCGGCGGCGGACTGCGCATCCACGTGGGAGGCCAGACCCAGCACACTGTGGAGCCGCGCACCGGCGACGACGTCGACACCTCCCTGGAGCCGCGGCTGCAGCGCCTGGCCCAGGACACCATCGCCGAGCAGGACTCGGCCTCCGCACTCGTGGCGATCAAGCCGTCCTCGGGCGAGATCCTCGCCGCGGCCAGCCACACGCCGGAGAGCAGCTGGGTGCCGACGGCGACGCAGGCGACCTATGCGCCCGGCTCCAGCTTCAAGATCATCTCCTCGCTGACGATGCTGCGCGACGGGCTGGAGCCCGACTCGACCGTGCAGTGCCCGACGAGCACCACGGTGCACGGCCAGGTCTTCAACAACCATGAGGGCTTCTCGCCGGAGTATCTGGGCGACGTGACCTTCCAGGAGGCGGTGGCGACCTCCTGCAACACCGTCTTCGTGGACCGCTGGGACGACACCACCGCCTCCGAGCTCCAGCAGGCCGCCGCCGACCTGGGGCTGAGCGACGAGATCCAGGACATCGGGATGCCGGCTGACTTCGGTTCGGTGCCCGACGACTCCGAGCTCAACGAGCTCGGGGCGAACCTCTTCGGCCAGGGCGTGGTCGAGGCCTCGGCGCTGGGCATGGCCACCGTGGCCTCCTCGGTGGCCGCCGGCGAGACCGTCCACCCGTGGCTGGTGGATCCGGAGGACCAGCAGGCCGCCGAGGAGAGTTCGGAGGAGGGCTCGGAGGAGTCCGGGGAGTCCGGGGAGTCCGGGGAGTCCGGACTGACCTCCCAGGAGGCCGAGGACCTGCGCACGCTGCTCTCCGACACCGTCGACTACGGCACTCTGAAGACGATGGAGGAGATCCCGGGCTCGCCGGTCTACGCGAAGACGGGCACCGCGCAGGCCGGATCGGGCGAGGACATGTACGCCCACACCTGGGTGGTGGCCGTCCAGGACGATCTGGCGGTGGCGATCTTCGTCGAGGAGGGCGAGTACGGCTCCTCGACCAACGGCCCGCTGCTCCACGACTTCCTCACCGAGGCTCCCGACATCCTCGAATGATCCCCCTCCCCGGCGACGGCGCTCCCCGGGATGACTCCGTGGAGACTGCGGGAAAGACGCGACATTCCCACACGTTCCACGGAGTCATCCTGAGGGGTGGGGCGGCGCCGTCAGCCGATGCGGCGGCCGCACCAGGACGGCGGTGCCTCCGCCAGCGCCGCGGTCCGCTCGGCGACGGCGGCGCCGAACGGCGTCGTCGCCCCGGCCTGCTGGTCGACGTGCAGTCCGAGGATCTCCTCGGTGGCGACCAGCTCCTCCCCCGAGCGCATCTCGTGGGCCAGGTGCAGCGTCTTCGGTCCGCGGCCGACCACCCGGGTGCGCACCTGCAGCGGCGCGCCGAGTCCGACCTCCTGCAGATACCGGACATGGGCCTCGACGGTGTACACCGAGCAGCCGGTGCGCTCCCGCTCCTGCGGGCCCAGCCCGATCTGCTCGAGCACCTGGTCGGTGGCGTGGCCGAAGACCAGCACGTAGAACGCCTCGGACATGTGGCCGTTGTAGTCGACCCATTCCTCGGCGACGACGGCCTCATGCGGCGGCAGTCCGGCCGCCGTCGGCTCCGCCGCGCTCACGGTCCGGCGTCCGGGGTCGGCGCCGCCGCGCCGTCGTCCGCGTCCGCCGGCGCCCGAGCCTCTGCCGAGAGCTTCCGGATCGCGATGATGCCGGCGTCGCGCTCGGCGATCAGCTCCGCGACCCCGCGGCCGTCGGCCGCCTGATCGCTGCCGGCCACGACGGCGTCGCGCAGCTGGGGCGTGAGCTCCGGAGCGTCCAGCCGCGTCCACGGCGACTTCAGCGAGGGCCCGAAGTGGTCGAGCATATGCGCCATGCCGCCCTCGCCGCCGGCGAGGTGGAAGGTGAGCATCGGTCCCTGCATCGGCCAGCGCAGCCCCGGTCCCTCGGTGATCGAGCGGTCGATCTGCTCGACGGTGGCCTCGCCGTGATCGACCATGTGCAGCGCCTCCCGCCACAGCGCCTCCTGCAGCCGGTTGGCGATGAACCCGGGGACCTCCTGGTCCATCCGGATCACCGACTTGCCCAGCCGGGTGTAGAACGCCGCGGCCCAGTCGACGGCCTCGGCGGCGGTGGACTCGCCGCCGACGACCTCCACCAGCGGGATCAGGTACGGCGGGTTGAACGGGTGGCCGACGACGAAGCGCTCGGGGTGGTCGACCTCGGCGGCCATCTCGGTCATCCCGAAGCCGGAGGTCGACGAGCCGACGACGACGTCGGGCGGGGTGACGGCGTCGACGTCGGCGAGCAGCCGGCGCTTCATGGCCAGGTCCTCCGGGGCGGACTCCTGGACGAAGCCCGCGCCGTCGACGGCCTCGGCGAGGTCGGCATGCACGGTCCAGGCGTCCTCGGCGGCGCCGTCGACCATGTCCAGCTGACGCAGCGCCGGCCAGGCGGCGTCGACGAGCCGGCCGAGCCGCTCGGCGGCATCGGGGGCGGGGTCCCAGACCTTCACGGTGAAGCCGCGGGCCAGGAAGTAGGCCGCCCAGCCGCCGCCGATGGTGCCGGCGCCGACGCAGGCGACGGTGGTGACGTCCTCGAGCGCCGACAGGTCGAGCGAGGGCGCGGTCGGGGTGCTCGGGGTGCTCTCTGTCATCGTCAGGCTCCCTTCGTCGTGGCCGGCGTCTGGACGGTCAGGTCGAGGATGTCGCGGGCCTCGTCGGGGGTGGCGACCTGGTGGCCCAGGCCCTCGACGATCGACGCCGCCCGCTCGGTGAGCGCGGCGTTGGTCGCCTTCACGCCCTTGGAGAGGTACAGGTTGTCCTCCAGCCCGACCCGGGCGTGGCCGCCGGCGAGCACCGAGCGGGCCACCCAGGGCAGCTGATTCCGACCCAGCGAGAAGGAGGTGAACTCCGCACCCTCGGGGAGCATGTCCACCATGGTCTGCAGCAGCCGCGGGTCGGCCGGGGCGCCGTAGGGGATGCCCATGCACAGCTGGTACAGCGGCGGCGGGTCGATCAGGCCCTCCTGCACCAGCACATTGGCGAACCAGAGGTTGCCGGTGTCGAAGATCTCCATCTCCGGGGTGACGCCCATCCGCTGGATGGCCGCCGCACCCTCGCGGAGCATGTCCGGGGTCGAGACGTACACGTCGCTGCCCTCGCCGAAGTTCAGCGTGCCGCAGTCGATGGTGCAGATCTCCGGACGCAGCTCCTCGACATGGGGCAGTCGGTCGATGCCGGACACCAGGTCGGTGCCGGGCAGCTGGCGGGTCGGCTGATGCGGGTCGACGACGAGGTCGCCGCCCATCCCGGCGGTGAGGTTGATGACCGGATCGACGTCGGACTCGCGGACCAGCCGCACCGCTTCGCGGTAGTGGGCGACCGCGCGGGAGCCCAGCGTGGTCTGCGGGTCCCGGACGTGGATGTGGACGATCGAGGCGCCGGCGCGGGCGGCGGCGATCGCGTCGGCGGCGATCTCCTCGGGGGTGACCGGGACGTTCTCGTTCCGGCCGGCGGTGTCTCCGGCGCCGGTCAGGGCGCAGGTGAGGATGACGTTCCGTGGCATGGGCGTGCTCCTGTGCTGTCAGTGGTGCTGTCGATGGGTTCAGTGCGGACTGCCGCCGCGCCGCGTGCCGTCGGCGCCGTCGATGCGGTGCCGCCGATGCGGTCGTGCCGAGGCCAGGGCGCATGGCCGGACCGCGGAGGGTCCGGTGCACGGGCAGCGGGGAGGGGCCGACGCGCGACGCGTCGGAGTGTCGGAGGGCGCCTGGCGTCAGGCGGTCGCGCGGTCGGGCGGCGAGCCCTCCGAGGACGGCACGGGCCGCTCGATCGTCAGCTCGGCGCCGGGGACCAGCAACCGGCGCTGGACGTACTCGACGATGCGCCGGGCCATGGTGTCCTCGTCGAGGACGCCGGTGAGGACCTGGATTCCCAGGCCGTCGACCAGCGCGGTGAGCTCCTGGGCCATGGACTCGCTGGAGCCGGAGTGGATGGCACCGTGCTCCTGACCGTCGGCGATGGCGGCGCGAACGGTCTCCGACCAGCGCCGGTAGATCTCCAGGTACTCCTCGTCGGTGCCCTCGGCCAGGGCCACGCGGTTCCAGGACTGCAGCCAGATCGACCACTCCAGACGGCCGGCCTCGCCGTGCGGGGACTGCATGTCGAGCAGCTGCCAGAGCCGCTCCACCGGGTCGTCGACGGCGGTCAGCCGGGCGATCTGCCGCTCATAGGCCATCGTGACCATGTGCATCAGCGTCGCGGCGAAGAGCGCGGGCTTGCCCGGGAAGTAGTAATGGACCGCGGCGCTGGAGACGCCGGCGGCCGCGGCGACGTCACTGATCCGCACGGCGTCGAAGCCCTTCGCGGCGAAGAGGCGCCAGGCGGCCTCGACGATCTCCCGATGCCGGCGCGCCTGGTCCGGCGAGGCCGGCGTCGCGCCGGGGGTGTCCAGCTGCGGCGGGGTGACCGACACCGAGGTGTCGTCCCCCTCCTCGCCGAGCAGGCGGGCGACGGCGACGCCGGTGCAGCGCGCGAGGTCGACGAGCTCCTGCTCGGCGAACCGGCGCTGACCGGAGAGCGACTTCGACAGCTTGGTCTCGTCGATCCCCGTCTCGACCGCGACCTGACGCTGGGAGCGCCCGGCGGCCCGGATGGCCTCGCGGACCCTGCGGGCCACGGCGAGGCTGCTCGTCGTGCTGGACATGGCCGCCAGCTTACTGATGATCGACGAGAAATCGCAAGAAACTGACTTTTGATCAGAACTTGCGATACGATCGGCGACGGCGGGGCCCGGCCACCGGGTTCCGTGGACGTGGAGGACGTGCTCCATGCGGCATACGAGGCACATGACGCACGGGGCGCGTCCGATAGGATGGGCCGTCGTCACCGATCGACGGCGGCCCGCCGGCTCGATCACTGCACAGACACCGCACCGACTGCGGCTCCGCGCACCCCGCGGCGCCGCGCCAGAGGAGAATCCAGCTCGTGCCCGACCAGTCGCAGACCTCCGCACCGCAGACCGCGGGGACGCACCGTCGTCGCCCGCTGTCCTTCGTGCGGCGGAGCAATCGGCTCTCCCCGCGGCGCCAGCGCGCCTGGGACGCCGCACTGGGCCACGAGCTGCTGGACCTGCCCCACGGCGAGCGGGACACCACCGTCGCCGAGGGGATCACCGTCGACTGGGACCGCGAGTTCGGCCGGTCGGCGCCGATGATTGTCGAGATCGGCTCCGGCTCCGGCGAGGCGGTGGCCCACGCGGCCGCCGAGCAGCCGGAGACCGACTTCCTGGCCGTCGAGGTCTATCGGCCCGGCGTCGCCCAGCTGGTCAGCCGGCTGCGGCGCGAGGGGCTGACGAACGTCCGGGTGGCCTGCCTGGACGCGACCGAGGTGCTGGACAAGCTGCTCGAGGCCGGATCGGCCTCCGAGGTGTGGATCTTCTTCCCGGACCCCTGGCACAAGAAGAAGCACACCAAGCGGCGTCTGGTGCAGCCGGCCTTCGCCGAGGCCGTCGCCCGGGTCCTGCCCGACGGCGGCGTCTGGCGGATGGCCACCGACTGGTCCGGCTATGCGGCGCAGATGCGCGACGTCGTCGCCGACTCCCCCTCCTTCGTCAACCCGCACGAGGGACGGCTGGCCGGCGAGGAGTCGCCGCTGACGCAGGTGCGGCGCCTGGGTCTGGAGAAGGAGGAGCCGCTGGACGGCGACGAGGCGATAGACCTGGTCGGCGGCTGGGCTCCGCGCTTCTCCGGACGGGTGCAGACCGACTTCGAGTCCAAGGCGCTCGAGGCCGGCCGGCGCATCTTCGACCTCACCGCGGTCCGTCACATCTCCTGACGTCCACCTCCCGCCGCGCGCCTGAAGGTCGCGCGCCGTCGCGACGCCGCGCTCCCCCGCCTCCGGCCCCGCCGGATGCGACGCGGGAGGCTCGGCGTCGTCGTCGACGCCGCTGCCTGCATGCGCGACGTGCCTCGCCGTGCGTGCCCCGCACCCCGCCGGCGCACCCGCGTCCCGCCGGGATGCGTGCGGCCGGCGCGCACTGACCGCATGATCGACGACGAGACGAACGAGGTGTGAGAACCCATGGCTGATCGTCAGCCGCCGAACACCCGCCCCGAGGGCGGACGGGATCCTGCGCAGGATCCCGCGCAGGATCCCGCGCACGATGCCGCACAGAGTCCGGAACGGGGTCGGGAGGATCGCTCCCGCTCCCGCCGCGCCACCGAGGCCACGCGTCGCGCCGGACAGGCCCTGGGCCGCATCAGCCCCTACTCCCGGGGCGACTACCCGCATGACATCCACCCGGCCCTCGTGCCGGGACTCGCCATCGACGAGCAGCGCCGCCGCTACCGCGTGGACAAGGTGGTGTTCCTCATCGCCGGCGCGCTCACCGTGGCCTTCGTCATCTGGGGCATCGTGAGCCCCGCGAGCGTCTCCACGGTCTCCGGCGCGGCCTTCACCTGGACCATGGAGAACCTGGGCTGGCTGTTCAACGTCGTCGCGATCGCAGTGCTGGTCTTCCTGCTCATCGTCGCCTTCAGCCGGTACGGACGGATCCCGCTCGGCAAGGACGGCGAGGAGGCCGAATACTCGACCTTCGCCTGGGTCGCGATGCTCTTCGCCGCCGGTCTCGGCATCGCAGTGCTGTTCTTCGGCCCCTTCGAGCCGATGGACCACTACCAGCACCCGGCTCCGCTCACCGCGGCGCCGGAGACCCCGGAGGCGCTGCACCGCGGCATGGCGCAGGTCTTCTACCACTGGGGCTTCCACGCCTGGGCGATGTACGCCCTGGTCGGCGGCGCGGTGGCCTATGCGGCCTACCGCCGCGGCCGCGTGCTGCTGATGTCCTCGATCTTCCGCAGCCTCTTCGGCCGGCGGCAGTCCGAGGGCTTCGCCGGCCAGCTGGTCGACATCTTCGCGATCATCGCCACGCTCTTCGGCACCGCGGCCGCCCTCGGCATCGCCGCGATGCAGATCGGCCAGGGCGTCACGATCATCACAGGCGTCGACGAACTGACCAACACCGCGCTGGTGGTCGTCATCTGCGTGCTGACCATCGGCTTCGTGCTCTCGGCGGTCTCCGGCGTCTCGCGCGGCATCCGCTACCTCTCCAGCATCAACATCGTGCTGACCGTCGCCCTGGTCGGCCTGGTCTTCATCCTGGGCCCGTCGCTGTTCCTGCTGAACCTGCTGCCGGCCTCGATCATGGAGTACTTCAACTCGATGTTCGAGATGATGGGCCGGTCGGCCTCCTGGGGACAGGAGACCCTGGACTACCAGTCGGCGCAGACGGTGTACTACTGGGCCTGGTGGATCTCCTGGTCGCCGTTCGTGGGCATCTTCATCGCCCGCATCTCGCGCGGCCGCAGCATCCGCCAGTTCATCCTGGGCACCATCCTGATCCCGTCGACGCTGATCTTCATCGCCTACGGGATCATGGGCGGCACCTCGATCTGGATGTACCGCGAGGGCATGGAGGGCTTCAGCGACGACATGGCCGCGCCGACGGTGTTCTTCACCATCGTGGAGAACCTGCCGGCGCTGGACTGGCTGCCGCTGCTGATCATCGTGGTGCTCGCGATCTTCTTCATCACCTCCACCGACTCCGCCTCGGTGGTCATGGGCATGCTCACCACCCGCGGCGACCAGAAGCCGCGCGCCTGGGTCGTGGTCTTCTGGGGCCTGGTGATGACCGGCATCGCGGTGGTCATGCTGCTGCTCGGCGACGCCACCGCTCTGCAGGGCCTGCAGTCGCTGGTGATCGTCACCGCAGTGCCCTTCGCGATCATCATGCTGCTCATCATGGTCGCCTGGTTCCGCGAGCTCGGCACCGACCCGCGGGCGCTGCGCACCAAGTACGGCGAGAAGGCGCTGCGCGACGCGGTGATCGACGGCGTGGACCGCTACGGCGACGACTTCACCCTGCAGGTGGTGCCCACCGCACCGGGCTTCGGCGCCGGATCGGACGTCGACTCGGAGGATGCGATGTACACCGAGTGGTATCAGCGCACCGACGAGAACGACGAGCCGGTCGGCTACGACTTCACCACCGGCGAGTGGGAGGACGGCTGGACCCCGGAGGACGACGACGAGTGGCACGGCGACGTCGAGAACTACAGCCCGGCGACGTCGCTGGCCACCGCGCCGGTGCCGGTGGTGTCCGAGGACGGCACGATCCAGGACCCCGCGCAGGCTGCGGACGGTCCGGAGGGACCGGAGTCCGGGCGGGAGTCCCAGCCGGGATCCGAGCCCGCTCCGCGCTGACCGAGATCGGCTGAGACACGTCGAGCGGGGGATCCCTCGTGGTGCCGATGCCCGGGAACCGGGCTCGGACCGCGAGGGATCCCCCGCTCGACGTGTCTGTCCGACGTGTCTCTCCGGAGAACCTGCGCGGCGCGTCAGCGACGACGCCGCGGCGGGTCCCAGAGCACCATGGCCTGGGTGCGCGGCTGGGGCCGGCGGCCGTGGGCGACGGTGACGACGTCGCCGTGCGGCCCGACGGCGAAGACCCGCGGGCGGTTCGAATGCCGCTCGGCCTCACGCAGCTCGTAGCGGAGCTCGTCGACGGTGGTCTCCAGCTCCTCGACGCGATTCTGCAGCTCGATGATCCGCCGGATGCCCTCCAACGAGACGCCCTCCTGGGAGAGCTGCTGGATCTGCCGGAGCTGCTCGACGTCGTAGGGCGAGTAGCGACGGTGCCGGCCGCCCTGGCGCCGTGGGATGACCAGGCCGATGCGGTCGTACTGACGCAGCGTCTGCGGATGCATCTCGGCCAGCTCGGCGGCCACCGAGATCACGAAGAGCGGCGCGTGCCGGTGTTCGGCGCGCTGCATGCGGGGGTCCTCGCCCCCGGCACCCGGGGAGGCGGCCGCGGCGGACTTCCGACGATCCCGTGGGCGCTGGACCATCAGACCGCCGCCTTCGACTCCAGCCCGTCGCGCGGGTCGATGTCGGCGGTGGCCTCCGCATAACGGCGGACCGCCTCGAGCGCCTCCTCGGGCAGCTCGGCGGGCACCTGCACATCGACGGTGACGAGCATGTCGCCGCTGGAGGACTTCCGGCGGATTCCGTGGCCCTTCAGCCGCAGCACCTTGCCGGTGGTGGTGCCGGCGGGGACCTTGATGCGGACCTGTTCGCCGTGCACGGTGGGCACCTCGACGGTCGCCCCGAGGGCGGCCTCGTCGAAGGACACCGGCAGATGCATGCGGATGTCGTCGCCGTCGCGCTCATAGAGCCGGTGCGGGCTGATGGAGACCTCGACCAGCAGGTCGCCGGCGCCGCCGGGACTCTGCTGGCCCTTGCCCTTGACCCGGACCTTCTGGCCCTCCTTCACGCCGGCGGGGATGCGCACGTCGATGACGTTCCCGTCGGGCTCACGCAGTCCGACGGTGGTCCCGCGCACTGCACCCCCGAAGGAGATGGTCGTCTTCGCGGTGCGGTCGGCACCCTTGGCCGGCGCTCCGCCGCCGAAGCCGCCGCCGAACGGCGAACCGCCCATGCCGCCGAAGAGGTCGGCGAAGTCCGGACCGCCGCGGCCGCCGCGGGGCTGTCCGCCGCCGAAGCCGCCTTCGTTGAAGAGCCCGCCGAAGAGGTCCTCGAAGCCGGCGCCGCCGGACGCGCCGCCGGCGCCTCCGCCCGGTGCGCCGGAGAAGCGGGCGCCGGATCCCATCGCGCGGATCGCGTCGTACTGCTGACGCTGTTCCGGGTCGGTGAGCACGGTGTGGGCCTCGGCGACGTCCTTGAACTTCCGCTCGGACTCCTCGTCCCCCGGGTTGGTGTCCGGATGGTACTTGCGCGCGAGCTTGCGGTACGCCTTCTTGATCTCCTCGTCCGAGGCGTCCTTCGAGACGCCGAGGATGGCGTAGAAGTCCTTGTCGATCCAGTCCTGCGAGGCCACGGCGCCTCCCTCCCCACTGCTGCGGAATCCTGCGATGCGATGAAAAGTCTGTGGTGGACAGCGTGTGCTGTATGCGACCGGCCCGTCGGCGGCCCCTCCGGAAGGGAGGACGGTCGCCGACGTGCCGGCAGCGGCCGCGGGGAGGCCCGGGCGGTGTGCGCCCGGGCCGCCCCGCGACCGGTCGGTTCAGGCCCGACCGGCCGGGATCGGCGTCATTCCGCCGGGCCGGTGGAGACCATCACCTGGGCGGCGCGCAGGACGCGGTCGCCGTGACGATAGCCGGCCCGCAGCACGGCGGCCACGTGGTCGGCCTCGATGCTCTCGTGCGGCTGCTGCATGAGAGCCTCGTGGACGGTCGGGTCGAACGGGACGCCGACCTCGTCGATGACCTCGAGCCCCTGCTGGGTCAGCGTGCTCTCCAGCTTCGAGGCGATGGCCGCGAACGGGCCGTCCTCGAGGTCGCCGGCCTGACGGGCCGCGGCGATGTCGTCGAGCACCGGCAGCAGCGCCGCGATGACCTCGCCGACGTTCCGGTCGCGGTCCGTCGCCCGGTCCCGATCCATCCGACGCCGGTAGTTGGCGTACTCGGCCTGGACCCGCTGCAGGTCGGCCTGCAGCTCGGCCTCACGCTCCGAGGCCGTGGCCGGGACCTCCTCGGAGGCCTCGGCCGCCTCGTCCTCGGAGACGACCTCGCCGTCGACGGCGACCTCGCCCTCGGCGGCCTCGGCCGTGTCCGCCGAATCGGCCGGCGCCTCGCGGAGGACCTCCTCGGCCTGGCTCAGCGGATCCTTCACCGCGTCCTGCTCGGCCGCGGCCTCCGCGGGGGACTCGGCGTCCGGCTCGGCGCCGGCGTCGGGCTCCTCTCCGACGTCGCGCCGCTCGCCGGTCTCCGGGTCGACCCGCCGCCGGTCGGTGAAGCGGATCGGCTCCGGCTGCTCAGAACCGTCGCCTTCCGGCTCGATCCCGTCGGGGTTCTGGCTCTGATCTGCCATCAGCGTCGACCTCTCACTTCTTCTCGTCGGCCGTGTTCTCGTCGGAGGAGTCCTCGTCCACGACCTCGGCGTCGACGATGTCCTCGTCGTCGTTCGAGGCCTCGGAGGCCGGAGCACCGTCGGCGCCCTCGGCGCCGCCCTGGGAGTACAGCGCCTCGCCCAGCTTGGTCTGGGAGGCCTGCAGCTTCTCGTAGGCGGCCTGGACGTCCTCGTCGGAGCCGTTCTCGTCGAGGACCTTCTTCAGCGCGTCGACGTCGGCCTGGACCTCGTCCTTGACCTCGGTCGGCAGCTTCTCGTCGTTGTCCTTGATGAGCTTGTCGACCGAGTAGGCGGTGGCCTCGGCGGCGTTGCGCTGCTCGGCGGCCTCGCGGCGCTTCTTGTCCTCCTCCGCGTGGGCCTCGGCGTCGGAGACCATCCGGTCGATGTCCTCCTGGGCCAGCGAGGTGCCGCCGGTGATGGTCATCGACTGCTCCGTGCCGGTGCCCTTGTCGGTGGCCGAGACGTGGACGATGCCGTTGGCGTCGATGTCGAAGGTGACCTCGATCTGCGGCACGCCGCGCGGCGCCGGGGCGATGCCGGTGAGCTCGAAGGTGCCCAGCGGCTTGTTGTCCTTGGTGAACTCGCGCTCGCCCTGGAAGACCTGCACGGCCACCGAAGGCTGGTTGTCCTCGGCGGTGGAGAAGGTCTCGGACCGCTTGGTCGGGATGGCGGTGTTGCGCTCGATGAGCTTGGTCATCACACCGCCCTTGGTCTCGATGCCGAGCGACAGCGGGGTGACGTCGATGAGCAGCACGTCCTTGCGCTCACCGGCCAGCACGCCGGCCTGCAGGGCGGCGCCGACGGCGACGACCTCGTCCGGGTTCACGCCCTTGTTGGCGTCCTTGCCGGAGAGCTCCTTGACCAGGTCCGCGACGGCGGGCATGCGGGTGGAGCCGCCGACGAGGATGACGTGGTCGATGTCGGAGATCTTCGCGCCGGCCTCCTTGATGACGTCCTGGAACGGCTTCTTGGTCCGCTCCAGCAGGTCGGAGGTCATGTCCTGGAACTTCGCGCGGGACAGCGTCTCGTTGACGTGCACCGGGCCGTTCTCGGTCATCGCCGCGTACTGCAGGTTGATGTCGGTCGACGTCGCCGAGGACAGCTCCTTCTTGGCCTGCTCGGCGGCGTCCTTCAGACGCGGCACCGCGATCTTGTCCTTGGAGAGGTCCACGCCCTCCTTGTTCTTGACCTGCTCGACCAGCCAGTCGATGATCCGCTGGTCCCAGTCGTCGCCGCCGAGGCGATTGTCGCCGGCGGTGGCGCGGACCTGGATGGTGGAGAAGTCGTCCTCGTCCTTGCCGACCTCGAGCAGCGAGACGTCGAAGGTGCCGCCGCCCAGGTCGAAGACCAGGATCTGCTCGTCCTCGTTGCCCTTGTCCAGACCGTAGGCCAGCGCCGCGGCGGTGGGCTCGTTGACGATGCGGGAGACCTTCAGACCCGCGATCTCGCCGGCCTCCTTGGTGGCCTGGCGCTCGGCGTCGTTGAAGTAGGCCGGCACGGTGATGACGGCCTCGGCGACGTCCTCGCCCAGGTAGGACTCGGCGTCGTGCTTCAGCTTCATCAGCGTGCGCGCGCTGATCTCCTGCGGGGTGTACTCCTTCTCGCCGATCGTGGTCTTCCAGTCGGTGCCCATGTGGCGCTTGACGGAGGAGATCGTGCGGTCCGGGTTGTTCACGGCCTGGCGGCGGGCGATCTCGCCGACCAGGACCTCGTCGTCCTTGTTGAACGCGACGACGGACGGGGTGGTGCGGGCGCCCTCGGAGTTGGCGATCACGGTGGGCTCGCCGCCTTCGAGGACGGAGACGACGGAGTTGGTGGTTCCGAGGTCGATGCCGACTGCACGGGACATGAGGGGTCTCCCTTCGATGGACTGCTGGTGCTTCTGATTGAGCGAACCAGACTCAAGTCTCCACCGCATGGTCTCCGGCGTCAAACTGACTTGAGTCGAGTCGACTCAACTTCTCACATGAGGTCCAACTCAGCAGTCCTTCGAATCATTCCCGGGCGCCCCGCGCCCGCATCGAGTGGCCCCATCTGACGGCGGTGCAGCCGGCCGATCGGCGACGGCGTCCCTATTCTGGACGCATCTGCACGCGCTCACCCGCTCCGACGGGCTGAGATGTGTCCAGAACTGGGACGCCGATGCTCCGGCAGCACGCCGATCCGCCGAGGGGACGGGGGTAGTCGTCACTGGCGCCCGGTCAGTCCACGGACGACGGTGCCGTCTCGAGCGCCGCTCGGGCGGCGCTCACCCGCTGCGGATCCGTCGTGGTGAAGGACTCCTCGCCGCCTCCCGGGCCCGAGGGGCCGGCGGACTGCGGCCCGGAGGCCGAGAGGTGGACCGCGTCGACGCCGGCGTCGACCAGCGTCGCGAGGGCCTCGGGCCGCACTCCCCCGCCGGCGATGATCTCCAGCCGGCCCGCGGCGGCGCGCACCAGCCGAGCCAGCGTCGCGGAGCCGGCGAGCGCGTCGGCCGCACCGCCGGAGGTCAGCACGCCGGCCGCGCCGGCGGCGATCAGCTGCTCGACCAGCTCCTCGGGCGCGACTCCGGCGCCGAGCAGCACATCCGCGCAGCGGTGGACGATCACCGGACGGCCGGCGGCGGCATCCGCCAGCGCCGTCAGCGCCGGCACGTCGAGGCCGAGCTCGTCCTCCGTAGGCTCGCCCTCCGACGGCTCGCTCGCCGGCCGCTCGACCAGCGCCCCGACGACGAACGCCTCGGCGCCGGCGTCGGCCAGCGCCGCGACGTCACGGCGCATCGCCCGGAGCTCATCGGGAGAGACCCGGAAGCCGCCGGCGCGCGGGCGGATCAGCGGGCGCACCGGCACGCCGAGCGCCGCGGCATGCTCGACCAGCCCGAGCGACGGCGTCAGGCCGCCGACGGCGAGCGCCTGGCAGACCTCCAGCCGCTCGGCGCCGTGCCGCACCGCCGCCGTCGCGCCGTCGACGTCCTGGGCGGCGATCTCCAGCCGCGGCCGTGCCGCCCCGGGTCC
This sequence comes from Nesterenkonia sp. F, assembly GCF_000220985.1. Classification (GTDB taxonomy): domain Bacteria; phylum Actinomycetota; class Actinomycetes; order Actinomycetales; family Micrococcaceae; genus Nesterenkonia. Next base: position 16,689 of record NZ_AFRW01000029.1, read on the forward strand.
GCGCCCGGGGTCGGGCTCGGCCGCCCCGGGCGTCGTCGTCGCCATCGGCTCAGGCCATCCCGATGCCGAGGTACTTGGTCTCGAGGAACTCGTCGATCCCCTCGGAGCCGCCCTCGCGGCCCAGGCCGGACTCCTTCACGCCGCCGAAGGGCGCCGCGGGGTTGGAGACCACGCCCTGGTTGAGCCCGACCATGCCGGACTCCAGCGCCTCGCCGATGCGCAGTCCGCGGGTCAGCCCTTCGGTGTAGACGTAGTTCACCAGCCCGTACTCGGTGGAGTTGACCGCGGCGATGACCTCCTCCTCGGTGTCGAAGGGGGTCAGCGGGGCGACCGGGCCGAAGATCTCCTCGTCGCGCATCCGCGCGGAGTCCGGCACGTCGGTGAGCACCGTGGGCAGGTAGAAGTAGCCCTCGCCGCCGGGGGCCTCGCCGCCGGCGAGCACGCGGGCGCCGGAGTCCACCGCGTCGGAGACCAGCTCGGCGACCTTGTCGCGCTGCGACGCGTCGATCATCGGGCCGACGTCGACGCCGTCCTCGACGCCGCGGCCGACGCGCAGCGCCGCCATCCGCTCGGTCAGCCGCCGTCCGAACTCCTCGATCACGTCGCGGTGGACGAAGATCCGGTTCGCCGCAGTGCAGGCCTCGCCGGAGTTGCGCATCTTGGCCAGCATCGCGCCCTCGACGGCCTTGTCCAGGTCGGCGTCGTCGAAGACCACGAAGGCCGCGTTGCCGCCGAGCTCCATGGAGGTGCGCATGACGTGCTGGGCACACTGCTCCAGCAGCTTGCGCCCGACGCCGGTGGAGCCGGTGAAGGAGAGCTTGCGGGCGACGCCGGAGCGGATCAACGGCTCCATCACTCCCGAGGAGTCGGAGGTGACCAGGATGTTGACCACTCCGTCGGGCACTCCGGCCTCGCGCAGGATCTCGGCCAGCGCCAGCATCGACAGCGGCGTCTGGCCGGCGGGCTTGAGCACCGAGGCGCAGCCGGCGGCCAGCGCCGGACCGAGCTTGCGGGTGCCCATCGCCAGCGGGAAGTTCCACGGAGTGACGAAGAGCGAGACGCCGACGGGCTGCTTGGTGACCAGGAAGCGCGCTCCGCCCTTGGGGGCGACCTGATAGCCGCCGTCGATGCGCACGGCCTCCTCGGAGAAGTGCCGGAAGAACTCGGCGGCGTAGGCGACCTCGCCGCGCGACTCGGCCAGCGGCTTGCCCATCTCCAGGGTCATCAGCAGCGCCAGGTCCTCGACCCGCTCGTGCATCAGCTCGAAGGCGCGCCGCAGGATGTCGGCCCGCTCGCGCGGGGACATCGCGGCGAAGTCCGCCTGGGCGGCGTCGGCGGCGTTCAGCGCATCCCAGCCGTCGTCGACGCTCGCGTCGGCCACGGCGCACAGCGTCTTCCCGGTGGAAGGGTCGACGACGTCGAGCGTGCGACCGCCGCGCGCGTCGACCCAGCGGCCGCCGATGAACAGCTGCTGCGGCGCCTGCGCGACGACGTCGGCCTCGCGGACGGGGGTGATGGTCTCGGTCATCGACTGCCTCCTGTGAGCATCCTGACATCAACGGTCTCAGCAAGTACTCTAGCCAGTGCGAAGATTGTCAACAATCCTCGATGGACTCGCGCCCCGCCGGGGCGACGAACCCCGCGGGCCCGCTCCCTGGGCCCGACGGCCGGTGCGACCGGCCGCCACCCGATCCGCGAAGGAGTTCCCGATGGCGACCCTCTCCCCCCACCTGAAGCAGGCGACCCCCGTCGTGGCCGAGCGCGGCGAGGGCGTGCACCTCTTCGACGACGCCGGCGGCCGCTGGCTCGACTTCACCGCCGGGATCGGCGTGACCAGCACCGGCCACTGCCATCCGAAGGTCGTCGCCGCCGCTCAGGAGCAGGTCGGCCGGCTCATCCACGGCCAGTACACCACGATCATGCACCGGCCGCTGCAGCAGCTGACCGAGCGCCTCGGCGAGGTGCTGCCGGAGCACCTGGACTCGCTGTTCTTCTCCAACTCCGGCTCGGAGGCCGCCGAGGCCGCGATACGCCTGGCGCGGCAGGCCACCGGGAAGCCGAACATCATCGCCTTCCACGGCGGATTCCACGGCCGCTCCATGGGCGCGGCCTCGCTGACCACCTCCGGCACCAAGATCCGCTCGGGATTCAGCCCGCTGATGGGCGGCGTCGTCGTCGCCCCCTTCCCCGACGCGGAGCACTACGGCTGGGAGCAGGAGGCGACGACGGACTTCGCCCTGAAGGAGCTCGACCGGCTCTTCGCCACCGTCACGTCCCCGGACGACACGGCGGCGATGATCGTCGAGCCGGTGCTCGGCGAGGGCGGCTACATGCCCGCGAACACCCGCTTCCTGCAGGGACTGCGCGAGCGGGCCGACCGGCATGGGATCCTGCTGATCCTCGACGAGGTGCAGACCGGCTGGGGCCGCACGGGCGCGTTCTGGGGCAAGGACCACTTCGGCGTCGAGGCCGACATCATGATGACCGCCAAGGGGCTGGCCTCGGGCTTCCCGCTGTCCGGGATCGCGGCGACCTCGGAGATCATGGCCAAGGCCTGGCCCGGCTCGCAGGGAGGGACCTACGGAGCCAACGCCGTGGCCTGCGCGGCCGCGCTGGCGACGCTGGACGTCATCGAGGAGGAGGGCCTGGTGGTCAATGCGGCCGCCCGCGGCGCGCGGCTGCGCGAGGGCCTGGAGACCGTCGCCGCGGAGACGGCGGCCATATCCGACGTGCGCGGCCTGGGCCTGATGCAGGGCAACCAGTTCCGCGACGCCGACGGCGAGCCCGACGGCGCCACGGCCGCCGCGGTCCAGCAGGAAGCCGCCCGGCGCGGGCTGCTGCTTCTCACCTGCGGCCCCTGGGGTCAGGTGGTGCGCTTCATCCCGGCGCTGGTGGTCGACGACGACGCCGTCGACGAGGCGCTGGGCATCTGGCGCGAGGCGGTGGACGCCGTCGTCGGCTGATCCCGGACGCCGCGCCGGACGGCACCCCCGCACCGGACCGTCCGACTGCACCCGCGTCGAGTGCTATACATCACATTCTCCGCATCCTGCGTTCCGCCGCCCCGCTGACCGGCACCGTCGGTCGGCGAGGCGGCGACCTGCCCGGCTCCGCGGCTGTTCAGGAGCGACCCGGATCACCCTCCGATTCGCGCCGGAGGGACATTCTGCGGTTCCATGGTGAAAATGACCACCACTCATGCTCAGGAGCCGCACCATCCTGCGGCCACAGGTGAGGGGAAGACGTTCTTCGGCCACCCCCGGATGCTGTTCAACCTGTTCTCGGTCGAACTGTGGGAACGCTTCTCCTTCTACGGGATGCAGGCCATCCTCGCGTACTACATGTACTTCTCGGTCGCCGACGGCGGCCTGGGAATCGACCAGAGCATCGCTCTGCCCCTCGTCGGCGCCTACGGCGGCGGCGTCTACCTCTCCGCCATCATCACCGCCTGGATCGCCGACCGGCTGATCGGCGCGGAGCGCACGCTGTTCTACTCCGCCGTGCTGGTGATGATCGGCCATATCGCCCTGGCGGTGCTGCCGGGCGCCGCAGGACTGGCCGTGGGGCTGATCTGCGTCGCCGTCGGCTCGGGCGGCGTGAAGGCCGCCGCCGGCTCACTGGTGGGCTCGCTCTACACCCGCCAGGACCCGCGCCGCGACGCCGGGTTCTCCATCTTCTACATGGGCGTGAACATCGGCGCGCTGATCGGCCCTCTGCTGACTGAGGCGCTGCGCGTCTCCTACGGCTTCCACTTCGGCTTCGGCCTAGCGGCGATCGGCATGGTCCTCGGTCTGGCGATCTACGCCGTCGGCCGCAAGGACCTGCCGGAGGAGACCCACCACGTGGTCAACCCGCTGCCGAGTCAGCTGCGCCTGCGCTACGGGCTGATCGCCCTGGTCAGCCTCGCCGTCATCATCGCGCTCTTCACCACCGGGATCGTCACCCCGGGCAACCTGGCCAACGTCATCGTCGGCGTCGTGGTCGTCGCCTCGGTCTCCTACTTCGTGGTGCTGCTGCGCTCGAAGAAGGTCGACGCGACCGAACGCAGCCGGGTGAAGGCCTTCATCCCGCTGTTCATCGCGGCCGCCGCGTTCTTCGCTCTCTTCCAGCAACAGTTCACCTTCATCGCGGTCTACTCCGAGGAGCGGCTGGACCGCAACATCCTCGGCTGGGAGATGCCGGCCGGCTGGGTGCAGTCGATCAACCCCGCCTTCATCATCATCTTCGCGGCGATCTTCGCCACGATCTGGACGAAGATGGGCGACCGACAGCCCTCGACCCCGCTGAAGTTCGGCACCGCGCTGGTGATCATCGGATTCGCCTATCTGGTCTTCATCCCGCTGGAGTCCTTCGAGAAGACCCCGCTGCCGGCGCTGGTGGGCATCCTGCTGCTGGTCACCTGGGCGGAGCTCTTCCTGAGCCCGATCGGCCTGTCCGTGGCGACCAAGCTCGCCCCGGTGGCGTTCACGACCCAGATGCTGGCGCTGTTCTACCTGGCAATCTCGCTCGGCACCACACTGTCGGGCATCCTCGCGGCCTTCTACACCGAGGGCAACGAGATCCCGTATTTCCTCTCCCTCGGCGGCACCTGCGTGGTCCTGGGACTGGCCCTGGCCGCGGCGACGCCGAGCCTGAAGAAGCTCATGGCCGGTGTGAAGTGACCACACGCGTCTCACGGAGACGCCACGCAGGTGCGATCACAGACAGCTCCTGACGCAACCCAGTAATGATTGACCAGACCTAAAACTATTACTAAGTTCACTTGGGTCAGGCATCTCTTCCAGCGATCCACGCCCATGAAGATGCATACGCGACGACGCCAAAGGAGTTGAGAATGTCTAAGCACCGCTCACTTCGCCTCACACTAGGTACTGCACTGGCTGCCGTAGCACTCACGGCAGGAGGGCTCACGGCCGGGGCAGAGCCCGCGGAAGCAGGCCTCAGCAGCGTCCCGCGCTGGCAGGATGGCAGCGTTGGGGCCACGATCGGATGTTCGCTTGCTCGCACGTACATCAGTGACGGCCTCTGCGGAGGCTTCCTCGGCTTCCCGATGTAGTTGTTGCCTGTCCGGGCTGAGCCACCCGCCCGGCTCAATGCCGCACACACGACGACGGCGCCGTCCCGATCTGCCGAGGATCGGGGCGGCGCCGTCGTCGTATGCGCGGAGGGAACGTCGGAGGTCGGCCCGTGAGGAGGCCGACCGGGGTCACCAGATGCGCGAGGTGAGCTTGGGGTACTTCGGGCTGAGGTCGTCTCCGGAGGAGGTGCCGGTCAGGCGCCGCTTCATCCAGGGCAGCACGTGCTCGCGGGTCCAGGCGACGTTGCCGGCGGTGCGCTCGATGAGGTTCTGCGGCGGCAGATCCTCGATCTCCGGGGCGGTGATGTCGTCCTTCGCGCCGAGCACCGCCAGGACCTCCTTGGCCATGGCGGTATGGCCGGAGATGCCCAGGTGCATGCGGTCGACGTCCCAGTAGCGCCAGTCCTGGAACCTCTTCATGTGCCAGAAGTCCACCAGCGTGCATCCCAGGTCGTCGGCGATCTTGCGGACGTGTTCGTTGTAGATCGCGGTGCGCCCGCGAGTCAGGTTGAACACCGGCGCCCGCGCCGAGTCGAAACCGGTGAAGAGCACGACCTGCGCGCCGGTGTCGACCAGTTGCTGGACGGCATGACGATAGCGGGCCATGAGGCCGTCGATGTTCACCACCGGGCGCAGGATGTCGTTGCCGCCGGCATAGAGGGTGACCAGCGTCGGCTCCATCGCGACGGCGGCGTCGATCTGCTCGTCCAGGACCTGGGGCAGCTTCTTCCCGCGGATGGCGAGGTTCGCGTAGCCCCAGCGGGGGTCCTCGGCGATGAGCTGGGCGGCGACCCGGTCGGCCCAGCCGCGCACGGCGTTGGGGCTCGAGGGATCGATGTCCCCGACGCCCTCGGTGAAGGAGTCGCCGAGCGCGACGAAGCGCTTCTCGAACGGTCCGTCGAGTTCATCTGCTGCGGACATGGGCGCTCCTGGGGACGACGACTGCTTCGTACCTCTTCACACTATCGCGGGGCCGCGACGGGCCACCACTGACCGGCGGCACCGCCGTCGCTCCACCGTCGTCGCCCGGCCTCTCTCCATCGAGTGGGCGATGTGTCGAGGTTTTCCCGGCGGATACGCGTCGAGACCTCGACACATCGCCCACTCGATGCCGGAGGGAGGGGAATTCAGCCCTGCCCGAAGAGCGGGTTCGCCCCGGGAGGGCGCTCCTCCGGCGCCACCGGACCCGGGGCGGTGCCGGAGCCGAAGGGCGATCCGCCCAGCGCCTCGCGCCCGTGGGCGGTGAGCCAGCCGGCCAGTTCAGGGCCCTTGGGCACGATCTGGGTGGGATTCACGTCCTCGTGGACGACGTAGTAGTGCCGCTTGATCTGGTCGAAGTCCACCGTGTCGCCGAAGCCCGGGGTCTGGAAGAGGTCCCGGGCATAGGCCCAGAGATTCGGCATCTCGGTGAGCTTGTTCCGATTGCCCTTGAAGTGCCCGTGGTAGACGGCGTCGAAGCGCACCAGCGTGGTGAACAGCCGCACATCAGCCTCGGTGATCGCATCGCCCATCAGATACCGGCGGTCGGCCAGCCGGTCCTCCAGCCAGTCCAGCGCGGTGAAGAGTCGGTCGTAGGCCTCCTCGTAGGCGCGCTGGGAGCCGGCGAAGCCGCAGCGGTAGACCCCGTTGTTGACCTCGGTGAAGATGCGCTTGATGACCGGCAGCATCTCCTCGATCTGCTCCTCCGGGATCAGGTTCGGGGCACCGTCGCGGTGATGCGCCCGCCACTGCGTGGAGAGGTCGAAGGTCAGCTGCGGATAGTTGTTCGTCACCACGCCTCCGGAGGGGATGTCGACCAGCGCCGGCACGGTGATCCCTCGCGGGTAGTCGGGGAAGCGGGCGAAGTAGTTCTCCTGCAGCCGTTCGGTGCCCAGCACCGGGTCCCGGCCGTCCTCGGTGAGGTCGAAGGTCCAGGAGCGCACGTCATGCACCGGCCCGGGGGTGGCCAGCGAGATGACGTCCTCCAGGCCCAGCAGCCGGCGGACGATGATCGAGCGGTGCGCCCAGGGGCAGGCGCGGGCGGCCACCAGCCGGTAGCGGCCCGGCTCCACCGGCCAGGCCCGCGCGCCCTCGGTCAGGCCGGCGACCCGCGGGTCGCCGATCGTCGAGCCCTCCTCCCGGGGCGCGGCGGTCGCCGCGTCGACGTCGGCGACGACTCGGTCCTCGATGTAGGTGGTGTCACGGGTGAACTCCTCGCCGGTGACGTACGCCCCGGCGGTGGAGTGCTCCGTCCCGACGGTACTCTGCGGGTCCTGCTCAGCGTCCTGTGCCATGGCCTCAGCCTAGAGGAGCACCGTCGACGGCGTCAGTGACGCCGGACTCGTCGCGTCACTACCCTGGAGCCATGACCGCCCCGCGCATCGACCGCATCCGCTGCGACAACCCCTCCCCGATGACGCTCCAGGGGACCATCACCTATGTGATCGGCGGGGCGCATCAGGTCGTGATCGTCGACCCCGGGCCCGCGGACCATCCGGAGCACCGCGCGGCGGTCGCCGAGGCCGTCGCCGAGCGACGGGTCTCCACGATCCTGGTGACCCACCGGCACGGCGACCACACCGGCGCCGCGACGGAGTTCGCCCGGAGCTTCGACGCCCCGGTGCGCGGCGCCGACCCGAGCTGGTGCCTGGCGGCCCGCGACGACGGCCCCGGCGGCCCCGGC
>NZ_AFRW01000028.1 GCF_000220985.1 Nesterenkonia sp. F
GGCGGCTCCCAGTACGATCTGCCCTCGCGATACGGCGTGTCGCCGAGGAGATGCTGCGGGGAGCCGCCACTCGATGCCGGGCGACGGCGACGGCGGGCCGCCCCGGACCGCCGCGGGCCGTCCCGGGAGCTGCCGGGAAGCCCCGGGCGCCGCGGGCAGCGCCCCCGCGCCCCTACAGGTCCTGGGCCATGTCCTGGAACCGGGCGTAGTGGCCCTGGAAGGCGACGACGATGTCCTTGGTGGGCCCGTTGCGGTTCTTGGCGACGATGATGTCGGCCTCGCCGGCGCGCGGGGACTCCTTGTCGTAGACCTCCTCGCGATGGAGCAGCAGCACCATGTCCGCGTCCTGCTCGATCGAGCCGGACTCGCGCAGGTCCGAGACCTGCGGGCGCTTGTCGGTGCGCTGCTCGGACCCGCGGTTCAGCTGGGAGAGCGCGACGATCGGCACGTCCAGCTCCTTGGCCAGCAGCTTCAGCGTTCGCGAGAACTCGCTGACCTCCTGCTGGCGGGACTCGACGCGCTTGCCGGAGGAGAGCAGCTGCAGATAGTCGAGCACGATCAGCTTCAGGTTGTTCTTCTGCTTCAGCCGCCGGCACTTCGCGCGGATCTCCATCAGCGACATGTTCGGCGAATCGTCGATGAACAGCGGCACCTCGTTGAGCTTGTCCACCGCCAGCGACATCTTGTCCCAGTCGTCGTCCCGGATGTCGCCCTTGCGAAGATCCTGGAACTGGATCTTCGCCTCGGCGGAGAGCAGACGCATCGCGATCTCGTTGCGCCCCATCTCCAGCGAGAAGAACGCCGCGGTCATCCCGTTGGTGACCGCCGCCGCACGCGCGAAGTCCAGCGCCAGGGTCGACTTGCCCATCGCCGGACGCGCGGCGACGATGATCATCTGCCCGCCGTGGAAGCCGTGGGTGAGGTCGTCGAGGTCGCGGAAGCCGGTCGGGATGCCGGTCAGGCCGCCGTCGTGGTTGGCGTTGGTCTCGATCTCGTCGATCGTCGGCACCAGCACCTCGGAGAGCGCGACGTAGTCCTCGCTCTGCCGGTTCTCGGCGACGTTGTAGATCTCCGCCTGGGCCTCGTTGACGATGCTCTCGACCTCGCCGTCGGCGGAGTGGCCGAGCTGCGCGATCTTCGTGCCGGCCTCGACCAGCCGCCGCAGGATCGCCCGCTCCCGCACGATCTCCGCGTAGAAGGCCGCGTTGGCCGCCGTCGGCACCGACTGGGCCAGGTTGTGCAGATACGCCGGGCCGCCGGTGCGCTGCAGCTCCTGACGCTTGGTCAGGTGGTCGGAGATCGTGACGACGTCGGCGGGCTCGCCGCGGCCGTAGAGATCGACGATCGCGTCGTAGATCAGCTCGTGGGCCGGGCGGTAGAAGTCATGGCCCTTGAGGACCTCGACGACGTCGGCCACCGCGTCCTTCGACAACATCATGCCGCCGAGCACCGACTGCTCGGCCACCATGTCCTGCGGCGGAGTGCGGGCCTCCATGCCCGCCGGGGCGGCGTCGTAGGCTTCCAAGCTCACCAGGTGATCCTCCGTGGGGGTCGTTCAGCGGATGGTCTGTCGCGCAGCGCGGCCGCCGACCGGGCGGCGCCCTCCATCATCTCACCCTCGCGGCGCCGTCGATCCCCCGCCGGCCGGGCTGTGCAGGAACCCGCCGGCGGCGCTCGAACCGTCCGACGTCGGCGGCGAGGCCGGATCATGGGCGGCCACATGCTCGGCGACCCGCGTCGGCCAGGCGTCCAGCTGCTCGGGCGTCGCCGCGACGCCCAGCCGGGAGCCGCCGATGAGCTCGTGGAGCCGCTCGGCGGTGGCGACCGGATGCGCCGGGTCCTCCGTCCAGGCCAGGATCAGCGTGGGGATCTGAAGCGTGGCGATCCGCTCGGGGGCCGGCAGGTCCGAGTCGGCGGCCCCGCGGAGCACGGGCCCCAGCAGCTCGGCGGCGACGGCGGGCTCGTCGCGGCGGGGCCGGCCGGCCAGCGCCGGCGGCGGCTCGGCCTGGGCGCGCATCCGCACGAAGCCCTCGACGCCGCGGGATTCGGCGACGGCGGCGGTGCGGCGGTACAGCTCGGCCTGCGCCGCGCGGGTATCCCACGCGGTCGGCGGGACCAGCAGCGTCAGCGAGGCGAAGCGCTCGGGCTCGGCCAGCGCGGCGTGCAGCAGCGTCGCCGCGCCCATCGAGGGGCCGACGGCGTGGACGGCCTCGCCGGGCAGCATCGTCTCCAGCACGGTCAGCAGATCCTCGGCCAGCTGCGGCCAGGTGTGATCGGCGGCGACGGGACGGCCGGTCGACGCCCCATGGGCACGGGCGTCGCAGCGCAGCACCCGATGGTCGGCCAGTCCCCCGACCATGTCGAGGCCGGACTCGCGCTCCCGGGCCGAGCAGGAGGTCAGTCCGTGCAGCTGCACGACGGGGGCAGGGGACCGGACCTGCCGACGTCCGCCGCGTCGCCGTCGTCCGCCGCGGGGCCGGAGAGCTCGCAGGCCAGCGTCGCGCCGTCGACGGAGATCGTCTCCACGCTCGCCGCTCCCCTCGTCCGTCTGGTCGTCGTCCCCAGCCCTGCGTCCGGTCGGCGTCTCCTGAGGAACCTCGTCGGGGCCGCGTCGGAGTCTCCCGGCCGGGCCCCGGCTCCCCCTAGACTACGCTCATGCGGCTGACCACGGTGGCCCGGATGACCAGCGTCACCGGCCGACTCTCGACGTACGCCGCCTCGACCGTGCCCGTCGCGGCGAGGACGCCGCCGATCTCCTTCGACCAGGCCCGTCACGTCGGCGCCGGCTCGCGCCCCGGCTCCTGGATGGCGGTGGCTCTCCGCCCCGAGCCGCCGGTCGACCACGACCAGCTGGCGGCGGCCTGGCACGCCGTCGTCGCCCGCCACGGCACGCTGCGCACCGTCGTCCGCCGGGATCCCGAGCTGCGGCTGGAGCCGATCGAGCTGTCCGACGGCGCGTGGCACGGCCTGGACGCCGCGGGGCGGGAGATCGTGCCGGAGCCCGGCGGAACCGCAGGAGCGGGCGCCGGGACGCCGACGCTGTCCGTCGAGGAGATCCGCACCGGACTGCGCGCCCATCTCGACGTCGTCTGCGATCCCTTCGCCGCGCCCTCGCACCGGCTCTGCCTGATCGAGCCGGAGGATCCCGCCGAGCGGCCGCAGATCGTCGTCGCCGCCGACCACGCTCACCTCGACGCCTGGTCCCTGCTGGTGCTGGCCCGCGACCTGACCGTCTGCCTGGACGATGTGCGCGCCGGACGGACACCGGGCGCCGAGCTGCCGCACGCCGCACCCTTCGCCGCGCACACCGCCGCGATGGCCGAGCGCCGGGACCCGCCCCGGCGGATCATCCGCCGCTGGCGCGAGATCCTCGACGCCGGCGGCGGGGCGATGCCGCAGTTCCCGCTGCCGCTGGGCGACCTGACCACCCCGCACGGGGAGGTCGTCGCCCTCCGCGACGTCGCCGACGCCGCCGAACTGGGGCTGCTCGAGGAGGCCGCCGCGGCGCAGGGCGTACGACTGCTGACGGCCGCGGTCTCGGTGCTCACCCGACTGGCCGGCGACCACGGCCACCCGCTGCGGGCGGTCTTCCCGGTGCATTCGCGCAACGCGCCGCGCTGGTACGACTCGGTGGGCTGGTTCATCACCAATGCGGTGCTGGAGAGCGAGGACCCCGATCCGCAGATCTGCCGCCGCGCAGTGCGCGAGGCGATCCGGCTCGGCGCCCAGCCGCTGGAGCCGATCATGCGGCCCTACGGCGGGATGCCGCAGACGCCCGGGATGTTCGCCGTCTCCTGGCTGGACCACCGCCGGCTGCCGATCGCCGTCGACGACGCTCTGGATCCGCAGCACGTCAGCGCAGTGAGCCGCACCGACGGGGTGATGATCTGGTTCGTCGTCGACGACGCCGGCCTGCACCTGCGCTGCCGCCACCCCGACACCCCCGAGGCTCGCCGACATGTGCCGGCCTGGCTGGAGGGGATCGTCGCCGGGATGCGCGAGCCGCTGGGGCGACCGGGGAACTCCGCCGCGCCGTCGTCGTCCTGAGCGGGCGGTGCGGAGCGACGACGGCGCGGCGTGCCGTCAGCCCGGGGCAGGGCCCCCGCCGCTCAGCCCCGGCTCAGCCCTGACCGTTCGAGGCCTTGGTGCCGCCGGGCACCGGGTCCCTGCCCTCGCGGCGGCGCAGCACCAGCGATTCGTGGGTCGGGGCCTCCGGGGTGCTCTCCGGCGCGCGGGCGGCGACTTCCCGGCGCAGCACCGGCACGACCTCCTCGCCGAGCATGTCGATCTGCTCCAGCACGGTCTTCAGCGGCAGGCCGGCGTGGTCGATGAGGAACAGCTGGCGCTGGTAGTCGCCGGCGTACTCGCGGAAGCTCAGCGTGCGCTCGATGACCTGCTCCGGAGTGCCGACGGTCAGCGGAGTCTGCTCGGTGAACTCCTCCAGCGTGGGTCCGCCGCCGTAGACCGGAGCGTCGTTGAAGTACGGACGGAACTCGCGGACGGCGTCCTGGGAGTTGCGCCGCATGAACACCTGGCCGCCGAGTCCGACGATCGCCTGCTCGGCGCCGCCGTGGCCGTACTCCTCGTACCGCTGGCGGTACATGTCGATCATCCGGCCGGTGTGCTCCTTGTTCCAGAAGATGTTGTTGTGGAAGAAGCCGTCGCCGTAATAGGCCGCCTGCTCGGCGATCTCCGGGCTGCGGATGGACCCGTGCCAGACGAAGGGCGGCACGTCGTCCAGCGGACGCGGTGTGGACGTGAAGCCCTGCAGCGGCGTGCGGAAGCGGCCCTGCCAGTCGACGTCGGTCTCGCGCCACAGCCGGTGCAGCAGCGCGTAGTTCTCCACCGCCAGCGGGATGCCGGCGCGGATGTCCTTGCCGAACCACGGGTAGACCGGGCCGGTGTTGCCGCGGCCCAGAGTGAGATCCAGGCGGCCGTCGGCGAGGTGCTGCGCGTAGGCGTAGTCCTCGGCGATGCGCACCGGATCGGTGGTGGTGATCAGCGTCGTCGCCGTGGACAGCCGGATGCGCTCGGTCTGCGCGGCCAGATGGGCCATGAGGATCGGGGGATTCGCCGGGGCGACGAAGGGCGGGTTGTGATGCTGACCCATCGCGAAGACGTCCAGGCCGACCTCCTCGGCCTTCCTGCCGATCTCGACCATGGCCTTGATCCGCTCATGCTCGGTGGGGGCTCGCCCGGTGGTGGGGTCCGGAGTGACGTCCCCGATGCTGAAGATTCCGAACTGCATGTCCGCTCCTGACGTGATGGGGAGGGGCCGGCTCCGCCGGCGGCCTCGCACGCTGACTGTCGACGACGGGCCCGCCGTCGATCATTTCAG
>NZ_AFRW01000027.1 GCF_000220985.1 Nesterenkonia sp. F
GCTGCGCGAGTCGAACCTGCTGCTGATCACCGAGGAGATCTTCTCCGCGGCCGAGCCGCTCTCCCGCGCCGATCTGAGCACGCGCACCGGGATGACGCGCTCGACCGTCTCCCGGCTGGTCGACGACCTGCTCGCCGCCGGCATCGTGCGCGAGGGCTCCCCCATCGTCGGCGGTTCCCGCGGGCGTCCCGCGGTGCCGCTGCATCCGGCGCGCAGCACGCTGGCCGGGCTCGGCGTCGAGGTCAATGTGGACTTCATGGCCGCCCGGGTTCTCGACCTGACCGGGGCGATCCTGGTCGAGGAGGTCGTCGAGGGCGACTTCCGCGACTCCGAGCCGGCCTCGGTGCTGCCGCAGCTCGGCGCACTGGCCTCGCGGGTGGCCCGCCGCGCCGGCGACCGCGGGGCGCGGGTGGTCGGCACGGTGCTGGCCATGCCCGGCCTGGTTTCGGCCGGCGAGGATCATCTGCTGCTGGCCCCGAACCTCGGCTGGCGGGACATCGACGTCCCCGAGGCGCTCGGCGAGGTGCTGCCGCGCCCGGTCGACGACGCCGGGCTCCCGCCGGTGCTGGACCGTGAGGAGCCGGCCTACGGCGAGTTCGGCGACTTCGTGGTCACCGCCAACGAGGCCAAGCTCGCCGCGCTGGCGGTCGCCCAGGACCTGACCCGGCAGGATGAGATCGAGCAGTCCTTCCTCTATGTCTCGGCCCAGATGGGCATCGGCGCGGCGGTGGTCATCGACGGCGTCGTCGACGCCGGTCCCCGCGGCTGGGCCGGGGAAGTCGGCCACATCGCCGTGCAGCCCGGCGGCCCGCTCTGCGGCTGCGGGGCCACCGGCTGTCTGGAGGCCTTCGCGGGCAAGCGCGCCCTGCTGAAGGAGGCGGGCCTGGACCTGCGCTCCACCGCCGAGGAGCTGGTGGCGGTCACCGAGTGGGACGACGAGTCCGGTGCTCGGGCGCGGGCGGCCATCGACCGGGCCGGCTGGGCGCTCGGCGTCGCGCTGGCCGGAGCGGTCAACATGCTCGACGTCGACGACATCGTCCTCGGCGGCGAGTTCGGTCCGCTGGCCGACCTGCTGCGCCCGCGGATCGAGGAGGAGCTGCGGCAGCGCGTGCTGGCCGCCCCCTGGTCCACCTTCCGGGTGCGCGAGACCGGCACCGGTCTCGCGCCGGCGACCACCGGCGGGGCGCTGCGTGCGCTGAGGGCGGTGGTGGACGCTCCGATGCAATGGGTGCCGGTGGAGCAGAATCCCGCCTGAGTCCCACGGAGGCGCCTCTCGAGGCGCCTCGGCGGGTCAGTCGGCCCGCAGCGCCTCGATGCTGTATCCGACGCGGAACCACTCGCCCGGAGTCAGCCGCGCCAGATCCTCGTCGGAGTTGAAGGCGTCCGGCGGGCAGGTCATCGGCTCGACAGCGACGCCGGCCCGGTCGATGCTGTCGCCGGTGAAGACCTGCGCCCAGGGGGTGTCGGCGATGAGCCGCACGACCAGCCCGGAGGGGCCGTGGGTCAGCTCGGCGATCCAGGCCTCGGTCGGCAGGTCGGTGTAGGCGTGGTCGATCGTGCGGCCGGTCAGCAGCGGCCCGGACGTCAGGTCCAGGTCGCCGGAGACCGGCTCGCGGCCGGTGACCGCGCCGTCGGGCTCGGTGCGCAGCACCGTCGACGCCGGCAGGTTCAGCCGGCACTCGTCCAACGGCGCCGCGCCCGCGCGCAGGTACGGGTGGAACCCGGCGCCGAAGGGTGCTCCGGCAGGCGCGTCGGCGGTCTCCGCGGCGACCTCTTCGCCGGAGGCGTCGGCGTCCGCGGCCTCGCCGGCGCTCTCGGCACCCTCGGCGGATTCGACGTCGTCCGAGACCACCTCCGCCGTCTCGTCCGCGGCGACCGGCTGGCGCGCCATCAGCGTGATCGACAGGCCGGCCTCGCGGAGCACATGGGCGCGCAGCACCAGGTCCAGCGTCCAGGGGTAGCCGGCGGAGGCCTCCAGCCGGGCGGACAGCTCGACGGCGTCGTCGCCCTGGTGGGCCACGGTGAAGTCCAGCTCGGTGATCAGTCCGTGCAGGGCCGCGCCGGTGGACTCCTCGGTGACCGCCAGCTCGTAGGCCGTGTCGTCGACGGCGTAGGCGGCCCCGGCGATGCGGTTGGGCCACGGGGCGAGCACGCAGCCCGGGTAGCCGTCCTCGCCCTGGTCGGCCGGCACCACCAGGTCCTCGCCGCGGTGCGTGAGGGTCAGCAGGCGGGCGCCGCGCGGAGAGATCTCCGCGGCATACTCGCCGGCGGTGAGGGTGACGCTGTCCTGTGCCTGGTGCATGCTTCCTCCAGTGCTCCATGGCGCCGTCGGTCGGCGCCGGGTCCCGGCCGGTGCCGCCGGGGCTTCGACGGTGGACCCGCCGCCGTCGTCGCCGGTCGGTCCACTGCTGTTCACCGGACATTCTGCCCGGACTGGCACGATCCGGCATAATGGGCTGATCCCCTTCGCGGGTCGGCCGCCCCGACCCGGCGAGGAACAGGACACGACCAGTGCAGGCGACACTCATGAACACATCCTCGGACACCCACACCTCGGACTTCGCGGTCCCCGCCGCCGGACTCGGCGGCGCCTTCATCCATCAGCAGGGCAAGCTGATGGTCTGCCTCGACGTGGACGGCACTCTCGTCGACCATGACGGACACATGTCCGAGGCCGTGAAGCAGTCCGCCCGCGCCGTCGTCGGGGACGGTCACACGGTGGTGGTCTCCACCGGACGCTCGCTGCCGGCCACGCTGCCGATCATCGAGGCGCTCGGCGTCACCCACGGCTACGCGGTATGCAGCAACGGAGGGGTGACGGTGCGGATCGACGTCGACCTGCCCGACGGTCACGAGGTCCTCGACCGGCGCGTCTTCGACCCCGCCCCCGCCCTGGACGCGCTGGCCGAGCAGCTGCCCTATGCGAAGTACGCGATCGAGACCGACGACGGCGGCTTCCTCTCCACCCAGCGCTTCCAGGACATGTCCTTCGGCCTGCAGGCGCGCGGGACCAGCTTCCGCGAGATGCGCGCCGCCCGCGCCGTCCGTCTGGTGGTCAACTCCGACGACGCCACCTCCGAGGAGTTCGCCGCGGCCGTGGAGGGCATCGGACTGCACGGGGTGACCTACTCGGTGGGCTGGTCGGCCTGGCTGGACATCGCCGCCGCCGGCGTCACCAAGGCCTCCTCCCTGGAGGCGCTGCGCGACCAGCTGGCGGTGCCCGAGCGCATGACGCTGGCCTGCGGCGACGGTCGCAACGACCTGGAGATGCTGCGCTGGGCCGCCCGCGGCGTGGCCATGGGGCAGGCTCCCGAGGAGGTCAAGGAGGCCTCCGACGAAGTCACCGGCACGGTGTGGGAGGACGGGCTGGTCGAGGTGCTGACCAGCGTGCTCACCGTGGAGTGAGCGAGGCCGCCCGGCTCAGGGCGTCTCGGCGGGATCCATCGCCGCGCCCAGAGCATCCAGGGCGGCGACGCCGACCAGCTCGCCGGCCAGCAGCGGCAGCGTCTCGACGGCGGCGCCGTCGGCCCGGCGTCTCAGCTCGGCCAGCTGCGTCTGCTCCTGGGCGCGGCGTCCGGCCAGGAACTCGCCGGCGTCGCTCGGCGAGAGCCGGTTGACCACGAAGCCGCCGACGGCGACGCCGGCCTCGGCCAGCTGGTCGCGCAGCGCGGCCGACTCCAGCACCGGCAGCCGCTCGGCGGTCAGCACGATCACGAAGCTGCACCGTCCTGCGTCGGTGATCATCGCGCGCATCGTCGCGAAGCGGTCCCGACGGCGGGTGATCGCCCGGCGGATCCGTCGGTCGCGGCCCTCGGAGGACGTGCTCTCCGGGTCGTCGTCGCCGTCCAGGGCGCGCACCGCCGCGCCGAAACGCTCGGCGCGGGTGCGCCGGTCCAGCAGCCCCTCGGTCCAGGCGGTCATGATCTCCGGCAGCGCCATCAGCCGCACCGTGTGGCCCGAGGGAGCGGTATCGACGATGATCAGGTCGTGACCGGCCGGCCCCTCGTCCAGCAGCACGGCCAGCCGCTCGAGCATCGCCGACTCGTGGGTGCCCGGCGAGCGGGCGGCCAGGTCCAGGTGCTTGTCCACCTCGGAGTGCAGATGCTCGGGCATCATGCTCCGCAGCGTGGAGCCCACCTCGTCCAGGTGCGCCGAGGCGGTCGCGTCCGGATCGATCTCCACGGCGTCGAGACGGCCGGCGCCCGCGGCTCCGGGCGCGGCGTCGTCGGCGGACTGCTCGGCGGACTCTTCGTCGGCCCAGACCGTCGTCGCGGAGTCGCCGAGTCGCCGCTCCCAGAGGTGGCCCAGGTTGTGCGCCGGGTCGGTGGAGATCAGCAGCACCCGGGCGCCCTCGCGGGCGCGGCGCAGCGCGAGGGCCGAGGCCACCGAGGTCTTGCCGACGCCGCCCTTGCCCCCGATGAACAGCACGCGGCGCGAGCGGGCGAGGTCGAGCAGCATCGACGGTCCTTCCGGCGGTGAGATGGTCAGGGGGTCAGCGGGCCGACGGCGTGCGGCCGGCTCCGGTCGGGCCCTCAGCAGCAGCGCAGGTTCTCCTCGAACGGCGAGCGGTCCATGCCCATCCGCAGGTGCCAGTCGTGGAAGCGCTCCAGCATCTCGGGCAGCAGCTCCAGCGTGGTGCCGGCGGCCGGATTCGGCACCCCGAGCGCCTCGGAGACCACCAGCATCATGAACAGGTCCTCCTCGTCGCGCTGCGCGCGGGCGAAGGTCCGGCGGTACGGGGCCACGTAGAACTCGTGGAGCCCCTCGGAGACGGCGGCGGCACGACGGCGCAGCCCGGCCAGGCCGCGCCGCGCCCTCGCCCGCGCCCTCGCCCGCGCCCTCGCCCGCGCCGTCGCACCGGCTCCGCTCGAGGATCTCGAGTCCACCGCCGCTCAGCGCTCCAGCGGCAGCTTCTCGTCGTCGGTCAGCGCGACCTCGTCCTCGGGCTCCTTCTCCGCCCGGCGTGCCGCGCCCATGGCGATCAGCGACTCCACCAGCACCCAGAGGGCGGCGATGATGATCACCACGTCGAGCACCAGCAGCAGCCACTCGCCGGCGGCGTAGAAGTCGACCAGCTGCACGAAGGCCGCGGCGATGCTCACCGCCAGCACGAAGAGCATCGGGATCAGCACCGGCAGGAACGGGCGCCCCTTGCGGATGAGCATCACCACGATGATGCCCATCGTCAGCGCGGCCAGCAGCTGGTTGGTGGTGCCGAAGAGCGGCCAGATCAGCAGTCCGCCGGAGCCGTCGGCGCCCTGCGAGAAGGTCAGGGCCAGGCCGACGACCAGCACGATCGCCGTCGCCGCGCCCAGTCCCAGCTTCACGCCGGCCAGCTGGCCGATCTCCTGGACCACGAAGCGCATGAGCCGCACGCCGGTGTCCATCGTCGTCGCGGCGAAGAGCACCGCCATGGTCGCCAGGATCGTCGCGGCCAGCCCCTCGGGCAGTCCGAGGCCGGCGTTGACGATGCTGGCCCCGCCCTCGACGAAGACCGGCACGCCGCCGGAGCTGAAGGAGTCGTAGACCTCCTCCCACTGAGTCAGCGTCTGGTAGCCGGCCGTGGTGGCCACGATGGCACCCAGCGCCAGCAGGCCTTCGCCGACGGCGCCGAAGTAGCCGACGAAGCGCGAGTCGGTCTCCCGGTCGAGCTGCTTGGAGGTGGTGCCGGTGGCCACGGTGCCGTGGAAGCCGGAGATGGCCCCGCAGGCGATGGTCACGAACAGCAGCGGCACCAGCGACGGCGCGTCCTCGGGGACGTTCTGGTTGTAGGCCGGGGCGACGACGGTTGGGGTGGCGACGAGAACCGCCCCGTAGATGATCGCCAGTCCGATGAACAGCTGGATGCCGTTGATGAAGTCGCGCGGCTGCAGCAGCACCCACACCGGCAGCAGCGAGGCGACGCCGGCGTAGACGAACAGCAGGATGATCCAGACGCCCTCCGGGGCGAGGCCGAACGTCGACTCCGGCAGCGAGACCGGGAACCGGTCGCCCAGCAGGATCAGCCCGTAGAGGGCGGCGACGCCGACGGCGGTGACCGCCAGCAGGTTCCAGCGCAGCCGATAGATCGCCTGGCCGACCAGCAGTGCGACGACCAGCGCGCCCCAGGTGGGGATGACGGCCCCCGGCTGGGCGACGAGCAGTCCGGAGATCACCACGGCGAAGGCGGCGACGACCATGAGCAGCAGCAGGAAGACCACGACCAGGAAGAGGTTGCGCCCGCGGCCGCCGATGTAGCGCCCGGAGAGCGTGCCGATCGACTGGCCGCGGTTGCGCACCGAGGCCCAGAGCGCGCCGAAGTCGTGCATGCCGGCGATGAAGACCGTGCCGATGGTGACCCAGAGGAAGGCCGGCAGCCAGCCCCAGATCACCGCCACCGCCGGGCCGACGATCGGCGCCGCGCCGGCCACCGAGGTGAAGTGGTGGCCCCAGAGCACATAGCGGTTGGTGGGCACATGGTCCACGCCGTCGCGCAGCGCGTGCGCCGGCGTCTTGAACTCGGCGTTGACCCGGTAGATCCTCTGCGCGAGGAACTTCGAGTAGAGCAGGTAGCCGGCGAGCATCATGGCGATGCCGATGACTGCCAGCACCAGGGCGTTCGGGCCGTCCATGGGTCTGCCTCCTGAGATGCTCAGGCTCGCGCGGGCCGCAGGACGGCGGCTCCTCGCTGAGCCGGTGGTGCATGAGTGCGTGGGGCGCTGCGGACATGCCGGCGCACCTCTCGCGGACGCCGA
The DNA here is from genome assembly GCF_000220985.1 of Nesterenkonia sp. F. Lineage (GTDB taxonomy): Bacteria > Actinomycetota > Actinomycetes > Actinomycetales > Micrococcaceae > Nesterenkonia. The sequence goes on from NZ_AFRW01000027.1 coordinate 6,735, forward strand.
CGACGCCCGCCCGTGATCGCTGTCATACTATCGCCGATGAGGGGCGACGACATCGAGGTCGTCCTCCGGCGCGCGGCGGGGCCGGCCACGGCGTGCGCCGACCGTCCCGACCGTGCTCCCGCCCCTCGTCGTCGCCCGCCCGCCGGACGTGCCTGAGGAGGTCCCCATGCTCGACGTCGCCGTCACGCTGCTGGTCGCCACGGCGGCCGGCGTGCTCGCCCGCTGGTGCCGGGTGCCCCCGCTGGTCGGATTCCTCGGTGCCGGGTTCCTGCTGGGCGGCGCGGGCATGGAACCCTTCGACGGCCTGGCGGAGCTCGCCGACGTCGGCGTCACGCTGCTGCTGTTCACCATCGGGCTGAAGTTCGACGTCCGGGCGCTGATGCGCCGCGAGGCCTGGGGCTCGGCAGTCACCCACATGGTGCTCTTCACCCTGGTGACCGCCGGTCTGCTGGGGCTGCTGGCCGGCATCGGGATGACGCTGCTCGACGGCGGCTGGGCGACGCTGGCGCTGCTGGGCTTCGCGCTGTCCTTCTCCTCCACGGTGCTCTGCGTGAAGGTGCTCGAGGAGCGTTCCGACGACGGCGCCTACTACGGCCAGGCGGCCATCGCGATCCTGGTCCTCCAGGACCTCGCGGCCGTCGGCTTCATCACCGCCACCGCCGAGGAGCCGCCGAGCCTCTGGGCGATCGCGCTGATCCTGCTGCTGCCCGGCGCCTGGCTGCTGGGCCGCATCCTCGAGAAGGTCGGCCACGGCGAGCTGCTGGTGCTCTTCGGCGCCGCCATGGCGCTGGGTCCCGGCTACTGGCTCTTCGACAGCCTCGGCATCAAGGGAGACCTCGGCGCGCTGGTGATCGGCCTGCTGCTCGCCCGGCATCCTCGGGCCGAGGAGCTGTCGAAGGCCCTGTTCAGCGTCAAGGAGCTCTTCCTCATCGGCTTCTTCCTGACCATCGGCATGCAGGCGGTCCCCACGCTGGCCGATCTCGCCCTGGCGGTGCTGCTCTGCGTGGTGCTGCTGCCGGTCAAGACGGCCGGCTTCGTCCTGCTGGCCCGGCAGCTCGGGCTGCGCAACCGCACCGCGGCGCTCTCCGGGCTGGTGCTGGGCAACTTCTCCGAGTTCGCCCTCATCGTCGGGGCGGTCGGGGTCTCGGGAGGACTGATCGACGAGGACCAGCTGACCGTGGTCGCGGTGGCAGTGGCACTGTCGATGGTGCTCTCCTCGCTGGTCAACGGACGTCGGCATCAGATCGTCCGGGCGATCGCCCGTCGGCTGCCAGCCCAGGATCCGGCGCGCATCAACGCCGCGGACCGCCCGCTGGACATCGGCGACGCCGAGGTCGTGGTGCTGGGCATGGGCCGCATCGGCCGCGGCGCCTACGACGAGGTCCGTGAGGAGCGGGAGCTGGGCGTCGTCGGCGTGGAGAACGACCACGCGGCCCTGGCGCGTCTGATCGAGCAGGGCTACCGGGTGGTCGAGGGCGACGCCACCGACTACGAGTTCTGGGACCGGCTGAGGCATTCCTCCCAGGTGCGTCTGGTGATCCTGGCGATGCCGCACCACGACTCCAACACCTTCGCCCTGGACCAGCTGCGCGGCACCGGGTATCCCGGGGAGGTCGCCGCTGTGGTGCGGCACCCCGATCAGGACGCCGAGCTGCGGGCGCGCGGCGTGGATGCGGTCTTCAACCTCTACGAGGGCGCCGGCATCGCGCTGGCCGAGACGGCCTGCCGCGGGCTGGATCCGGAGTCGTCGGACGGGCGGCCCGGTGATGCGCCCGAGGATCCGCGCGACGGCCCGGGCGCGGGCCGGTGACGAGGAGTCCCGGCGGCGGTGCGGCAGGATAGGTCCATGGACCGCTTCACCATCCGTCCCGAGGACCCCGACCAGCCGCTCGAGGAGATCTGGCCGCCCTTCGGGCTGCGCCTGGAGACGCCGCGGCTGGCGCTGCGCGTGGTCCGCGAGACCGACTTCCCCGCCTGGGTGGCCGCGGCGACGTCGGGAGTGACCCGCACGGAGAGGAATCCCTTCGCCCACGCGTGGAACGAGAACTCCCCGGAGGAGCTGGTGCGCGGCTCGCTGCCGTGGCTGTGGTCGACCCGCTCGTCCTTCGGCCCGGACTCGTGGACGCTGCTGCTGGCTGTCTTCCTCAAACCGCTCGAGCGGCACGGGGTGATCGAGACGGCCGGCGACGACGAGACCGCGCCGGTGGTGCGCGACGGCGAGCGGCTCATCGGGATGCAGGACTGTGCCGCGGCCGAGTGGCCGGTGCTGGCCACCGTCAGCTCCGGCAGCTGGCTGGCCGCCGATCACCAGGGCGTCGGCTATGGCCGGGAGATGCGCTCCGGGATGCTGCAGTGGGCCTTCGACCACTTCGGCGCCGCCTTCGCCGAATCGGGAGCCTACACCTGGAACGAGCCCTCGCGCCGCGTCTCGCTGGGGCTCGGATACCAGGTCGTCGGCAGGCGACGGGTCTCCGACGCCCAGGGGCGGGCTGCGGAGTGGGAGGACCAGTTCCGGCTCGCCGCCGAGGACTTCCGTCGGCCCGACTGGACCGTCGGAGTGCAGGGTGCGGAGCGGCTGCGGGCGTTCTTCGCCGCCGACGGCGCCGGTGCGGACGGCCGGTCGGGTGCCGACGGCGCCTGAGCGCGTCGGCGCCGCGTGGCAGGATCGGAGCATGGAGACTCTCGTCGAACCGGAGGACCGCCCCCGCTCCGACGCGTCGTCCGCAGCCCGGGCCGCTGAACCGGTGCGCGTCGGCCCCGCCGCCGTGCGCCGCGCCGTCGTCGCCGCCCAGCGGATCCCCGCGTCGCGACGATCCAGGCCCGAATCCAGCGTCGACTCCAGCGCCGACTCCGGTCCCGCCGGGGAGACCGCGGACGACGCGGCCGCGGTGCTGCGCGCCGTCGGACTGTTGCAGCTGGACCCGCTGATGCGGGTGAGCACCGCCCAGCGGCTGACCTCGCTGACCCGGCTGCCCTGCACCCACCGCGTCGGCGCCGTCGACGCCGAGCTCTGGCCCGCCGCCGCGCCGACCTCCTTCGAGACCTTCACCAAGGTCGCCTGCCTCTTCCCGCTCGAGGACTGGCCGCTGCTGCGCCGGCATCGCGAGCGGCACCTGCGGAGACGTCGCGAGCAGGTCGAGCAGCCGCTGGCCGAGAGGATCCGCCGCGTGGTCGAGACCGCCGGGGCCGGTGTGCCCATCGGGACGATCGAGACCGAGGCCGGGGCGGGGGAGCGGACCACCGGGTGGAACTGGACCCGGGTGAAGGTCGCCGCCGAGCAGATGGTGCGCAGCGGCGAGCTGGTGATCACCGCCCGCGACGGCACCACTCGGCTCTTCGACCTGCCCGAGCGCGGTCTGCCCGAGCACGTCCGTGCGGCGGCGGATCTCGACGACGACGCGCTGCTGGCCGGTCTCGCCCGGCGCGCCGCGGCGAGCCTGGCGGTGATGACGCGGTCGGACTTCGCCCATCACCACCACCTGCGTCCGCAGGAGGCCGCCGACGGGATCGCCGCCGCAGGGCTGGCGCCGGTGGAGGTCGACGGCTGGCGCGAGCTCGGCTGGTGCGCCCCGGAGCTGCTGGCCGAGGGCGGGCCGCTGGCCCCGGCGGCGTCGGCGGCCGGCGGCGGCGCGGCCGGTGACGACGACGGCGACGTCGGCGCGCGTCGGC
>NZ_AFRW01000026.1 GCF_000220985.1 Nesterenkonia sp. F
ACGCTGGACCGCCGCGACTGGGCCGAGGCGCGGTAGAAGACCCCCTGGACCGTGCCGGTGACGCGGATGTGCCGAATCTCCATGGCACCCAGTGAACCATGGTGCCGTGGACCTGTCAGCCGGTGCTACGGTTCCCTCCATGGCGTCATCCACCGCACACCAGCCCGACGATCAGCGCCCCGACGGGCAGACCGACTCGCCGGCCGCCCTGCTGGCCGAGGAGTCGATCGCCCTCGACGTCGTCGCCGCCGACTGGCGCGAGGCCGTCGACGAGGCGGGCCGGCTGCTGGTCGCCGCCGGCGTCGCCGACGACGACTACACCGCGGCCATGCGGCAGGTGGTCGAGGAACACGGCCCCTACATCGTCGTCGCCCCGGGGTTCGCCCTGGCCCACGCCCGACCGACCGCAGGCGTGGCGCGCACCGGACTGTCCTGGGTGCGGCTGGCCGAGCCGGTGCCCTTCGGCCACAGCAGTCATGATCCGGTCGGTCTGGTGGTCGGCCTGGCCGCCGACGACGACGTCTCCCACACCCGCACGATGGCCCGGCTGGCCCGACTGCTCGCCGATCCGCGCCGCCGGGAGGAGCTGGAGGCCGCCGATTCGCCGCGGCGGCTGCGCGGGCTGCTGACCGCCGCCGAACGGCCGGAGGCCTCGGCCGAGGCCGCGACGGACGGGCCCGAGGAGGCCGCCGCCGACGGCTCGACGGCGACCGACCGGCATCTGATCCTGACGGTCTGCGGCAACGGCCTGGGCACCTCGCTGTTCCTGAAGAACACGCTCGAGCAGGTGCTCGACACCTGGCGCTGGGCGCCCTTCGTCATCGTCGAGGCCACCGACACCATCTCTGCACGCGGCCGCTCCTCGGAGGCGACGGCCATCCTGACCTCCGGGGAGATCGCCAAGACGCTCGGCGACGTCGACGTGCCGATCCGCGTGGTGGAGAACTTCACCAGCACCATCGAGCTCGACGCCGCGCTGCGCGACCTCTACGACGTCTGACCCGACGCCCGAGCCCCAGCTCGTCCTGTTCGTCCCACTCGCCCTGCACGCCCTCCAGCTCACGTTCCAGGAGTCGCACACCATGGACTGGCTCGTCGCCCTCGCCGAGTTCCTCGTCAACGAGATCCTCAGCGTCCCGGCCTTCCTCATCGGCCTGATCACCGCCGTCGGGCTCATCGCCCTGCGCCGGCCGACCGGCCAGGTGGTGGGCGGCGGACTGAAGGCCACGCTGGGCTTCCTGCTCATCGGCGCCGGAGCCACGCTGGTCACCGCTTCGCTGGATCCGCTGGGATCGATGATCCGCGGCGCCACCGGAGCCCAGGGAGTGATCCCGACCAACGAGGCGATCGTCGGCATCGCCCAGGAGGAGCACGGCGCGCAGGTGGCCTGGCTGATGATCCTGGGCTTCGCGATCTCGCTGGTGCTGGCGCGCTTCACCCCGCTGCGCTATGTCTTCCTCACCGGACACCACATCCTCTTCATGGCCACGCTGCTGACCATCGTGCTGGCGACCGCCGGCTTCTCCGGCACGGTGACCGTGGTCCTCGGCGGGATCCTGCTGGGCATCCTGATGGTCTCGCTGCCGGCGCTGGCGCACCCGTGGACCCGGCGCATCACCGGCGACGACAGCGTGGCCATCGGGCACTTCGGCACCGCCGGCTACGTGGCCGCCGGCGCGGTCGGCCGCGCCGTCGGAGGCCGCTCCAGCCGCTCCACCGAGGAGCTGCGGCTGCCGGAGTCGCTGCGCTTCCTGCGCGACTCGATGGTCGCCACCGCGTTGTCGATGGTGCTGATGTACGTCGCCGTCGCGCTGATCTCGCTGGCCCGCGAGGGAGAGGCCGCATACTCGGCCTTCGATGACGGAGCCTCCGGGCCGGGCAACTTCCTGATGCAGTCGGTCACCCAGGGGCTGCAGTTCGGCATCGCCGTGGCGGTGATCCTCTTCGGCGTGCGCACCATCCTCGGCGAGATCGTGCCGGCGTTCCAGGGCATCGCCGCGAAGCTGGTCCCCGGCGCGATCCCGGCGCTGGACGCCCCGATCGTCTTCCCGTACGCGCAGAACGCGGTGCTGGTCGGCTTCCTCTCCAGCTTCGTCGGCGGTCTGCTCGGCCTGGCCGCACTCTCGCTGTGGCTCAATCCGGTCCTCGGGCTGGCGCTCATCCTGCCCGGCCTGGTGCCGCACTTCTTCACCGGCGGCGCCGCCGGCGTCTACGGCAACGCCACCGGCGGGCGGCGCGGCGCGGTCGCCGGCGGGTTCGTCAACGGGCTGATGATCACCTTCCTGCCGGCCCTGCTGCTCGGCGTGCTCGGCGACATGGGCGACCTGAACACCACCTTCGGCGACACCGACTTCGGCTGGTTCGGCCTGCTCATCGGCTACGGCGCCCAGCTGGGCACCGTCGCCGGGCTGGTGGTCATCGCCCTGATCGGACTGCTCATACTCGGCGCGGCGATCCTGATGCAGCGCCGCGTGGTCGACCGCGGCTGGGACCCCTCTCCGCATCGGGCACGCCCGGCCGGAGCGGCCGCAGCGGAGGGGGCCGGCGAAGCCGCCGAGGCCGGCGGCGCGACGACGTCGACGATCCCGCGAACGCGCAAGCTCGCCCCGCCGCGCGGCGCCCCGACGCCGCCGCCGCGTCCCTGACTCTCCCCAGCATCGAACGGGGGGATCCACTACCGCTGTCGG
>NZ_AFRW01000025.1 GCF_000220985.1 Nesterenkonia sp. F
GGTGCTCTTCACCATCGGCCTGTTCTTCATCTGGGAGACGCCGCGCTGGCTGGTCAAGAAGGGTCGCGAGGACGAGGCGAAGCAGGTGCTGCTCTACGACCGCACCGAGGAGGAGGCCGCCCGCGAGCTGGACGAGATCCACGTGATCCAGCAGGCCGAGGAGGCCGCCGGCGCGCAGAACCTCAAGGCGCTGCTGCAGGCCTGGGTCCGCCCGATCCTCATCGTCGGCCTCGGCCTCGCGATCCTGCAGCAGATCATGGGCATCAACTCGATCATCTACTACGCACCGACCACGCTGCAGAACGTCGGCTTCTCCGACCAGGCCGCCGTCGCCTCCAACCTGATCATCGGCATCATGAACATCCTGGCCGTCTGGCTGGCGCTGACCTATGCAGACCGCTGGGGTCGCAAGCCGCTGCTGATCGCCGGCGCGATCGGCACCTGCCTGAGCCTGGGCGTGCTGGCCTTCACCAACCTGGTGCTGCCCGAGCCCGACGGCTTCGGACTCGTCGGCATCGTCACGCTGATCTGCATGGCCGTCTACATCTTCATGTTCCAGGCCAGCTGGGGCTCGATGGTCTGGGTGATGCTCGGCGAGATCTTCCCGCTGGGCATCCGGGCGGCGGCGATGGGCGTGGCGACCACCGCACTGTGGGTCGGCAACGGCATCGTCGCCCTGGGCTTCCCGCCGGTGCTGGACGCCGTCGGGGTCGGCTGGCTCTTCACCGGCTTCGCCGTCATCTGCCTCGGCGCCCTGATCTTCACCTGGCGGCGCGTCCCGGAGACCAAGGGCCGCTCGCTGGAGGAGATCGAATCCACCTTCCGCAACACCGCCGGCATGCCCGCCGTGCCGAGCCCGAAGCGCATGCGCTGACGACGCCGCGACGCCGCCGGCAGCAGCTGAACCGCACCTGACCCCGCGCTCCGGGCCGTCCTCGCCTCGAGGATGGCCCGGACTCGTCTCCGAGGAGATCCCATGACCGAGAACAGTTCCCTCGGCGTCGCCGTGATCGGCGCCGGCATGGCCGGAGCCGCGCACGCCGCCGCCTGGCGCGCCGCCACCGCCGTCCGCTGCCCGTTCCCCCGCCCTGTACGGCTGGTCGCGATCGCCGACCTGGCCGAGCCGCTGGCCCGGCACGTCGCCGGCCGCTTCGGGTACGAGCGGGTCGAGACCGACTGGCGCGCCCTGCTCGACGCCGAGGACGTCGATGTCGTCTCCGTGGTCGTGGCCAACCGGCTGCATCGTGAGATCGTCGAGGCGCTGCTGGCCGCCGGCAAGCATGTGCTCTGCGAGAAGCCGCTGGCCGACACCCGCGAGGACGCCGAGGCCATGGTCGCCGCCGCCGAGTCCGCCGACTCGGTCGCTCGACTCGGCTACACGTATCGTCGGGCCCCGGGGCTGGCGGCGCTGCGCGAGCTGGTGACATCCGGCGCGCTCGGCGAGGTCGTCCACCTGCACGGCCGCTATCTGGCCGACTACGCCTGCGACCCGCAGGCGCCGATGGCCTGGCGCTTCCGCGGTGAACCGGGTTCCGGGGCACTGGCCGACGTCGGCAGCCACCTGCTCGATTCCGCGGAGTTCCTGGCCGGTCCGATGCGAGCCGTCTCCGGGGCCCGATTCCGCACCGTCGTCGCCGACCGCCCCCTGCCGCTGACCTCCACCGTCGGTCACGGCAAGGTCGCCGTCGGCGACGAGACCGAGCCGGTGACCAACGACGACTGGGCCGGCTTCACGGCGGAGTTCGACGGCGCCGCGGGCACCTTCGAGACCTCTCGGGTCGCCGCCGGCCACCCCAACGGGCTGCGGCTGGAGATCACCGGCCGCGCGGGCGCGGCGGTCTGGGACCAGGAGAACCCGGCCGAGATCCAGCTCCACACCCACGAGATCGGCGGCGGTTCCCCGACGAGCAACGGCTTCCGCACCGTCAAGCTCGGCCCCGAGCACCCGTATATCGGCGAGGGATACGCCATGGCGGCCCCGGGAATCGGCGTCGGGCAGAATGACGGCTTCATCTTCCAGGCGCGCGCCTTCCTCGAGGAGGTCGTCGGACTCGACGAGGAGCAGTCCTGGCCGCGCTGCGCCTCCTTCGCCGAGGGGCTGCGCACCCTCGACCTCATCGCGGCGATCACCGCCTCGGCGACCGCCGAGGGCCGCGAGGTCGCCGTCGCCCGCTGACCCCGTCGGCGGGCCTCCCGCCGACCTTCGAGAGGAGACGCCCATGCATCTGGGCCTGTACACCGCCCCGCTGCACGACCGCTCGCTGGCCGAGGCGCTCGACGTCGTCGCCGGCTGCGGCCTCGACGCCGTCGAGCTCAACTCCGGCGGCTTCCTGCCGGCCGCCCACATCCCGGTCGAGGAGATCGACGCCGATCCCTCGCGGGCGGCCGACTGGCTGCGCACCTTCGAGGGAACCGGCGTGAGCCTGCAGGGGGTGAACTGCAATGGGAACCCGCTGCACCCGGATCCCCGCACCGGAGAGAAGCACGCCGAGGACCTGCGCCGCAGCATCCGTGTGGCGGGCGCGCTGGGCCAGACCCGAGTGGTGTGCATGTCGGGCCTGCCGGCGGCCGAGCCGGGCGGGGGCCAGCCGACCTGGGTCGTCAACGCCTGGTCGTCTCGCGCGCTGGACGTGCTGGAGCATCAGTGGGAGGTCGCCGCGGAGTTCTGGCGCGACATCGATCAGCTGGCCGCCGCGCACGGCGTCACGGTCGCCCTGGAGCTGCACCCGCAGAACCTGGTCTTCAATCCGCCGAGCTTCCTGGAGCTGATCGAGCGCACCTCCGCGACGCACCTCGGCGTCGAGCTCGACGCCAGCCACCTGTTCTGGCAACAGATGGATCCCGTCCAGGTCGTGCGACGCCTGGGACGGCATGTCGTGCATGCCGCGGCCAAGGACGTGCGGATCAACTCCGAGGCCGCCTGGTGCGGCGTGCTGGACAACAGCTTCCGACGGCTCGGTCCGCACGAGCGCCGCACGCAGATCGGGGCCGAGGAGTACGCCAACGAGTGGCCGCAGGACTCCGCCTGGGACTTCGTCGCGCTCGGCCGCGGCCATGGCGCAGAGTACTGGGCGGAGTTCCTCGCCGCGCTGCACGCCGTCGATCCCGACATCGCCGTGCACATCGAGCACGAGGACACCTCGCTCGGCGCCGTCGAGGGCGTGCAGGAGTCCACCGCCGTGCTGCTCGAGGCCGCTCACCGCGCCGGACTGCGCTGACCGCCCGCCCCGCTCGCCGCCCTCCACCTCCCCTCCACCTCTGACGAAGGAGACCCCCATGCCCCTGGTCCGCATCGACCACAGCGACGCCCGTTCCAACCCGCGCGAGATCGCCGACGCCGTCCACCGGGCGATCGTCGAGACCTACGGCATCCCCGAGCGGGACCGCTTCCAGGTGCTCTCGGCCCGCCCGGCCGGGATGATCATCGCCCAGGACGCCGGACTGGGCTTCGATCGGCAGGATCCGGTCATCATCCAGATCTTCACCCAGCGGGGCCGCGACGTCGCGCAGAAGCAGGCGCTCTACGCGGCGATCGCCGCCGCGCTCGAGCCTGTCGGCGTCGCCGGGGCGGACGTGTTCATCGGATACGTGGAGAACGGCCCCGAGGACTGGAGCTTCGGGTTCGGCGCGGCCCAGTACGTCACCGGAGAGCTGGGCGTGCCGCGGACGGACTGAGCCGCGCTCCGACGCCGATTCCGATGCCGATCCGATGCCGAGGGGCTCAGAGCTGCACGCCGCGCCCCTCGGCATCGGCGATCCGTGCCGCGTCGAGGACCTCCAGGGTGTGCACCGCCTGCTCGAGGGTGACGCTGAATGCGCGGCCCTCGGCGAGCGCGGCATGCAGCTCGCGGTAGAAGTCCGTGTAGTCGCCGGCCGCGCTGGGCACCGCGCGGCGACCGGCGTCGGTGGAGAGCACGCCCCAGCGCTCCTCGTCCTCCACGCCCCAGGCCGCGGCGGTGCGCGGGCGCTCGCCGGCCAGGATCTGCTCGGTCTGCACGTCGCGCATCCGGGAGACGTAGGAGCCGTGCTCGGCGTGGACGGTCAGCTCCCGCTCGGTCAGTCGGAAGACCTTGCTGGCGGAGACCTGGCTGAAGACTCCGTCGTGATGGTGCAGGCCGAGCACATACCCGGCGTCGACGTCCTGTCCGTCGATCCTGATGTGGTCCAGATGTGCGTCCACCCGGGCGACCGGGCCGAAGAGATGGGTCATCTGATCGACCTGATGCGAACCCAGGTCGCGCAGCAGCCCGTGGGCGGGACCGGCCTCCAGCGTGTCGGGCTCGTCGACGTCGAAGCGGTTGACCGCCCGTCGGACCGTCCCCAGCTCGCCGGAGGCGAGCACCCCGGCGAGCGTGCGCACGTCGGTGTCCCAGCGCCGATTGTGGAAGACGGTCAGCAGCCGGCCGGCCTCGCGGGCCGCGGCGACGAGCTCGCGGCCGCCCTCGGCGGTGGGGGCGAAGGGTTTGTCGGCGACGACGTGCGCCCCGCCGGCCAGGGCCGCCAGCACCAGCTCGCGCCGGGTCTCCGGCGGCGTGGTGATCACGACGACGTCGACGCCGCGGGCGAGCAGCGCATCGAGGTCGTCGAGGGCCGGCACGCCGGGGGCGTCCTCGGCCAGCTCGGCTCGGCGGGAGGCCGAGCGGGTGACGACGCCGACCAGCTCCCAGTCCTCGGCCGCCTGGATGTAGGGCAGGTGGAAGCGTCGACCGCCGAACCCGAAGCCGACCAGACCGATGCGCATGCGTGCTCCTCTCTCCGCGCCGGACGTGCCGTCCGGCGCTCGTCGTCGGTGATGTCCTGGAGGCAGGCGGCCGTCCTGCCCGGCTCGGAACCGGCTCAGGGCCTGCTCAGCGCCGCACCGGCTCAGTCCGTCCCGTCTCCAGCGAGCGCTGCGCCGCGTCGGCGACCCGCGAGGCGTCGACCGCCTCCTGCGGCGGGCAGGGGTTCTCCCGCACGCCGCGGAGGACCTCGACGAAGGTGAGCATCTCCTCCCGGTAGGCGGAGGCGAAGCGTTCGTGGAAGGTCCTGTGCACCGGCCCCTCGGGGAAGGACACTCCGGCCTCGGCCGAACGACCGGCGTAGCTGGCGTCGAGTCCGACCTGCAGACTGGCCGTCGAACCCTGCAGCTCCAGACGCACGTCGTGGCCGGCCCCGTTGTACCGGGTCGCCGAGACGGTGGCCACGGTGCCGTCGTCGATGGTGACCAGCGCGTGGGCGGTGTCGACGTCGCCGACGGCGCCGATCGCCGGGTCCCCGCGGTTGGAGCCGCGGGCGCAGACCTCGACGATCCGCCGGCCGGTGATCCACTGCAGCGTGTCGAAGTCGTGGACCGAGCAGTCGCGGAACAGTCCGCCGGAGGCGGCCAGGAACTCCACCGGCGGCGGGGCCATGTCGGCGGTGATCGCGCGGATGGTGTGCAACCAGCCCAGGTCCCCGGCCTGCACCGCGCGGCGGGCCTCGCGGTGCCCGGGGTCCAGACGCCGCTGATGGCCGATCTGCACCGTCGCGCCGGCGGCCTCGACGGCCTCGAGCACCGGCAGCGCGGCCTCGACCGTCTCGGCCACCGGCTTCTCGCAGAAGACCGGGATCGACGCCGCGACGGCGCGCAGGATCAGCGGGGCATGCTGGGAGGTGCCCACGGCGATGACCACCCCGTCGGGGCGCTCGGCGAAGAGCGCATCGACGTCGGCGGCGGCGCGGGCTCCCAGGGGCTCGGCGACCGCGGCCGCCGGGGCGGCGTCGACGTCGGCGACGATCAGCTCGACGCCGTCGGCGGCGAGCGCGGCGAGGTGCTCGGCGTGCATGGCGCCGATGCGTCCGGCGCCGATCAGTCCGATGCGGGTGGTCATCGTCGTCTCGGTCCTCCGCAGATCAGGGGTTCGGGCGACTCAGCCGTCGAAGGGCAGCCGCGGGTCGACGTCCTGGTGCTCCCAGGTCTTCCGGATCCAGCCGTGGTGCGGATCGTCGCTGATCAGCCACTTCCGCACCGGGCCGGGACCGGCCATCACGTTGAGGTAGTACATGTCGTGGCCGGGCGGGGTCATCGCCGGACCGTGCCAGCCATGCGGCACCAGGACGACGTCGCCCGAGCGGACCTCGGCGGTCACATCGATCTCGCGGTCGTCGGAGGCGTAGACCCGCTGGTACCCCATCGCGTCCGCACCGCCCTCGGCCTCGCTGGGGATCGGCATGTCCTTCGCCGTCTGCATCTCGAAGTAGTAGATCTCCTCCAGAGCAGTCTCGCCCTCGGCCTCCTCGTCGTGCTTGTGCGGCGGGTAGGAGGACCAGTTGCCGTGCGGGGTGAGCACCTCGCAGACGATGAACCGGTCGGCCTCCAACGTCGCCGGAGTGCCGAAGTTGCGCACCTCCCGGGAGAGCTGGCCGGCGCCGCGCAGCTCCACGGGGATCTCGTCGAGGCTCAGGTGCCGGACCGGGTAGGCCTGAGAGGCCGGGGCCGAGGCCACCGCGACGCGGCCGCCGGCGACCGAGCGGATCGTCGCCGCCCGCCGCACGCCGGTGTAGAGCACGTCGCTGGCTCCGGCGAAGACCGAGGCGCGGCCGGCCAGCTCATAGGTGCCGTCGTCGTCGGCGCCGTCCTGGGCGACGACGTCGACGCTGAACGCGCCGGACAGCGGGATGACGATGCGCTCCTCCTGCTGCGCGGCGAGCGCGACCTCGCCGCCGGCGGGCAGATCGGCCACGCGCAGCCCGGTGTGCGTCCAGCCGGGCGGCCGGACGACGGACTCCTGGGTGCCCAGATCGACGAACCAGTCCCCCTGCGCGGCGTCGCCGGCGCGGTGGAACCAGGGCGAGGGCTGCGGGACACGGGTGCTCTGCGAAGTCATCGGCGGGGTCCTTCCTGGGTGTGGTCCTGGAATGCGGTCGCGGGGTGTCAGTTCACGAGGGTGGTGTCGAAGGAGTACCGGTCGGCGCGGTAGAGATGATGGCCGCATTCGACGGCGCGCCCGCCGCTGTCCAGCGCGGTGCGGTCCATGGTCACCAGCGGATCGCCGGTCTCGACGCCGAGCAGCTTCGCCTGGCGCGCGTCGGCGACGTCGGCGCCGACACGCTGGTGAGCCATGCGGAAGTCGACGCCGGCCGTGCGCAGCAGGTTGTAGAGCCCGCCGGCGGCGAGCGTCTCGCGGGAGAACTCGGCGACGTGCGGCGGCACCCAGTTCTCCATCAACGCCAGCGGACGCTCGTCCACCGAGCGCAGCCGGACCACGTGCTGGACCTCCTCGCCGACGCGCAGCTGCAGCCTCTCGGCGACGTCGGCGGAGGCCGGCACGCGCTCCAGCGAAAGGACCTCGGTGCGCTGGACGGCCCCCTCGGTCTGCAGGTCGTCGTAGAGGCTGGACAGTCGCAGATTGCGGCGGACCGGAGCACCGACCACCTGGGTGCCGACGCCGCGACGACGGACGACGAGCCCGTCGCGCACCAGCTGGTCCATGGCCTGGCGCATCGTCGGCCGCGAGAGATTGAACCGCTTGGCGAGGTCGATCTCGTTCTCCAGCTTGGTCTCCGGCGGCAGAGTGCCGTCGCGGATGGCCTGCTCCAGAGCCGAGGCGACCTGGTGGTACAGCGGGACCGGCGACGAGCGGTCCAGGGTGATCTCGAGCTGATCGGACACGGCATGTCTCCTTCGTGGTCGTATTGTCACTTTGTCATGACATTCGCAGGTTGTGAAGTCCCTCTCCCGGCCGGCTGCGCCGGCGGCCTGCGCCCCGCACCCCGTCGACGGCCGTCGACGGCACCCGGCCCACGTCCAGACGACGACGGTAGAATAGGACGCCGCCCGCCCCTGCCCCGCGCCGTCGAAAGGGACCTGATGACGACTCCCGCCCCCGAGAAGACTCCGCGGCGCCGTCGCCCCCGCCGCCGGCCCGACGCCGGCCCGCGCCCGCGACTGCGTCTGGGCCTGTTGGGCTGGGCGGTGTCCTGGCTGCTGCCGACGGCCATCATGGGGGCCGTGCTGCTGAGCCTGACCCTGGTGCCGGGCCTCGACGCCGACGGGTACCTGGCCCCGCTGATCCCGCTGGTCGGCGGCGCCGCCGTCGTCGTGGGCATCCCCGGCACGCTGCTGGTCGGATGGTTCTACCGCCACCACCTGAACCCGGTGATCCATGTGCTGGGCTATGTGCTGGTCGGCCTGCTCCACGGGCCGGTGGTGCTGCTGGCCGGGCCCCAGGGCCTGGTGCCGATGCTGATTCCGATCGTCGGCTTCCCCGCCGGCATCCTGCTGGGCGCCGGCCGCTGGATCGCCCAGCCGCTCGCCCGGGTCGAGGACCCGACCGCCGAGGTCGATGCCGAGGGCGGGGGCGAGGCCCATGCCGAGACCGACGCCGAGACGACCGCACGAGGAGATGCCGATGTCCGCACCGACGGCTGAGACCGCCCGCCCGCCGATGACGCTGACGATCGCCGGCTCCGAGGCCACCGGCGGCGCCGGGGCGCAGGCGGATCTGAAGACCTTCCAGGAACTGGGGAGCTTCGGCATCGCCGCACTGACCTGCATCGTGGCCTTCGATCCGAAGAACGACTGGAACCACCGCGTCACACCGGTCGACACCCAGGTCATCGCCGACCAGATCGAGGCGACCTTCGCCGACTACGGCCCCGAAGCCCTGGACACGGTGAAGCTGGGGATGATGGGCAGCCCGGAGACGATCGCGACCGTCTCAGCCGCCCTCGCCGCGCGCCGCCCCGCCCACGTGGTGCTGGACCCGGTGCTGATCTGCAAGGGCCAGGAGCCCGGCCATGCGCTGGAGACCGACGAGGCGCTGAAGGCCGAGCTGCTGCCGCAGGCGACCTTCGTGACCCCGAACCACTTCGAGACCGAGCAGCTCTCCGGAAGGACGGTCGAGACGGTGGAGGACCTGCAGGACGCCGCCGAGGAGATCCGTCGGATCTCCGGCGCGGCGGTGCTGGCCAAGGGCGGCGTCCGACTGGCCGGCGCCGACGCCGTCGACGTGTTCGTCGGCGAGGAGGGCGCCGAGGTGCTGCGTGCTCCGAAGAACGGCGAGCACGCCGTCTCCGGCGCGGGCTGCTCGCTGGCCGCCGCCGTCGCCGCGCTGCTCTCCCAGGGAGCGAGCCCGCGCGAGGCCGCCCGCCGGGCCAAGGAATTCGTCACCGCCGGCATCGGCCAGCGCGTCGCCGGGGGCACGCCCTTCGACGCGCTGTGGCAGGGCGGTCTGCGCCGCTGAGCGAGATGACGCCCGGATGTCCCGGAGCTTTCGCAGGATCACCGCGCTGAAGACTGAGGATCCTGCGAAAGCTCGGGGACGATGCGACGACCCGGCGATCCCCATGAGACGAACGAAGAGCCCGGGCGATGCCGTTCCCATCGCCCGGGCTCAAGCTGACTGAGCCGTTGTTCCGACCTGTTGCACCGTAGATCGGAGCGTCTCGAAGCCAGCCCCTCGATCACGTACACCTGTTTCTGTACGCCACGTCTCATTCTGGCAGGGCCGACGATCCCGCCGCTATTGGACTTTCGTCTACAGTTTCTTCGACCGGGGCGGCGGACCGTGCGGTGTCGGCCCCGCGTCGGCCCCGCGTCGGCCCCGCGTCGGACCCGCGTCGGACCCGCGTCGGGCCCGCGTCGGGCCCCTCGGAACGACCACGGTGCCGGGCGCATCAGACACTGTCGGCAGCGGTCACTCCGCACTCCGTGACGACCACCCACGCGTGGCGTTGCACCGAATCCGATGGAGCGACCACCAGGACGAACAGCAGGACGAAGAGTCCACCTCGCATGCTCTCCACCGCCCCATGCACGTCGCCAGCGCGCCGCCGGCCCCGGCGACGCACCTGATGGCGGGACCCGAGCCGTCGACTCCACGACGACGCGGGGACGGTCGGCCGGCCGCGATGGCCACCGACGATCGGCTCAGCCCATCTAGAATCGTGGCCATGGGTCACTCCGAGGACGCCGAGCCCGCCGCCGGCCGACACGCAGCGCACCGCCCCGACGACGCGCCGGTGCGGGTGCTCGTCGTCGACGACCACCCGCTGATGTCGATGGCGCTGCGCACCTATGTGGACAACACCGACGGCATGGACTGCCTCGGCGAGGTCCGCGACGGCGAGGCCGCCGTGCGCGACGCGGTGCGGCATCGCCCCGACGTCGTCGTGATGGACCTCCACATGCCCGGCATGGACGGCATCGAGGCCACCGAGCAGATCACCTCGCGCTGCCCGGAGGTCTCCGTCCTGGCGGTGACGACCTTCTCCACCGAGCGCTACGTGATCCCGGCGCTGCGTGCCGGCGCCGGCGGCTACATCGTCAAGGACTCCGAGCCCGAGGAGATCCTCTCGGCCATCCGTGAGGTCGCCGACGGCGCGGCGCCCTTCTCCCCCGCCGTCGCCCGGGATCTGATGCTCTCGGTCCGCGACGAGCCGACCCACGTCGACGCCGCCCTGCGCCGGTTCCCCGAGCCGCCGCAGATCCCCGCCCGCGAGCTGGAGGGCCTGCGGCTGCTGGCCAGCGGACATTCGAACCAGGAGATCGCCCAGCAGATGGTCATCTCCGAGGCGACGGTCAAAGCGCACATGGGCCGACTGATGCAGCGCCTGGAGGTCCGCGACCGGGTCCAGCTGCTCATCCGCGCGACCCTGCTCGGCCTCGTCGAGCCGTCGCTGGACTGACCCGCCGTCGCGCTCAGCCGGCCACCGGGTTCTCCAGCCGGCCGGCGCGGATCATCGAGCCCGAGGCATCCTGCAGATCGACCATCTGCCGGGTGTTGCGCAGCTGCAGCCGGTTCAGGCAGTGATGGACGAAATCCGGCACCCGCAGGTCCAGCCGCCGGCGCCGGCGCAGATCGAGCCCTTCATGCTCGGCCAGCACCGCCGAGACCGTCGCCCAGAAGCCCTCCTCCTCCAGCACCCCGTCGACGGCGAGGAGCGCGGCCAGATGCCGCAGCACCCCGTCGAAGACGTCGGTGAAGATCACCTGGGCGGCTTCGGCATCGTCGACGACGTGCCGGATCCGCTCGATCTCCGCGGGCAGCTCGCGGTGTCCGACCACCGCGGCCTCCTCGCCGATGTCCTTCATGAAGGCGCCGACCACGCGGCCGGCGTCCAGCCGCAGGATCAGATTCTCACCATGGGGCATGAACGCCAGCTCGTGGACCTCCAGGCAGTGCACCACCGGCAGCAGGTAGGCCCGCAGCAGCTCGGCGAGCCAGTCGGCGGCGGTCAGTCCGGAACGGGCGATCAGCGCCGCGGCCGCTGAGGCCCCGGCGTCGTCGCGATGCAGCAGCGCCGCCAGCGTCATCAGCCGCTGGCCGGCCGGCAGCTGCGGCAGCGGGCTCTCCCGCCAGAGCGCGGCGAGCATCTTCTGCTGGTCGGAGCCCACGGGACTGCGGTGATACGCGTCGCCGGTGAAGCCGATCGCGGCATGTTCGCGCAGCACCTCGAAGCCGGCGCCGCGCAGGAAGGCATCACCGCGGACCTCGGCGGCGACCCAGTCGTTCACCGCCGGAGTCGCCCGCATATAGGCCGGCGAGAGCCCGCGGAGGAAGCCCATGTTCTGGATCGACAGCGCCGTCTTCACATAGGAGCGTTCCGGAGCGGTGCGGCTAAACCCGGTGCGGATCGACTGCTGGGGCTGGTGCTCGTCGCCGCCCTCGCCGAGGACCACCAGGTCGCGCCGGGCGAGCTCCGGAGCGAAGCTCACCGCGACGCGGTGCTGGAACTGCCAGGGGTGCACCGGCAGCCAGAGATAGTCCCGAGGATCCAGGCCGAGGGCTGCCAACCGGGCGACGAACCGCTCCCGGGTCTCCGCATCGAGCTCGGCGGCGTAGTGGGCCTCCTCGCCGAGCCCCTCGGCAGTGGACAGCAGCGTGTGCTCGCGGCGGGCCGCCAGCCAGACGTGCCGGAAGGTGCGACCGGTCTCCGGGGCATACGCGCCGAACTCCTCGAGGCCGAAGCCGATCCGCCCGTTGGTGGCCACGAAGCTGGGGTGCCCCTCGGTCATCACCGCCTCGGTCTGCTGGAAGTCCGCCGCGACGTCGACGTCGGTCCGGCCGCGGGCCAGCTGCGCGGCGCTCGGCCCGCCGCGGTGGTGCTTATACGCCGCACTGGCCAGCGTGGAGGCCAGCTCCTCCAGATAGGTGCCCAGCAGGTCGTCGGGGATCTCCAGCGCCTGATGCAGCTCGATCACCAGCTGCTGGGCATCCAGCGGGAGATCCGCGCCCTCGGCATCCTCCCGGACCAGACTCGACTCGTCCACCGCCCAGTGGTGCAGTGCGAACCGGCGGGCGGCGAAGCGCCAGCGGCTCGCCACGGTGTCGAGCACCCAGCGTTCCGCCGCGCCGTCGGGCTCCGGGACGATCAGCCGTTCATGGCTGAACTCGGCCAGCGCCTTGGCCACCAGATGCCGCTGAGCGGACTCCAGATGCTCGGGGCGCAGATGCGGCACCTGCGCCGCGGCTCCGGCCGGCTCGGGTCCCTGGGCGCGCACGGCGCGGGCCCGCTCGGCGTCGAGCACGCTCAGCGCCGCTCGCTTGCCCGGCAGATCGACCTCGCGGAGCACCTCGAAGCCGACCTCGGCGTTCTTCGCCGCCACGGCGGCGTTGCCGACGTCGGGCTCGACGACGATCCGCCGCGCACCCAGCGCCTGGAAGCAGTGGTCGACGACGGCGCGCATGATCGCCGAGGTCAGCCCGGGCCGCCGGGCTCCGGAGCCCGCAGGCGGCGGGGCGACGAGCAGGTGCATGCCGATGTCGCCCTCTCGGGCGGCGAACACCTCGTCCAGCAGCACCCGGGCGGGATCGTAGGTCTCTGCATAGGCCAGCGGCTCACCGTGCTCACGGATCACCCA
This sequence comes from Nesterenkonia sp. F, assembly GCF_000220985.1. Taxonomy (GTDB): domain Bacteria; phylum Actinomycetota; class Actinomycetes; order Actinomycetales; family Micrococcaceae; genus Nesterenkonia. Next base: position 12,824 of record NZ_AFRW01000025.1, read on the forward strand.
GCCACTCTGGGCGTCGTCCTCGGACAGCTCCGTCAGATGATCGCGCACCTGGTCGACGCTCAGGTGCCCCATCTGCCAGAAGACTGAGGCCGGATGCGCCAGCCACGCGGTGACCGTCGCCGCATCGGCGTCGGGCTCCACGGGAGTGAAAGTCAGCTCCTCCGGCCGCGGCGTCGGCGCCGGGGCTGCGCCCTCGGACCTCTCGGCGGCCTCGGGGACGGCAGTGGTCAGGGGCATCATCGCGGCACCTCCGTGCTGGTGGGGACTCCGAACTGCTGGAAGGCGACGCGGCGCTCCAGCGGATAGGGCTCGCGGCCGGTGATCGAGGCGAGGATCGATGCGCTGCGCCAGGCCCCCATGCCCAGATCCGGGGCGGTGAGCCCATGGGTGTGCTCCTCGCCGTTCTGCACGAAGATCCGCTCGCCCAGAGCATCGACGTGGTAGTCGCGGGCGACGGCGAGCCGACCGGCGGCGTCGCGACGGATCAGGTGCTCCACGCCGTCGAGCATGCGCGGCGCGCGCGGGGCGTAGCCGGTGGCCAGCACCAGCTGCTCGGCGGTGCGGGAGACGGTCTCGCCCAGCTGTCGATGCCGCAGGGTGAGCTCCACACCCTCACCCGAGCCGGCCTCGGCCCCGTGCACCGGCCGCGCGGCGGTGACCTCGGAGTCGGTCAGCAGCGTGGTGGGCACTGTCCGATGAGCGCTGTGCCGGTAGAGGGCGTCGTGGATCCGATCGATCATCTCGGCGCTGATGCCCTTGTACAGACCGCGCTGCTCCCGGGTGAGCTGGTCGCGCAGCGGCTCGGGCAGCGCGTGGAAGTGGTCGGTGTACTCCGGGGAGGTCATCTCCAGGGTGAGCTTGGTGTCCTCCATCGGGAAGAACCGCGGCGACCGGGTGATCCAGTCCAGCCGGTAGCCGTGCTCGCCCTGCCGCTCGAGCAGATCCAGGTAGATCTCGGCGGCGGACTGCCCGCTGCCGATCACCGCGATGGACTCGGCGTCCAACAGCTGTTCGCGGGCGGGCAGGTACTCGGCCGCGTGCCGGGCGGAGGCCCCGAGCCCGCGCAGCGGCTCGGGGACGTGCGGGGCGGTGCCGATGCCCAGCACCACGTGCCGGGCCCGGCGAACCTCCACGCCCTCGGCGGTCACGGCGGTGACGGTGAACAGATCGGACTGCGGATCATGCTCGACCGACTCGACCTGCCGGCCCCAGCGCAGACTCTCCAGCTGCTCGGCGGCCCAGCGGCAGTAGGCGTCGTACTCGCTGCGCAGCGGGTGGAAGTCCTCGCGGATGTAGAAGGGGTAGAGCCGCCCGGTGTGCTTGAGCCAGTTCAGGAAGGAGTACCGCGAGGTCGGATCCGCCATGGTCACCAGATCGGCCAGGAAGGGGACCTGGATCGTGGCGTCGTCGAGCATCATGCCGTGGTGCCAGGCGAAGCCGTCGCGGCTGTCGAGGAAGACGGCGTCGACGTCGTCGAGCGGCTCGGCCAGGCAGGCCAGCCCGAGGTTGAACGGACCGATCCCGACGCCGATCAGGTCGTGGACTTCGGCGGCATCAGGGTCGGGAGTGCTGGGGGTGCCGGGCGTGCTGCTCATCGGGCGGCCTCCTCGGCGACGGCGCCGTCGACGCCGGCGCGGTGTGCGTGCAGCAGCCGCGCGGCGCCGGCGACCTCCTCCAGCGAGGCGGCCACCTGCTCGACAGTCGTCTCAGGATTCAGCAGTGTGAGCTTCAAGCAGGGCCGGCCGTCGATCACCGTCCGGGCCACCAGCACCCGCCCGGACTCCTGCAGGACCTGACGGACCTGACCGACCAGCGCATCGGCGTCCTGATCGGCGACGCCGGCCGGCTGCCAGCGGAAGAGCACCGTGGACAGGTCCGTCGGGGCGAGCAGCTGCAGTTCGTCATGGGCGGCGACGACGTCGTGGACCGCCTCGGCGAGGTCGATCACCGCGTCCACGCCGCGGCCGACGGCCTCCGCGCCGGTGCCGCGCAGTGTGGCGAGCAGCTTCAGCGCGTCGAAGCGGCGGGTGGTCTGCAGAGACTTGTCGACCTGGTTCGGCTCGGCCGAATCCTCCGGGTTCAGGTAGTCGGCGTGCCAGCGGGCCCGGCCGGCGTCGGCGGGGTCGCGGAGCACCAGCGCCGAGGAGGAGACCGGCTGGAAGAAGGTCTTGTGGAAGTCCAGCGTCACGCTGCGCGCCTGGTCGATTCCGTCCAGCAGGCGGCGGCGTCGCGGCGAGACCAGCAGGCCGCAGCCGTAGGCGGCGTCGACGTGGAACCAGACCTGCCGGGCCCGGCAGACCGCGGCGATCGACTCGAGCGGGTCGACGACGCCGCGGTCGGTGGTGCCCGCCGTGGCGGCGACCGCCATCGGGACCCTGCCCTCGGCGGCCAGCGATTCCAGCTCGGCCTGCAGCGCCGCGGGGTCCATGCGCCCCGAGGCGTCGACGGCGACGCCGCGCACCGCGTCGTCGGCCAACCCCAGCAGCAGCGCGGACTTGGCGATGCTGAAGTGGCTCTCGGCGCTGGTCAGGATCGCCAGACGCTGCTGGCGCATCGCCCGCGAGCTGCCGGACGCTCCGCTCAGCGCGGCCTCGCGGGCCAGGAAGAGCGCCTGCAGGTTGGACTGGGTGCCGCCGGAGGTGAAGATGCCGTCGGCGGCCGCGAAGCCCAGGCGTCCGCCGATCCAGTCGATCAGCCGCCGCTCGACGAAGGTGCCGATGCGGGACTGGTCGTAGGTGTCCACCGAGGTGTTGACCGCGGCCAGCACGGCCTCGGCGGCGACGGCGTGGACGTCGACGGGGCAGTTCAGATGGGCCAGATAGGCCGGATGGTGGTACCAGACGATCTCGGAGAGGACGAGCTCGTCGATCTCGCGGAGCACCTCCTCTCCCCCGGCGCCCGGGGAGTCCAGGTCGACGGCGGCCACGCGCTCGGCGAGCTCGCGGGCCGAGGTGCTGGTGGCCGGTGTCTCGACCGCGGCGAACCGGGCGGCGATCCGCTCGGTCGCCTCGGCCATCAGGCTCCGGTATCCGTCGGTGCTCGTCGAGTCGACGAGTCGGGGCTGGTCAGCGATGACATCGTGAGGAGCAGTCATGTGAGGGGAGCATAACTTCAATTACTGTACACACAAGTGACCTATTTTGATCAGCAGAGCCTATAGACCAGCCATCACCGCTGGTCGACGCGCCCCCTCGCCCGCCACGCCGGGCCCGGGCGTCGACGCCCGACACCCTCCACGACTCCCGGTGCACCCCTATAATGTGATAGGAATCACATACCGCGGCTCGCCCCTGCCGCCACCGGTGACTCTCCGGTAACATGAACTGCATCACAGACTATGCGGCGGGCGGAGCACCCTCCTCCCGCCGTCCCCTCGACGCAGGAGGCACCCACCATGCCGTCGCCGCTGGACCCGGAGTACGACGTCACCACTCCCCTGGACCTCGACTACTACGCGGCCTTCGCCGATGTCGGCGCGGCCGACCGCGAGTGGTGGACCCGCGCCCGCGACTTCGTCGACGGCCTCGACGACCGCATGACCGGCCACTGGGAGCGCGGGGAGTACCCGCTGGACCTGCTGCGCGAGGCCGGGAGCCGCGGGCTGCTCACCGACGGCGTCGACGTCGACGGCCTCGGCGAGGAGACCCTCAGCACGCTGTCGCCGCTGGCGGCTGGCCTGGTGACCATGGAGGTCTCCCGCGCCGACGGCTCGCTGGGCACTGCCCTGGCCGTCCAGGGCGGACTGGCGCTGCGCACGCTGGCGCTCTTCGGCTCCACCGAACAGAAGCGCGAGCATCTGGCGGATCTGGCCGCCGCACGGACGCTGGGAGCCTTCGCACTGACCGAGCCGGAGCACGGCTCGGACTCGGTCTCGCTGGAGACCACCGCCCAGCTCGTCGGCGACGACGACAACGGCTACTACGTGCTCAACGGCGCCAAGAAGTGGATCGGCAACGGCGCCTCGGGCGGACTGACCTTCACCTGGGCACGGGTGCAGGGCGGCGCCCACGACGGCGAGGTCCGCTGCTTCCTGGTGGACCAGGACACCCGCGGCTACTCGGCCGAGGTCATCGAGGGCAAGTCCTCACTGCGCGCCATCCATCAGGCGCTGATCCACTACCAGGACGTCGAGCTGCCGCACGATGCAGTGCTGCCGGGCACCGCCGGGTTCAAGGACGCCTCGGCGGTGCTCTTCGCGACGCGGCTGGGCGTCGCCTGGTCGGCGGTCGGCCATGCCTCCGCCCTGGTGGAGGCGGCGCTGAACTACGCGAAGCAGCGCGAGCAGTTCAGCCGTCCGCTGGCCGGCTTCCAGCTCATCCAGGAGCGGCTGACCTGGATGGTCTCGGAGCTGACCTCGATGCAGCTGCATGTCCGCCGGGTGACCGAGCTCGACGCCGCCGGACGGCTCTCCGGAGCGCAGGCCTCGATGGCGAAGTACCACAACACCCGCAAGGCCCGGGCGATCGCCCAGGTCGCCCGTGACATGCTCGGCGGCAACGGCATCCTGCTGAAGAACAAGGTCGCCCGGCACATGGCCGACGTCGAGGCGATCCACACCTACGAGGGCACCGAGTCGGTGCAGAGCCTGATCATCGGTCGGGACCTCACCGGCTTCTCCGCCTTCGCCTGAGGAGCCCGAGCATGCTGATCCTCTCCATGGGCGCCTCGGTGGACGGCTTCATCGCCGACCGCACCGGGTCCTTCGACTGGTCGGCGCCCGACGATGAGCTGTTCGGCTTCCACCTCGACAGCGTCGCCGCACTGAGCGCCTGCGTCTGCGGTCGCCGGCTCTACGAGACGATGCTGCCCTGGGAGACCGATCCCGCGATGCGCGACGGCGAGCTGACCGCGCGATTCGCCGATGTCTGGTCCGCTCTGCCGAAGATCGTGTTCAGCCGCACGCTGCGGCGCGTGGAGGGCAACGCCCGGCTGGCCGAGAGGCCGCTCGCCGAGGAGGTCGCCGCCGTGCGCGCCGCGACCGACGGGGGCGTGGAGATCGGCGGCGCCGACGTCGCCGGGCAGGCGATCGAGCAGGGCCTGGTCGACGAGTTCCGGATCTTCCGCCTCCCCGTCATCGTCGGCGGCGGCACGCCGCTGCTGCCGCCGGTCGAGGAGACCGTCGCGCTGGAGCTCGTCGAGTCCCGGACATTCTCCGCGCAGGTGGTCTACGAGCGGTACCGCCGCGCCGACGCCCCCGCGTGACCGACGCCGCCCGACGGCTCAGCGGACTTTCGAGTGGAACGGCATCTCGACGACCTCGACGGGCTGGGGCTTGCCACGCACGTCGATCGCCAGCCGCGTGCCCGCTGCGGTACAGTCGACGTCGACGTAGGCCATCGCGATCGGATGTCCCAGCGTCGGGCTGGGCATCCCGGAGGTGACCTCGCCGATGATCCGCGGGCCGGCGTCGTCGGCGGCGGCGTCCTCGACCTCCGGCAGCTGCACGGCCTGCCCGGCCCGTCCGGCACGGCGCCCCAGGCCCTTCAGCCCGACCAGCCGCTGCCCGGCGGTCTTGCCCAAGCCGGCCTCCTTGGCCTGCTGCAGCGCGGCCCGGCCGACGAAGTCCTCCTCCTTGGAGAAGGAGACCACCGGCAGACCGGCCTCGAAGCTGGTGCGCTCCCGGCTGAGCTCGTGGCCGTAGAGCGGCATGCCCGCCTCCAGCCGCAGCGAGTCGCGGCAGGCCAGCCCGCAGGGCAGAAGCCCGACGTCCTCGCCGCGGGTGCGCAGCGCCCGCCACAGCGCGCCGGCGCGGTCGACGGGGAGGAAGATCTCGAAGCCGTCCTCGCCGGTGTAGCCGGTGCGGGCCAGCAGCACCTGGTCGCCGCCGACGGTGACGGTGTCCACCGCGTAGTAGGGCAGGTTCTCCACGATCGTGGTCTCGTCCATGCGCACCGCCGAGGAGATCAGCTCCTCGGCCCGAGGCCCCTGCACCGCCAGCAGCGCGATGCCCTCGGACTCGTCCCAGATCTCGACGTCGAAGCCTGACGCGCGCTGCTCGAGCGCTGCGACGACGGCCTCGCGATTCGCCGCATTCGGCACGACCAGGTACTCCGCATCCTCGATGCGGTAGCCGATGAGGTCGTCGATCACTCCACCGTCCTCGGCGCAGAGCAGCGAATACTTCGCCTTCCCGTTGCGGATGCGGGCGAAGTCGCCGACCATCGCGGTGTTCAGGAACCTCGCGGCGTCGGGGCCGACCACGCGCACCTCCCCCATGTGCGAGAGGTCGAAGAGCCCGGCGGCGGTGCGCACCGCCTCGTGCTCGGCCAGCTCGGAGCCGTACTTCAGCGGCATCCGCCAGCCGCCGAAGTCGGTGAAGCTCGCGCCGAGCTCGGCGTGCTCGGCGGCCAGCGGGCTCTCGCGCAGGGCGGTCTCGGAGGACTCGGTCATCGGGGTGCTCCTGGTGCTGCTCGTCGTGCGGGTCTCGTGTGCTGGAGTGTCACGCCCGCACCGGGATCTCACGTGCCTGTCCGGACGTGACACCCGGGCGAGGACGTGACACCCGGAGGGGTGCGGCGGAGAAGAGGGTCAGTCGATCTCGAAGGCCTCCGGCGGCGGGCAGCTGCAGACCAGATTCCGGTCGCCGTGGGCGCCGTCGATCCGCGAGACCGGGGCGAAGTACTTGTCCTGGCGCAGCCCGGGCACCGGGAAGGCCGCCTGCTCGCGGCCGTAGACCCGGTCCCAGGAGTCGGCGACGACGACGGCGGCCGGATGCGGGGCGTGCCGCAGCGGCGATTCCTCGACCGGGATCTCGCCGTCGATCACCTCCTGGATCTCCCCGTGGACGGCGATCATCGCCTCGATGAACCGGTCGATCTCCTCCAGGTCCTCGGACTCGGTGGGCTCGACCATCAGCGTGCCGTTGACCGGGAAGGCCAACGTCGGCGCGTGGATGCCGAAGTCGATGAGCCGCTTGCAGACGTCCTCGGCGGTGACTCCGGAGGCCTTCGTCAGCTCCCGCAGATCCAGGATGCACTCATGGGCGACCAGCCCCGGGCGGCCGTCGGCGCTCTCGCCGGTGTAGAGCGTCGGGAAGTGGTCGGCCAGCCGGGCGGAGAGGTAGTTGGCGGTCAGCAGCGCGTGGCCGGTGGCCTGGGTGAGCCCGTCGGCACCCATCATCGCCAGGTAGGCCCAGGAGATCGGCAGCACTCCGGCCGAGCCGTAGGGCGTCGACGTGACAGGCGCCCCGCCGCGGGCCGACTCCGCGACGCGCTCGGCGCCGTGGTCGACGTCGTCGCCGCGGACGCCGTCGGATTCGCCGACCCGGGTGGTGGGCAGATGCTCGACCAGATGCTCGGCCACGGCCACCGGCCCGACGCCTGGCCCGCCGCCGCCGTGCGGGATGCAGAAGGTCTTGTGCAGGTTCAGATGCGAGACGTCGCCGCCGAACTCGCCGGGCTTCGCGACGCCGAGCAGCGCGTTGAGGTTCGCGCCGTCGATGTAGACCTGCCCGCCGGCCTCGTGGACCGCCGCACAGACCTCGCCGACCTCGGGCTCGAAGACGCCGTGCGTGGAGGGGTAGGTGAGCATGATCGCCGCGATCCGGCCGGGATGCGCCGCGATGGTCTCGCGCAGCGCCTCCAGAGACACGGTGCCGTCCTCGGCGGTGGCGACGACGACCACCTGGAGCCCGGCCAGCACGGCCGAGGACGCGTTGGTCCCGTGCGCCGAGGCCGGGATGAGGCAGATGTCGCGGTCGGTCTCCCCGTTCGCCAGGTGGTGGCGGCGGATCGCCAGCAGCCCGGCGTACTCGCCCTGCGATCCGGCGTTGGGCTGCAGCGAGACCTGCGCGTAGCCGGTGGCGGCCTGCAGCCGGGACTCGAGATCGGCGATCAGCGCCCGCCATCCTGCGGTCTGGTGCGCCGGCGCGAAGGGGTGGATGGAAGCGAACTCCGGCCAGCTGATCGCCTCCATCTCGGTCGCGGCGTTGAGCTTCATCGTGCAGGAGCCCAGCGGGATCATCGTCCGGTCCAGAGCCAGGTCCCGGTCGCCGAGGCGCCGCAGGTAGCGCATCATCCGCGTCTCGGAGCGGACGGTGTGGAAGATCGGGTGGGTCATGTACTCGCTGGTGCGCTGCAGGGACGTGACGAACCCGTATCGACGGCCGGTCCCGTCAGGATCTCGACTGCCCGCGACGAAGCCGAAATCCTCCATGCCGAACGCCCTGATGACTGTCACCAGGTGCTCCGCCGTCGTGGTCTCATCCACCGAGATGCTGACCACGGCTTCGCCGACCCGGCGCAGGTTCACCCCTGCGGCCTCGGCAGCGGCGATGACCTCCTGCGCAGTCGCGGGGGAATCCAACCGGACCTGGACCGTGTCGAAGAAGGACTCGGCGACCAGCTCGTGGCCCGCCCTGCGCAGAACCGTGGCGAGCATCCGGGCGTGGTCGTGGACCCCCTCGGCGATCGCCCGCAGCCCCTCGGGCCCGTGGTAGACGCCGTAGAGCCCCGCGGCGACGGCCAGCAGCGCCTGGGCGGTGCAGATGTTCGAGGTGGCCTTCTCCCGCCGGATGTGCTGCTCGCGGGTCTGCAGCGAGAGGCGGTACGCCGGGCGCCCTTCGGCGTCGTGGGAGACCCCGACCAGCCGGCCGGGCAGCTGACGCTGCAGCCCGGAGCGCACCGCCATGTAGGCGGCGTGCGGACCCCCGAAGAACAGCGGCACGCCGAAGCGCTGCGTGCTGCCGATCGCGATGTCCGCGCCCTGCTCGCCGGGCGAGGTGAGCAGCGTGCAGGCCAGCAGATCGGCGGCGACCGCGACCAGCGCCCCGCGCTCCTTGGCCTCGTCGATCAGCGCGCGGTGGTCGACGACGGCGCCGGAGTCGCCCGGCTGCTGCAGCACCACCCCGCACAGCTCGCCCGCGGGGAGTCCCTCGGCGGCCAGATCGACGACGTCGACGGCGAGCCCGAGCGCCTCGGCCCGGCCGGCGACGACCTCGCGGGTCTGCGGCCAGCTGTCGGCGTCGAGGACGATGCGACCGCCGGCGTGCTTCTTGTTGGCCCGGCGCATCAGCAGGATCGCCTCGGCGACGGCGGAGGACTCGTCGAGCAGCGAGGCGTTGGCGATGTCCAGGCCGGTCAGGTCGGCGACCATGGTCTGGAAGTTCAGCAGCGCCTCCAGCCGCCCCTGGGAGATCTCCGGCTGGTAGGGGGTGTAGGCGGTGTACCAGGCCGGGTCCTGGAGCACGTTGCGCAGGATCACCTGCGGGGTGTGCGTGCCGTGGAAGCCCTGCCCGATCATCTGGGTCATCACCGTGTTGCGCCCGGCGTAGCCGCGCAGTGCGGCCAGCGCCTCGTCCTCGGTCAGCGCCTCCGGCAGCTCCAGCGGCCCCTGCTGACGGATCGACGGCGGCACGGCGTCGTCTACCAGCTCGGCCAGCGAGCCGTATCCGAGGGTGTCCAGCATCGTGGCCACCGCCTGCTCGTCGGAGCCCAGGTGGCGGGAGGCGAAGTCGCCGGGCGCGGCGTCGACGGCGGCGGAGAAGGAGTCGGCAGTGCGGTCAGCGGCGGTCATGGGCGGAACCTTCCGGTCACGGAACGTGGGACGCCCTCCCCGCTCTGTACTCGAACGCCGTGCCGGCGTCGACCTGAGAGTTTCACCGACCGACCGGGCCGCTGGCGCGGGTCCGGTCCCGCCGGCTTGCACCGTGGGTGAGCGACGAGGACCGCCCCGTGGCCGGCGTCGTCGCTGCTTTCCAGAGTCGCCACCTCTGCACGGTACGGGGGCCTGAGAGATTCTCGGGGAGGAGATTGCTCCTTCGGCGGCGAGGTCCGGAGACCCCGCGCTCTCCCACACAGAGGACGTGGCGGGTTATTCAGTTCACATCCATTCTGGCACAGCGTCCCGCCGAGGATCAGCCCTGCCGGCGCGCCAGCCGGGCGTCGAGCGCCACCAGCAGTCCGACGACGACGAAGCCGGCCAGCCCGATCCCCAGGACCGCGAGCCAGGCGTCGTCCGGGGCGAGCAGCGCGCGCGACTCGGTCTGCCACGGCCACAGGCTGCGCAGCGCGCCGAGCATCAGCCCGGCCAGCACCACCAGCGTCATCCGCCGGCGGTGGGCCAGCAGCCAGGTGAGCAGCTTGACCAGCACGATCGCCCCGAGCACCATCCCGACCGCGAAGATCCCCAGATAGCCGAGATCGCGCTGATCGACCGCCTGCAGCGTGGGCTCGTAGAGGCCGACGGTGAGCAGCAGGAAGGAGCCGGACAGCCCCGGCAGCATCAGCGCCGACACGGCGACGGCGGCCGCCGGCAGGATGGTCGCCGGCGTCGCCTCGAGCGTCGTCGGCGGCAGCGAGACCAGCCAGAAGGTCAGCACCGCCGCCGCCAGCCCGGCGAGGAGGTGACGCGTCCGCAGCCCGCTCGGCCCGGCCATGCGCAGCGGAACCGCCAGCGAGGCCAGCACCATGCCGAAGAACGCCGCGCGGGTCAGCACCGGGTGGGAGTCGACGGCGGCGGCCATCGGACCGGCGACAGTGAAGACGGCGGCGGCCATGCCGATCAGCACCGGGATGATCAGCCGCCAGCGGACTGCGGCCAGATGCTCGCGGGCCCCGGCGAGCCGCTCCGGACCCAGCAGCAGCCGACGCACGGCGGTGACGACGTGATCTGCGGACTCCAGCAGCTGGGCATAGATCCCGACCACCAGGGCCACCGTGCCGCCGGAGACGCCGGGCACAGTCTCGACCAGCCCGATGAGCGCGCCGCGGACCAGATTCCCGACCGTCGAGGTGCGGCGGGCGGGGAGGGCGGCGGAGTCGGCCGCGGGGGCGGCTCCTCCGTCGTGCTGCTGCGGCATGGCGACCTGACCTTTCACGCCTTACACTGTGGAGCCTGGATCCTGTCGCTCAGCTCACGAGACGCCGATCACGCGACGAACGTCACACTTCTCATCGCTGAGGAGCATGATGCCTCACCGCGACCGAGGCGCACACGGCCAGCACGGATCCGGACTCGGACGACGGGCGCCAGTCTACTGCCCGGAGCCCGCCCCTCGACCCCGCCGCACCCCCTCCTGCCCGGAGAGAGAACGGAGGACATCCTCGATGAGCCCCGACGCGATCGGCTTCGCGATCGTCCTGCTGGCCGCGATCATGCTGGCCGGCAAGTACCTGCGCGTGAAGGTTCCGTTCATCCAGAAGCTCCTGCTGCCCAGCGCCATCATCGCCGGAGTGATCGGCCTGGCCCTCGGACCGCAGGTCGCCGGCCGGCTGGCCGGACCCACCGGCTGGTCCTGGCTGGAGTCCGGCGGGCTGTTCACCACAGAGATCTACGAGATCTGGAGCGCGCTGCCGGGCCTGCTGATCTCGGTGGTCTTCGCGACGCTGTTCCTGGGCAGCCGCATCCCCTCCCCGAAGCGGGTCGCCCGACTCGCCGGCCCGCAGATCTCGGTGGGCATCGCCTACGGCTCGGGCCAGTATGTCGTCGGCATCGGCCTGGCGCTGCTGGTCCTCGGACCGCTGTTCGGCGTCGACCCGCTGCTGGGCGGACTGATCGAGATCGCCTTCGAGGGCGGCCACGGCACCGCCGGCGGCATGACCACCGTCTTCGAGGACATCGGCATCCCCGAGGCCGCCGACCTCGCCCTCGCGATGGCCACCGTCGGCCTGGTCTCGGCGATCGTCATCGGCGTCGCCGTGATCAACTGGGGCGTGCGCACCGGCCGCACCCGCGTGCTCCAGGAGGTCTCGCACCAGTCCCGCGACGAGCTGCGCGGCCTCTACACCGACTCCGAGACCGTCTACGCCGGCCGGATGACCGCCCGTCCGGGCTCGATCGAGCCGCTGACCCTCCACGTCGCCGTCGTCGGCCTGGCGATCATCCTCGGCTGGCTGATGCAGGTGACGCTGGTCGCCGTCGAGGACGCGCTGTGGGGCCGGCCCGACTCGCTGTGGACCGCCGACGGCGGCGAGGGCACCACGCTGCTGGGTTACGTGCCGCTCTTCCCCCTGGCGATGCTCGGCGGCGTGCTGGTGCAGGTGGTCCTCGACCGCACCGGCAGCACGCACCTGATCGACCACGAGATGATGAAGCGCATCCAGGGACTGGCCCTGGACATCCTCATCGTCGCCGCGCTCTCGTCGATCTCGCTGACGGTCATCGCCGACTACTGGCGGACCTTCCTGATCCTCTCGATCGCGGGCGTGGCCTTCTGCATGCTGATGCTGCTGTTCTTCACTCCGCGGATCGTTCCGGCGTTCTGGCTCGAGCGCGGCATCGCCGACTTCGGCCAGTCCATGGGCGTGACGGCCACCGGCCTGGCGCTGCTGCGCGTGGCCGATCCCTACGACGAGTCCCCGGCGCTGGAGGCCTTCGGCTATAAACAGCTGGTCTTCGAACCGTTCTTCGGCGGCGGACTGATCACCGCGATCTCCATCCCGGTGATGGCGACCTTCGGCGTCTGGTGGATCCTGGCGCCGATGGCGGTGGTCTTCGTCGTCTCGATCACGGCGGGGATGATCCACCATCGCGGCGTGCGCAGCGGCCGGTGGAGCGACCCGGCCGCAGAGATGGTCGGCAGGTGATCCCGTCGGCCCACCCTTGACAGGGTCCGACGGCGCGTCGAGAGTCAGGACGAGCGGTGCACACCGTCGAGACCGCGGGGAGGCGCCATGACCGTCGCGCGCGCCGCGGCCCGCCATGCCGCCGCTCTGCTGGTCGCCGGCGCCGTCGTCGTCGGACTGGTCACCGCCTCGGCGCCGCCGCGGTCGGCGCCGGTGGCCGAGGAGTCGGATCCCGCCGTCGAGACGCCGTCCGCCGACCATGCCCGCGGCCCGGACCCCACGGCGACGATGCTGCGGCAGCCGCGCGGGCCCTTCTCCGTCGAGCAGCGCGACGTGCCCGCCGCGGCGGCAGAGGGCTTCGGCGAGGGGACGCTGCACCTGCCCGCCGCCGGCGACGGCGACGTCGGCATGGTGGCGATCTCGCCGGGCTACGGCGCCCAGGAGTCGGCCATCGCCTGGATGGGCCCACGGCTGGCGTCCTTCGGCTTCGCGGTGATCACCCTCGGCACCGAGTCCCTGGACGACGAGCCGAGTGCCCGCGGACGGCAGCTGCTCGCGGCCCTGGACCATGTCGCCGCCGCCGAGGACCTCGCCGGTCGGGTCGATGAGCAGCGGCAGGCGGTGATCGGCCATTCGATGGGCGGCGGCGGGGCGCTGCGCGCGGCCGCCGCGCGGGAGGAGATCGACGCCGTGGTGCCGGTGGCGCCGTGGCACCCGCGGCGCGGCTGGTCCGCGATCGAGGCCGCGACGCTGGTCCTCGGCGCCGAAGAGGACCGCGTGGCTCCGGTGGACGAGCATGCGCTGCCGATCTATGCCGGGCTGACCGGCACGCGGGCGAAGGCCTATCTGGAGCTGCGCGGAGCCGACCACCTGGACCCACTGAGCGCCGATGCGACCATCGCCGCGCACACCGTCGCCTGGCTGAAGCGCCACCTCGACGACGACGCGCGCTATGCACGGTTCATCGCCCCGGCCGAGGACGACGCCGAGGTCTCCGCCTGGCGCCGCGGCTGAGCCCCTTCCCTCCCCTGCGATGAGTCCGTGGGACATGTGGGTATGTGCGCGCATTCCCGCACCTTCCACGGAGTCATCGCGATCGCCGTCGCCTCAGAGGCGGGCGAGGGCGTCGAGGAGGATCGCCCAGAAGCGGTCGCGGTCGAGCCCCAGGGCCACGCGCGTCGTGCCGCCCGACGGCGCCTGCGGACGAAGATCGGCCACAGTCATCCCGGTGGTGTGCTCGCCGTGGAGTTCGACGGCGACCGGGGCGGTCACCGTCTGCAGCAGACCGGGCTCGACGAGCTCGGCGATCGTGCAGGCGTCGTGCAGCGGGGCGGCGGCGAAGCCCTGCGCCGCACGATAGTTCCGCCCGAAGGCGCCCAGCAGATCAGCCATGGCCGCGCCGACGTCGGTGCCCAGCTCCGCGCAGGCCGCCACGATCTGCTCGTCGGCGACGGCCTGGTGGGTCGCGTCGAGACCGACCATCGTCAGCGGCCAGTCCTGGTCGAAGACGACGTCGGCCGCCTCGGGGTCCACGTGGATGTTGAACTCGGCCGCCGGGGTCACGTTGCCGCCGCGACAGGCCCCGCCCATGAGCACCACCTCCCGCACACGCTCGACGATCCGCGGCTCGCGACGCACGGCGGCGGCGATGTTCGTCAGCGGGCCGGTGGGCACCAGCGTCACCGTGCTGGCCGGCCGGTCCATCACCTCGGCGATGATCCGGTCGACGGCGTGCTCCGCGCGGGCTGCGCGCGACGGCGCCGGCAGCGTCACGCCGTCGAGCCCGGACTCGCCGTGGATGTCGGCGGCGACCTGCAGCTCGCGGGTCAGCGGGCGCTGGCAGCCGGCGTGGACGTCGACGTCCTCGGCCCCGGCGAGCGCCAGCGTGGCCAGCGCGTTGGCGGTGACCTTCTCCAGCGTCTGGTTGCCGGCGACGGTGGTCACCGACAGCACCCGGATCTCCGGACTGCCCAGCGCCAGCAGCAGTGCGACGACGTCGTCGTGGCCGGGGTCGCAGTCCAGGATGATGTCGGTGGTCTCGGCCGCGGCGTCGGTCGTCTCGGTCGGCATGGCAGGTTCCTCCATCGGCTCGGGCGGGGCGTCGATCTCCATCCTCCATCGAGTGGGCGATGTGTCGAGGTTCTGCCCGGCGAAAAGCCCCGAAACCTCGACACATCGCCCGCTCGATGCCCGGAGTCGCGGCCTGGATGCTCAGATCGCCCGCGAGTAGTCCTCCTTGAGCGTCTGCAGGTGGAACCAGGTCTCCATCCCGGCCACGCCCGCGAGCCCCTTGAGCTCGTCGAGCCGGGCGAAGACCTCTCCCGGCACTCCGGAGCTGAGCGTGGCGACGAGGTCGAAGGCGCCGATGGTCAGCGCGGCGAACTCGGCCTCGGGCCAGCCCATGAGGCGGTCGATCACCGCCTGGTCGTCGGCGCCGAGGTGCAGACCCACTCCGACTTTGGTGCGTCCGGCCCGGGCGGTGTGGGTGACCACCGCGCTGATCCGCAGGATCCGACTGTCCACCATGCGCCGCACCCTCGCGCGGACCGCCGTCGGCGAGAGCCGCACGCGGGCGGCCAGGTCGCGGTAGCTCATCCGGCCGTCATGGCGCAGCAGCTCCACCAGCTCGCTGTCGATGGCGTCGATGCGCCCGCCGCCGCCGTAGTCGGAGACGAAGGATCCGCGCAGGATGTCGTTGTAGAGCACAGTGGAGATCCGGGCGACCTGCTCGAAGCTGCGGATCCAGGCGAGCACGTCGAAGAGGGCGTCCTGGTCGGCGGCACGCACCTCCACCACCAGATCCTGGGCCCCGGAGATCGCCGAGACCAGCGGGATGTCGTCGCGGCCGCGCAGATGCTCGATGACCTCGCTCAGCTCGCCGCGGCCGGCGATCGAGACGTGCGCCGAGCAGGTCTCGCCGAGGAACGCCGGATCGGCGGCGGCGACGATGCGCACCCGGCCGGACTCGGTGAGCGCCTTGAGCCGTGCGGAGACGGTTCCGCGCGGCACTCCGAGCCGTGCGGCGAGCGCGCTGTAGCTGGCGCGGCCGTCGTCCTGCAGCGCGGCGATGAGCTCGTCGTCGATGGTCGACATCGCCTGGTCCTCCCTCCGAGCGCGGGATCCGCCGAATTCAGCACGATCCGGCATCGAGCATGACATAAATCATGCGTGAGGCACCGACCACGCCTGTTCAGTGAACAGTCAGCGATGAACACCTCCAGATCTGAAGCATATGATGACCTCTGCTGACGATCCATCATTGCTGTGTGAGGTGCGCCTCAGTACATTCGTCTCCTGACCCCGCATCGCAGGATGCATCCGTCTGTCCGCACCGCAGACCGTCCTGCCTCCCCCGATCGCCCGAAGGATGAGGATGCCATGACCGAGACCGCCCCGGACCACGCCGCCGCCGAAGAGACTCCGCCGCTGACCATGTTCAGCCCCGACTTCCCCTTCAGCTACGACCACTTCCTGGACTCCCCGGAGGGCCTGGGCCGCGTGCCCGAGGAAGTCCGCGGCACCGAGGTCGCCGTCGTCGGCGCCGGCCTGGCCGGCATCGTCGCCGCCTACGAGCTGATGAAGATGGGCCTGAAGCCGGTGATCCACGAGGCCGGCGAGATCGGCGGCCGGCTGAAGTCGCAGGCCTTCGACGGCGCCCCGGACTGCGTGGTCGACCTCGGCGGCATGCGTTTCCCCAGCACCGGCCGGGCCTTCTACCACTACGTCGACCTGCTCGGCCTCGAGACCCGCGAGTTCCCGAACCCGCTGTCGCCGGCGACGCCCTCGACGGTCATCGACCTGGCCGACGAGGGAGAGCCCACCTACGCCGAGACCGAGGACCAGCTGCCGGCCTTCTACCGGGAGGTCGCCGAGGCCTGGAAGCAGGCGCTGCGCGACGAGGCGGAGATCGACGCCGTCCAGGACGCCATCCGCCGCCGCGACGCCGCCGAGCTCAAGCGGCTCTGGAACGAGCTGGTCGCCCGCTTCGACGACGAGTCCTTCTACGGCTTCATCTCCGGCTCGGAGGCCTTCCGGAAGCTGAGCTGGAAGCATATCGAGACCTTCGGCCAGGTCGGCTTCGGCTCCGGCGGCTGGGACACCGACTTCCCCAATTCGGTGCTCGAGGTGCTGCGCGTGGTCTTCACCGACGCCGACGACGACCACCACGGCATCGTCGGCGGCGCCCAGCGCCTGCCCGAGTCGCTGTGGCGCCACGCCCCCGAGGACATCGTCCACTGGCCGGCGGGCACCTCGCTGGAGTCGCTGCACCGCGGCGCCCCGCGCGGGGCGGTCACCGGCATTCACCGCGGCGTCGAGGGCGGGGTGACGATCACCGAGAAGTGGGGCCGCACCGTCGAGTACGCCGCCGCCGTGGTCACCTGCCAGTCCTGGCTGCTCTCCACGCGCATCGACACCGACGAGGAGCTGTTCTCCCCGCGGATGTGGAACGCCATCGAGAAGAGCCACTACATGCTCTCCTCGAAGACCTTCGTGATGGTCGACCGCCCCTTCTGGCGCGACACCGACCCGCAGACCGGCCGCGATGCGATGTCGATGACGCTCACCGACCGGCTGCCGCGGGCGACGTACCTGCTCGACGAGGGCCCGGACAAGCCCGCGGCGATCCTGCTCTCCTACACCTGGAACGACGACGCGCTGAAGTGGCTGCCGCTGGACGCCGACGAGCGCACCCGGCTGATGCTGCACTCGCTGCACAAGATCTACCCGCATCTGGACATCGGCCGGCACATCATCGGCCAGCCGATCACCGTCTCCTGGGAGGCGGACCCGAACTTCATGGGCGCCTTCAAGAACAACCTGCCCGGCCACTACCGCTACCAGGAGCGGCTGTTCAACCACTTCGTCCAGCGCGATCTGCCCGAGCATCAGCGCGGGATCTTCCTAGCCGGCGACGACATCTCCTTCACCGCCGGTTGGGCCGACGGCGCGGTCACCACCGCGCTGAACGCCGTCTGGGGCGTGATGGACCACCTGGGCGGGGCGACGTCGGCGTCGAACCCCGGCCCCGGCGACCAGTGGGACGAGCTCAAGCCCGTCGCCCTCGACTGAGCCCGACCGCATCCCCTCTCCACCGTCGCGATCCCCGCGGCGACGAAAGGACACCATGACTGACCACACTCCCTCCCCTGTCGGCCCGCGCGACAGCTCGGCCACCCCGCGCTACGCCGGCCATGCGAACTTCGCCCTGCTGCCGGGCCTGGACGAGGTCGGCCGCGCCGACGTCGCCGTCGTCGGCGTGCCCTTCGACTCCGGCGTCAGCTACCGTCCGGGCGCGCGCTTCGGCCCGTCCCACGTCCGCGACGCCTCCCGGCTGCTGCGGCCCTACAACCCCGCCCAGGACGTCTCACCCTTCGCGGTGCAGCAGGTCGCCGACGCCGGCGACCTGATCGCCAACCCCTTCGACCTCGACGAGGCGATCGAGGCGGTGGCGACCGGCTCCCGCGAGCTGCTGGAGCGGGCCGGGAAGCTGGTGACCATCGGCGGCGACCACACCATCGCCTATCCCCTGCTGCGCACCATGGCGTCGACGCACGGCCCGGTCGCGGTGCTGCACGCCGATGCGCATCTGGACACCTGGGACACCTACTTCGGCGCCCCGGTCACCCACGGCACCCCGTTCCGCCGCGCCTCGGAGGACGGGTTCATCGACCTGACCGCCAGCGCGCATCTGGGCACCCGCGGCCCGCTGTACGGCAAGGGCGACCTCGACGACGACGCGCGCCTGGGCTTCGAGATCACCTCCAGCGAGTTCATCGAAGAGCACGGCGTGCCGGCCGCCGTCGCCCGGCTGCGCGAGCGCCTCGGCGACAAGCCAGTCTACCTCTCCATCGACGTCGACGTCATGGACCCGGCCCACGCCCCGGGCACCGGGACCCCGGAGGCCGGGGGGCTGACCAGCCGGGAGATGCTGCGCATCATCCGCTCGCTGACCGACCTCAATATCGTCGGAGCCGACGTCGTCGAGGTCTCCCCGGCCTACGACCACGCCCAGATCACCGGCGTCGCCGCCAGCCACCTGGTCTACGAGCTCGTCTCGGCGATGGGCCGTCGGACGCAGGACGAGGATTGATCGCCATGACCTCGACGCGCACCGCACGGGCCGCTCCGCG
Source organism: Nesterenkonia sp. F (assembly GCF_000220985.1). Lineage (GTDB taxonomy): Bacteria > Actinomycetota > Actinomycetes > Actinomycetales > Micrococcaceae > Nesterenkonia. Next base: position 31,458 of record NZ_AFRW01000025.1, read on the forward strand.
GTTCATCATCCCCTCGCTGATCGGCGTCGCCCTGTTCATGGTGCCGGTCCCCTCCCCCGACGGCTCGATCACCATCCCGGTGGCCGTCCTCGCCGACACGGCGGGATCGCTGCTGAGCGACGTCATGCCCTACCTGATGGTCGGGCTGATGGCCGTCTCGGCGGCGGGCACTGCAGTGCACATGGTCTTCGCCCCGGCGTTCATGGAGCGCTCGGCGACGCTGCGCACGCTGTTCCGCAGCACCGTCTCCTGGCTGGTGATCCGCGTCGTCGGCCTGATCGTCGGCGCGATGACGCTCTGGCAGATCGGTCCGGAGTGGCTCTGGGGCGAGGACACCGGCCAGGTGATCTTCGACCTCGCCGCCCTGCTGGTCACCGTGTTCTTCTTCGCCGGGCTGCTGCTGCCGCTGCTGCTGAACTTCGGGCTCATCGAGTTCGCCGGCGCGCTGATGAACAAGATCATGCGCCCGCTGTTCACCGTGCCCGGCCGCTCCTCCATCGACAGCCTGGCCTCCTGGTTCGGCGACGCGATCATCGGCGTGCTGATGACCAGCCAGCAGTACGAGCACGGCTACTACACCCGGCGCGAGGCCGCGGTGCTGGGCACCACGTTCAACGTGGTCTCGCTGACCTTCACCATCGTGGTCATGGGCTACCTGGGGCTGGAGCACATGTTCCTGGGCTTCTACGGCACCATCGTGGTCGCCGGGCTGGTCGCGGCGATGATCATGCCGCGGATCCCGCCGCTGTCCCGATTCCCGGACGTCTACATCGACGGCACGCCGCGCCGTGCGCAGGAGAGCACCGAGGAGCAGGGCCCGCTGCTGCGGCGCGCCTGGCGCGGCGCCCTCGAGCGGGCCTCGATCGCGCTGCCCGGCGAGACGGTCAAACGCGGCCTGTCCAACGTGCTGGAGATGTGGATCGGCGTGCTGCCGGTGATCATGGCCGTGGGCACGCTCGCGGTCGTCGTCGCCGAGCACACGCCGGTGTTCACCTGGCTGGGCACTCCCTTCGTGCCGGTGCTGGAGGCGATGCAGGTGCCCGAGGCCAAGGCCGCCTCGGAGACGATGCTCATCGGCTTCACCGACATGCTGCTCCCCTCGGTGATCGCCATGGACATCACCTCGGAGATGACCCGGTTCATCATCGGCTGCCTGTCGATCACCCAGCTGATCTACATGTCCGAGGTCGGCGGCATGCTGCTGGCCTCCAGCCTGCCGGTGACGTTCCGCCACCTGGTGGTGGTCTTCCTCGAGCGCACGGTGATCACCCTGCCGGTGATCGTGCTCTGCGCCCATATCCTCTACTGAGGAGGCTGGGCCTGGCCGCGTTCGGAGCGCCGGGACCTTCAGGAGCTCCGAGGATCCGAGCGCGGCCAGCCGACGGCACGCACCGGCGCGCCGTCGGCCTCGGCCAGCGGCAGCGGGATGATCCCGACCTGGTGGATCCCCGGGCCCAGCTCGCGCAGGCGGCAGAGGTTCTCCACGAGCAGCCCGTCGCGGCCGAGGACGAGCTGGTGCGCCGCGAAGACACCCTCCGGGCCGGCGTCGCCGGTTCCCTGAGGCTCCGGCGTCGTCGGGTCCGGGCTCAGCGCATCGGTGCCGAGCACGCGCATCCCGCGGGACCAGAGCAGCTCGGCGGCCTCAGCACTCAGCGCCGGATGCCGCAGGGCGAGCTCAGTGCCGAAATGCCGGTCCCAGCCGAAGGCCAGCAGGACCCGAGGCGGCAGCGGTTCACGGGGGCCGAGGAGCGCGGCGAGCGCATGCTCGAGGCGCCCGGCGGAGATCAGCTCGCCGGGCGCGGCGTCGAGCGGCAGCACCAGCGCCGGTCCGATCAGCTCCTCGAGGGCGATCTCCGAGGTGGTGCGCCCGCCGCCGATGCTGTGGCACGGGGCGTCGACGTGCGTGCCGGTGTGCGAGCCGCAGGCCAGCCGCTCGACGGCGACGCCGTCGGCGGCCAGCGTCAGCGCCGGAGCCCGGGTCACCTCCGGATCGCCCGGGTAGACCATCATCCCCGCACGGATCGGTCGGCTGAGGTCGATCGCTCCGGTCCCGACGTCCCCGGGCCTCATCCCAGCCCCTCCCCGGCCAGGCCGCAGGCCTCGACGACCTCCGCGGCCCGGCGCCGCGCGGCCGCATCCGGACCCTGCAGCGGGGCCGGGAGACTGTTCCCCGGCACCAGGGACAGCTGCTCGGCGAGCGCGACGGTGCCCCGCAGGCTGCCGCCGCAGGCGGCGAAGAGCTCCCACACCGGGGCGAGCCGGTCGGCG